>NZ_JYGQ01000001.1:0-363249 GCF_000960025.1 Streptococcus mitis | reverse complement strand
GGTTTTATAAAGCCTGATAGTATGCGTTTTGTAATGGATAAAAAATGAAGTTAATTTATTCTAAAGCTCGGATCTTTCAAGCTCTGGACACTGGCATTGATCACCGCGCCGACAATCAAAATCTTAGCGATGAGAATAAACCAGAACATCATGACCACCACGACGACGGAACTGAAAAAACGCACGTCCACTAGGTGATTGACATAATTGTTAATATAGACTGAAAAGATATTGAGCAGTAAGACCAGAGTCAACAAGACAAAGACACTACCTGGCAACACATAGCGAATCCGTCGCACCTTAACATTGGGTAGGAAATAGTAGAGCATGACCAGGATGGCAAAAATCAAGGCATAGACCAAAGGGCCTGTTAGGTCTTGCAGATAATCAAAGAGAGGACTATCCGATTTCCAATAGCTTTTGACAAGGTTGAGGAGCATACGGCCAAAGACACTCAAAAACAGAGCTAAAGCAAAGAGAATCTGCAAACCAAAACTGACAAACAAACTCATAAGCTGATGGGAAATCATTCCACGATTTTTTGCTACTCCGTAAGCTTTATTAAAGGCTTTCTGTAGGAAATTCATGGATTTTGAAAAGGTCCAGAGGGCTGACAAAACCGCAAAACTCAATAAGCCCGTTGACGGTTGGGTCAGCACTTCTGTGATAATCTTTGCCACCACATCATACATGGTTTCCGGCAAGAATTCATTGACAACCTTTAAAAAATTAGAAACTGGAATCCGAAAATAAGGGAGGATATTAACCACCACCAAAAGAAGTGGAAAAATCGAAATCAACCAATAGTAGGCTACTGCGACACTGGTCAACTCACTATCTGATGCTTGATAATAATGCAAAAAAGCTTTTAATAAAGGCTTATCTATCAGCTCTTTCCACCACTTCTTCATGTCACACTCCTTCACTTACAATCTTATATTCAATGAAAATCAAAAAGCAAACTAGAAAGCTAGCCGCAGGTTGCTCAAAGCACTGCTTTGAGGTTGCAGATAAAGCTGACGTGGTTTGAATTTGATTTTCGAAGAGTATTAACTAATTTCTTCTTACCAATTCCACCATATCATAAGGCAGGGTATTGGCAGCTTCCTTCAGAGAATAGTTCTCTAAGTTATTCACATTTTGTCGTAATTTTTTGGCATACTTGGTCGTAATCAATCGTTTTTCTTCGTATTCGAAAATCAACTTGCGCTCCAGATAATAGCCTCTCAGCATTTCATCGATATTGTTGGGCTTAACGCGATTGATAACCCGTTCAACAAAGGCACCACTAGTGATAATAGCTGTTTCACGGAGACGAGAATCCTGCATGAAACTGATTAAAGAACTCTTGTAAACCCCTTTTAGATTCTCCAAACTTTCGATAATCATCTCTGTATTTTCTAGATAGAGCTCTGCAATTTGGTCATAGTCAAGGGCTCTGAGTTTCTGTGATTCTTCATTTTTCCAACTGCGAAAGGTCTTACCTAAGGTAAAGACTTCATGAAGGAGAAAACGTAAAATTCGCAAGGAAACAAGGAAATAATAGGTCAATCGTGAAGCAAACTTGCGATTGATACTTTGTTCCATGTTTTTCAAATAACGTTGGTAAACCCGATAAGCACGCTCACTCATCTTGCCTTCTTCGTAAGCCTGTTCTAAACCATCACTTTCAATACTGAGGATGAGAAGTTTTAAAGCCTCCCAGTCTTCTTGAGCCCCCTTATTTTCTTGACTCAGGATGAGATTTTCAATACGTCCATGGTAATTGTCAATAGCCGCATAGAGGGGAAGTTTATTTCTGGTGCCTTCCAACTCTTTTTCCAACTCTAGCGTTACTTCATTCAAAATGCCGATATGCATGAGATAATCCTTGCTTTCTTCCTGTTCATCAGAAAGATGAGGCAAGACCACGAGGCCTGTTAAAAAGCTTACAAGCGTCACACCTGCGACAAGGAAAAGTAAGAGAGGATACTCCTGCTCTAGATTACTTGGTATCAAAAGAATCGTAGCAATTGACACCGTTCCCTTGACACCTGAAAAGGTCAAAAGAAGCATGTCCTTCATATACTTATTCAGTTTTTTCTTAAGTCGTCGGGTCCTATAAGCATAATAGCCATAAATCATGACAAAACGAATAGCAAAGAGGACAAAGGTAAGGGCTATAAGAGATACCAATAAAAGTAAGGGATTATAGATTGGATTGGTCAAGATAGGCTCTGCTATCATTTCCAACTCCATCCCTAAAATCACAAAGACAGAACCGTTGAGCATAAAGTTCACTGTATGCCAGACCGTCTCGGTCACCGTATCCACTTGGGCTTCGAGGAGCGTAATTTTCTTAAAACGGCTTGCCTTTAAAATCCCAGCAACTACAACGGCAATAATCCCTGAAACGTGGACTTCTTCTGCCAGGAAGAAGGTTACCAAGGGCAAACTCAATTCCAGAAGGAGCTCACTAGCAATATCTGTTGCTCTCACACTTAGCAAGAAGCTATGGAGGAAACGGTTGGTCATGGCTGTTAAAAAGCCAATCAAAAAACCGCCTAGAATTGAAAAGATGAGCGAACTACTAGCTTGCCTAAGGGAAAAGACTCCAGTTGTCCAAGCTGTCAAAGCTACCTGAAAGGCAACCAAGCCAGAAGCATCATTCAAGAGTCCTTCACCCTTAAGAATATTGGACACACGCTTAGGAAAGCTAAAGCGCTCCGAAAGAGAGGCAAAAGCCACCAAATCCGTAGGGCCAAGGGCTGCCCCAACAGCCAAGCAAGCCGCCAAGGGAAGACTGAGCCAAAGCAGATGGGCCAAGCCACCCAAACTCAGGGTCGAGATGAAAATCACTGGAAATATGAGGTAAACAATGATTCGCCAGTGTTTTAAAATAGCCGTAATATCCGCTTCTTCCGACTCTCGGAAAAGCAAGGGCCCGATAACCAATGCCAAAAACAACTCTGTATTGAGGTGAAAGTCGGTATTGGGTAAAAAGAGACCAATCACAATTCCCAAAAGAATTTGCACCAAAGGGAGAGGCAAAAAGGGCAGGAGCTTATTGGTTGTACTTGAGACAATCAAAACCAGTAAAAATAGGATGAGGTAAATCAGTAATTCCACGCACGACCTCCTTAATCTTTTTTACAACAGGATTCAAATATCTCCTTCTGCTCTTTAATTTTTTGGTCAATCTTGGAACAGTCTTTGTGCTCAATTTTTCTCTGGCACCGTTCCATTTCAAGAGCAACTAATTTTTTCTTGATTTTAAGCATTTTTTTGCTCATATGCGCTTGATCTAACACCCCCACCGCTCGTTCGTGGTGGGTTGATTCAACAAAATTCTGGCGCATGGCATCCAGCTTTTCACGTAGGTATTGTTTATCCATGTCTATATCTCTCTAATTTTTCAATCATTACTAAAAATGGTGGGTTGTTGACTTGGTTTAAAGTTCGGTAAATAGCAGCTGTATACTCTTGTTGGTTCAACTGGCTAACAAAATCCAAGACAGCATCCCTCTCGAGGTCGCCTCCTTCATGACCATAGTAAATCATGATAGCAATCCTTCCCCCTTTGACAAGCAAATGACACAGCTTTTCTAATGCTTCAATAGTCGTCTGTGGTTGGGTAATGACTGACTTATCGGCTGATGGCAAATAGCCCAGATTAAAAATCCCTGCCTTGGCTTCTGTCACAAACTGGTCCAGTGTCTCATGACCTTGCAAGGTTAACTGGGCATTTGTCAGGCCAGCCTGGTCCAAACGCTCTTGGGTCTTTTCCAAGGCTTGCTCCTGAATATCAAAGGCATAAACTTTCTTGGCTAGTTTGGCTAAAAAAAGCGTGTCATGACCATTTCCCATAGTCGCATCCACTACGATATCATCCTGAGTTACAACCTCAGCCAAAAAATCATGTGCCATCTCAAGTGGTCTTTTCATTTTCAAACTCCTGTTTTACAGCCTTGCATCCTTGAACACTTCCGCGACGTCGCATCTCCATCTCAATACTGTTGAGAACTTCCCATTTATTGAGGCTCCACATAGGCCCAATCAGCATATCTCTAGGTGCATCTCCTGTAATTCGATGGATAACGATATGTTTGGGAATGATTTCCAGTTGGTCACAGATGATCTTGACATATTCATCCTGACTCATCAACTGCAAGCGTCCTTCGTGGTAATCTCGTTGCATACGTGTATTTGTCATAAGATGGAGCAAATGCAGTTTAATCCCTTGAATATCGTTATCCGTAACACAGCGACGGACATTCTCAATCATCATCTCATGGGTTTCACCAGGAAGTCCATTGATCAAATGAGAAACAATCTCAATTTTTGGATACTTTCTCAAACGCTTGACCGTTTCCACGTACAATTCATAGGAATGGGCACGGTTAATCAGATCAGAGGTTGTTTCATAAGTAGTCTGCAAGCCCAATTCAACCGTCACATGCATGCGTTCCGACAACTCAGCCAAATACTCGATGGTTTCGTCTGGTAAACAGTCTGGGCGCGTTCCAATATTGATTCCTACTACACCTGGCTCGTTGATAGCCTGCTCATAGCGCTCTCGAATAACATCAACCTTTTCATGGGTGTTGGTAAAATTTTGAAAATAAACCAGATACTTCTGAACCTCTGGCCACTTACGGTGCATAAAGTCAATTTCCTTATAAAATTGCTCACGGATAGGTGCATCCGGTGCTACGATAGCATCTCCAGAACCTGAAACCGTACAAAAAGTACAGCCTCCATGAGCCACAGTCCCATCACGATTGGGACAGTCAAATCCCGCATCAATAGGGACTTTAAAGGTCTTTTCTCCAAAGAGTTTTCGATAATAATCATTCAAGGTATTATAAGATTTCATAACTTTCATTATAACAAAAAACACCCACAATCTCAAAAGCCTGACTTTCCTATAAATTCCTCTGTTTCTCATTTCCTTTAGCGACTTTTTATGATACAATATGGATATGATTTTAATGAAATTAGCATCTATTTTATTATTGATACTGACCTTAGTAGTCTGCATTATCATAACCAAACTTTTTAGATTAAAAAAACTAGGACGAAACTTTGCGGATTTGGCTTTTCCAGTCTTGGTATTTGAATATTACCTTATTACAGCTAAAACCTTTACCCATAATTTCCTCCCTAGACTAGGCCTAGCCCTCTCACTCCTAGCCATTATTCTCGTTTTTTTCTTCCTTTTGAAAAAACGCAGCTTTTACTATCCTAAATTCATCAAATTCTTCTGGCGTGCAGGATTCTTATTAACCCTTGTCATGTATATCGAGATGATTGTTGAATTGATGGCCCTCTAGCTGAATCTTATATGAGACATAAAAAATAAAGGATTTAACCCTTTTGACTTGGGTAAATCCTTTTTTCTTCTTTAAAAATCGTTTGAGCAGAGCGTTTCCAAGCGAGACTTCTCTTGTCTCGCTTGGAAACACTGCACAGAATAAATCTTATGAGAGAGTTACATTCCTCAAATCAATCTTATCCGATCCACTCACCGTTTTCATTTACTTGATAACCATCCGGAGTTACTGTATTGACAGCAAGGGATCCATTTGCATCAACATAATACCATTTGTCTCCAACTTGGAACCATTGACTTGTCTTCATCGAACCTGATGCATCAACATAATACCACTTACCATCTTGATCCAAAATCCACTCATTAGATGACATTGCACCTGATTGATTCAAGTAATACCATGCACCTGATTGATCTTTAATCCAGCCAGTTTCCATTTTTCCTGTTTGATCAAAGTAATACCAAGTATCTCCATCTTTGACCCAACCCTTAGCCAAGTCCCCATTTTGTTGACGATAATACCATTTACCATCTTCCTTGTTCCATCCAGGTTTTTTGCTTTCCTGAGTAGGAGCTTGTATCACAACGTTCGGAGTAACTGATAGATTATTTTTAAAATCTGAACTGTTACTTATCACACCATTATTTGATGGATTTGGAATGACAATATTTGGATTAGGATTTGCTCCTGGTTTTTGTTCCGTAGGTTGGCTGCTACCATTGTCTTGATGTCCACCCGCCGGTGTCTCAATGTTACTTGATTTCTTCTTAGTACCTACCAACAGAATTCTATTTACAGGTTCTTCCAGAATCTCACGTGATTTTTCCTCATGTTTGCCATCAGTCGTTACTTCTGTATAGATACGTTCCTTACCAACTCTACCTTCTTGCAATAGGCGGACTTCTCCCTCAAACAGAGTATCGTCTTTTTGTTCAAGAGTTTGGAAGTTTAATTCTTTGTCTACCACTTCAAGACTAGGCAAATCATATCGAGCAGGAGCTACAAGTTTTGCGTCTATCACTTTTTCCTTAGTCAATTTAATCCGGTATTCTTTGACATTCTTACCACTCTCTGATACCAGACGGACTAATACAGGAAGATTTTCATTTCCACTATCCACAATTGTAGATGTGACTTGATCTTTCCCTTCTACAGTGATTTTTGGACGTTCCCCTTTATAAATCAATTCATAGTCCAAACGATTTTCAGAGAAGTCAGGAAGCTCTTTACCATCTACTAAAATTCTTCCCTCTGTGCTCTCTTTTGCAAGCTCACTTGGTGCTTGGAAACTTAATTCAGTTAAAGCAACTCCATTTTTATCTGCTTTTCTATCCATGCGCCATCTCATAGCTTTGGTAGTCACAGGTTTAAATGTCACATTGATCTCGTCTCCAGCTTGAATTTCTTTGTCTGCGTAATAAGGAACAAGTTCCCAATTATCAGGGTTATTAAATGGGTGATTTGATTCGTAGCTGTAGTTTGAATAGTAAACCGGAACATCAAAGTCAGGACCGATGTATCGTTCCAATACGAGTTTAGCTGGGGCATCTGTTCCACTATCTGCAAAGAAGTTTAGTTTAGCTTGTGAAACCTTTCTATCCACAATTTTACCATTCTTTTTAAAGATAACACCAACTGATACTTCTGGATTAGCGGATGGATTAGCTGACCAGTTTGTCCAACGGTTGTCTTGATTTCGGTCATTATCATTTAAATAGTCTACACGGTCGTTCGAATTATCATCCAAATCATTAGTAGCTGAAGCAAAAGCCTGACTATGAGTAGCAAGATAATCTGGATTATCAGAAAGAGATCTACCGACCTTGTCCGTTACTCGAACAGATAATTCTACTGGGACTTCACTACCAACTACATGTCCTTTAATTGTATATTCCCCAGCTTTGTTTAAGGTAGAAGCAGGGACTTTTTCCCATTCAACTGCCAAATCTTTTACGTCATAACCGCTCTTACCTGCGAAATAAACTGGAACCTTATTTGGCAACTCCAAAGGTTGACCTAACTGCAACAATTGAGACTGTTTTGCAGCAGCAATTGGTTTACGAGCCAACAAATCTTTATCTTTTGTAAAGTGAAGGTTGTATTCTCCAAGAATATCGCCATTTTCTGCTTTCACAATAACACGGACAGGATCGCCCTCTTTCACACTAGGAACCACTGTAGCAAGTCCATTATTTGTGATACTAGCTGTTACTTCTGGAATTTTTCCATCACTATAGTCTAAATAGTAATCTGTTAAGTCTGGATTAAAGTGAGGAAGATCTTTTCCAGCCACCTTAATGTTAGTAGTTGCCTCTTTAGCTGGTGCTACCTTTTTAGAGAAAACTTGTAATTCTGTAATTGATGTTCCAAGTTTATCATCAGCTCTTGTCATACGAATACGTACCGCGTAGGTATCCACCTTATCAAAACTGAAATGATTCATTTCTCCAGCTTTTAACTGATCTGGAGCCTTAAGATTTGTAACTGGTTTCCAATTTTTACTGTCATTAAATACGTGATTTGCACCCTCTACATAACCAGGATTCTTCGGTGCAGTTGGAGCTTTTTCACCAACATAATACTCAATGACGTAAGATTTTGGAGCACCGACACCACTATCTTCATAAAAGGCCACATTCAAGTTATCGACCGAGCGTTTTGTCAAAATACCTGAATCTCCAAAGAGTACCCCTACTGAAGCTTCTTCAGAACGTTTCCAGTTTGACCAACGATTTGCAGGCTGATCACCGTAAGAAATCACTTTATCATTTACATTAGATACTGGGTCATAAGAATGAGAATCTGATGCAAAGGCAAGTGGTAATTCTGAACCTGTCCATTGATCTGAAATATTATTGCCAATTTCTGTTTGATTGGATACACGAACATGTAATTTCGTTGTCAGCTGTGTTCCTTCCACATGGCCTGTTACAGTAAAGATTCCTTCTTTTGCATACTGGCTTGCATCAATAGTGTCCCAAGCCACCTTAGCTGAAGATACTTGGCCATTTGAATAATAAGTTCGGACACTTTCTGGCAAGGTTGGTGCCTCAGAAATTGGTGTTGTGATGCTCACATCTTCAACTTTTACAATTCCTTCTACTGATACTGTCGCACGCGCTTCTTGATTCAATCCTTCAACCTTACCAAGTACTTCAAAAGTATGATATTGATTTAATTTTTCAGATGGAATCGAATCCCAAACTACCTTATGAACTTTTGGAAATCCTTTATTGTACTCAACTGTTACTGTAGATGGAAGATTTGGTGTTTGGTGCAAATCTGTCACAAGGCTAACTGGGCGAATGGCCTGAACAACTTTATCTTCAGTATTTGCTGCGATCGTTAGAGGAAGTTCTCCTTTTGCACCTTCATATTGAGCTTGTAAAGTGAGACTACCCGGTTTATGCAACTCTAGCATTCCCTTATTAACAGAGACTCCTCCCTCACCTTGGCTTGAGAAAGTCACCTTATCAGTTGGTAAAATAGCTTCAGTTCCATCCTGATAACGGGCTAAAACTGTCACTTTAACAGTTTGATCTTCTTTGAGGCTAGATGCTTGATCCACTCTGAGACTCAAGCTTTCAATTTGTGGAGAATCAACAAGGAACTGAACAGCATAGGTTTGTAACTGTCCCCCATCTTTAGGCTGAATGTAGATACTAGCACGCATTCCATTGGATTCATTTGCCTGAATCACGTTCACATCGGCATTTTCAGCACTAGCACTGACTTCTGGAATTTTTGCACCATAAGAAAGTTTGTGATAATGTACAGGATGCTCTTTTGAAAGTTCCGTAACACTTTCACCACCTACTGCTATAGTTGGTGTAACTTGAGACAATTCCTTACCATCATCAACTATCAAAGTAGCGTGGATGGTTCTATCTCCTAATTGGCTAGTCATCTGAATATGTGCCCCCGGAGTAGATAACTTCTCTTTATCTTCTGGTGAAATTTCCCAATTTTCAACTTCATAATTGTGAATACGACCATCTGTTGAAACAAGTGAAACAAGTTTATCCACAGAACTCAAGTCTGTTCCAGGTGTGATGCGTTTAACAGCTGGAAGTTCATTCGCAACTGTAAGTACTTCAACACGAGCCTCAACTTCACGTCCATCAGACATACCTTTTACAGTTACAATTCCAGCTTGACTGACATCTGCTTGAGACCAGGTTACAGGACGTTTTTCACGACTACCATCACTATATACAAATGGCACTGTCTGAGGCATTTTAAGTTTTTGTCCTAAAACTGTACGTACTTTTGGTATTTCTGTGCCTAAAACAGTCTTTTCTGACTGGTCTGACTTACCTGTAAAAATCGTAACTTGATCTGATTTCAACAATCCCGAATAAGCTGTAAGGGTAAATTTACCTGCTTGATCAGTCGATTTAACAATCGCTACCCCTTTACCATTAAAGGCTCTACGAATCCAAGAACCATCTGCTTGTTCTTTATAACGTTCACGACTAGCTTGCTCACCATTATCCACACCAACCAGTTGACCTTGTCCATGAAGTTGGAAGTGAACTAGATTGTTAGCAGTTGGCACAACATTGCCCTTACTATCTACAATTTCATAATAGATATAAGTCAAATCTTTTCCATCTGCAGCGATAGCGTTCTCTTCCTTAACCAGACGAACACCAGCAGGCTCACCAGCAGTCACTATCTTATCTCGAGCAATTTCCTTACCAGACTCATCTCGAGCAACTGCTTCTAAAGTTCCTGGTTTATAAGCTACTTTCCACTCCAAGTATAGCTCTTGAGGATTTTCACCTTCTTGGTATGTACGACCATCACTGGTTTGTTTTTTGTTAAATTTTTTAAGACCTAGTGACTCATTATTTAAGAACAACTCAACACTAGCAGCATTGGAATAGGCTCTAACCGGGATTCGATTTTCAGCATCTGCAACATTGTCTGCCAATTCAGTCTTTTCCCAGTTCCAGTGAGGAAGTAAATGAACCATTGGTTTTTTCTTAGCAGAAACCCACTGACTTTGGTAGAGATAATAGTCATTTTTTGGAATCCCTGCGGTGTCTACAATACCAAAGTAAGAGCTTTTTACAGGTGTACTATTTTGATTGTGCCATGGAGTTGGTTCTCCAATATAATCCGTACCTGTCCAAATGAATTGTCCAGCATATCCTGGATGATCTCTATCGAAAGTCCATGATGCTGTAGCAGTTTTACCCCAACCAACACGATCATTACCATAATCTGATTGTTCGTAATTACGCCAGTATTGATTACTTCCTACCCACTCACTCTCTGGATGGAAATAACTTCCCCTTGTACGAGTTGCTGAAGACGTTTCTGAACCATAAATCAGCCATTTCGGATGTTTTGCATGAAGAGTTTGATAATTTTCTTCAGAGTAATTCAATCCAACTGCATCCAGTTCATCTGCAATCTTTTCATGATCTCCAGTTCCATCTCCGAACCGGAATTTATCAGCTCCCATGGTTACATAACGTGTATTATCGACAGATTTAATCACTTTCACCAAGCGTTTGACAGTTGCAAGAGAATGGGCTTTCCCATCTGCTTCACCGATTTCATTACCAATAGACCACATAACAACAGCAGGATTGTTTTTATCTCTTTCTACCATTGTTCGAAGATCGTAGTCGGACCATTTTTCACCTTTTCTTGCTTCAGGGTGGGTAGCATCTTTTTCAAAGAAACGACCATAGTCGTATGGTTTCTTACCTCCATACCAAGTATCAAAAGCTTCTTCTTGAACAAGCAAACCGAGCTCAGCTGCAATCTGCAAGGTCTGAGGACTTGCTGGGTTGTGAGTCGTACGAATCGAATTCACTCCCATTTCCTTCATTTGTTTCAGACGACGATATTCTGCCTTATAGTTTTCTTCTGCTCCTAGCGCTCCATGATCATGGTGCAATGAAACACCGTGGAACTTGATGTGTTCACCATTTAAAGAGAACCCTTGGTCTGGAGTCCAGTTATAGTAGCGATAACCAAATAAATCTTTCTTTGCATCTACAAGCTGACCATCTTTGTAAACACGAGTTACCATCTCATATAAAGCAGGTTTGTCAGATGACACTGTCCACAATTTTGGTTTTTCAACCTCTAATGCTGAATCCAAATGAATGGTTTCCTTAGCTTTTAGAGTTTTACTCTCAGTTCGAACAAGTTCTGTAACTGCCTTACCACCTCGTTCAAAAATTTGATACTCTGCTACAATTTCATGGTCTTTATTATCTGTATTAACAATTTTACTGCTTACTTGGGTTTCAACTTTTCCTCCTTGTTGACTTTCTAGTTTTGGAGTTAGAATAGTTGTCCCATTCTTTTCAACATGAATCTTGTCTGTTACCTGCAATGATACGTCTCGATAGATACCACTTCCTGAATACCATCTACTACTTGGTTGCTTATTAACTGCATGAACAGAAATGACATTTTCTCGCCCATCTTTATGGAGATAGTTACTAATGTCATATGAAAATTGATTGTAACCATTTGGATAGTGACCAACTAGTTGGCCATTGACGAATACTTGTGAATCCATGTAAACACCATCAAAGGTTACACGAACATCTTTATTCAAGTCCTTTTCATCTAACTTAAAGGTTTTCCGATACCAGCCATCTCCACCATTCAATTGACCGCCTTCGTTTTGAGCTGGTGAATCATGGTCAAAATCAAAATGAATACTCCAGTCATGAGGAAGATCCATTTTTTTCCATGAAGAAATATCTGCGTCTGGTTTTACAGCTTCCTTTGCATTGGCATTTAGTTTAAAGTGCCAATTCTGGTTGAAGGAAATGTTTCTATCTTCAATTAACTTATCAACTACTTCATTCGTAGCAGATTTGAATTCTTGCTTATCTTTTGAAATAGAACGATCTTGTGATTCTGCTTTATTTGTTTCTTCAGATTTCTTCTTATTCTCAGATTTATTTTTATCTTTAGATTTATCCGTTACCTCAGTCTTATTTGTTTCTTCAAGTTTATTGCTATCCTCAGGCTTGTTCGTTTCTTTTGTTTTGTTTTCGACTTCAGCTTTACCTTCTTCTGAGGGAATTGCTTGATTATTAGCCGCTGAAACTAAAGGTTGCTCTGCTTGAGGTTTAACTGTAGCATCACGACCATCCGCATTTTCCTTTAGAGATACAGTTTCATCTTTAGCAGACTGTTCACTTACTTTTTCAGTCGTAACACCTTCAGCTTTATGTTCACTTGAGAGTCCAGTAGTTTTCAGGTTTTCAGACTGGTGCTCAGTCCTATTTGTTGACACAATTTCTTTAGTATTTTCGTTGGCATATACCGAAGAAGATAGACTAACGCTTGCCCCTAATAATAGAGCACATGTCCCTATAAGCACCGAGCAAGCACCGACTGAAAATTTTCGAATACTATACACTCTTTTTTTGTTCCAATTACCTTTTTGCATGTAACCCTCCTTTTAGTAATCGCTTTCATTTTATATGAGAGCAATCTACTTATTATATTTATCTTATAATACGATTTTATAACCAATAAAAAATTTGTCAATCGAATACAGATAAAAACAATGTTTTGGATTGGTTTTTATAAAAATTGGAGAGTTTTTAAAAAGTATTGAAGTAGAATTTATTATAATAAAAATGATATCCGACTTTCTTTAAAATTTTAAGACGGAATAGTTTTTTATTATCCCAAACAGAAAAAATCTTTCTTAAAGATTTAAACATACAAAAAGAGCAAACGAATATTTCAGTTTTTTCGTGATTTCGTTAACTCTTAATTCTTAGTTTGGTTTATTAATATTAGTTCAATTTATCCTATTCCTAAACGTTAATATCCAGCTTTATCATGTCACATCGCTATTTGAAAAATCTTATTTTCCTTCTTTATCAGGAAAGAGGTAACCAATACCTACACAAGCTAGCACACCTGCTCCAATTACCAAGCCACTTGAAATTGGCAAAAGGTCCAAAATTGCATTTGCGATGATAAAGGCAATAATTAAACACATCAGACTAGCCTTGTAGTCTTTTTTCAAAAGATTCTCTAGAGTGAAAAAGAGGAACAGCCCTACCGGAATCAATGACCAGAGGTTGACATTTAAACTTGGCCATCCAACAGAACCAAAATACACTACTGTCGCTGCTGCTACTAAAAATACAATCCCCAATAATTTTTTCATTTCTTTATCTCCGATTTCTTTTTTATGAACTTGAGTTATCTGATAGTGACGCCTCACGTCCCTTACAAAAATCATTATAGCAGAGGTCAGTTTCAAGAACAAGCTCTTTTGTCTATCTGGTCTCTATCTCGGTCTAAATGGTTCAATAATTAAGAAAAAAAGAAACCCAGTAGAATGAGTTTCTTCTCTTTGCCGATTGCAGGGGTTGAACCTGTGACCTAGGCTTTACGAGTGCCTTGCTCTACCAACTGAGCTAAATCGGTGATTACACTTACAGTATAGCACTCTAAGAATAGGTGTCAAGAAATTTTCATCTCTGTTAAAAAAGCCTGTCCTGAGACAAGGCTTTGATAGTATTCAACTTAAGAACCCGCACTTTCGTAGGCATCTAAACCCCTATCCCAAAGTTTAAGGGAAATGACAAAGAAAACCAGAGAAATCAACATCAAACCTCCGATGTTAAAGATTACATCCTTGTCCTGTAAGAAATAGCTAGCAGGATAGTAGGCCGTAAAGGCAAAAGGTACAATAAAACTGATTAACCAACGAAGAAGCGAATTGTAAATCGAAATCGGATACTTGGCAAAATCATTAAACATATAGAAAATGTAAATCATTGCCCCTGACTGCTTGGTCCAAAAAGCGATGCTGGCTGTCGCGATTTTCAAGGAAGTATAAATCAAGGTCGCAAAAGGAATACAAACTAGGAAAAGCAGGAATTTTGGAAGAGTCCAAGCAATGCTAGATACCGTTGTCGCTAGTAGGATCCCACCAACCAAGAGTTCGCCCAAAGCATCAATCTGAAAGGTCTCAACTAGGATGTGAAAGAGAGGATTGATGGGACGAGTCAGATACTTGTCAAACTCCCCTTTTCGCACCAAACGTTGGCCCAGTGCCCAGAGATTATCAAAAAAGAGATGGTCCAAGCCCTTTGGAATCAAGGAAAAACCATAGATAAAGGCAATTTCTTGGAAGGACCAGCCTTCTAGGGATGGAATGTGTTGAAAGATGACATTGAGAAACAAGAGGTTCAATCCCTGAGTCAGAAAGACTCCTAACACGCCGACGACAAAATCGACCTTGTACTCCATGATTTGCTTGATGTATTGTCTGATAAAAATCAGATGCATGCGTTGATATTTTTTCATACTAACCTCCTTGAATGGTGATAAAGGACTGGACTCGTTTCCAAATCAACTGAGACAAGCCCACCATCACTAAGAGCCAGAAAAACTGCAAAGCGAGCGCCTGAAGAATCTGATTGGCATCGTATTTTCCAACAATGATCATGACCGGAGTATAAATCAAGGATGAAAAAGGCAAGAAGGATAAAATTTCTGAAACAACCTTTGGAAAGAAAGCCAAGGGAATCAAACTTCCAGACATAAAAGCCACTATGGAAGTCTTGAGTAGATTAGAACCCCAAAGATTTTTAAACACAAAGGCTGAAAAACCAAAGCAGATATTAAAGAAAAAGTTGATCAGGTAGGCTAGCGTTAAGCTAAAAAGATAAAGGACAGTTAATCCCAGCACTTCTACCATCCCTTGCCCAGATAAGATTTTCATCAAAAAAATGACACTTAAAAATGGCAGTCCAACAGAGATAAAAATCAACCACTTGGAACCAAGCTCCGTAAAGAGATAAGAGGCTGCAAAATGCACCGGTCTCAACAAGCGCATGATAATGGAACCATCCTTGACCTCCTCTCCAATCATAAAGGAAGAATCGGACCTAGTTAGAAGATTGGTCACAAAACTCATAATGATATAGAGGGTGATATCTGCCATACTAAAGCCCTGAATCAAGGACTCTTGCGAAGAATCAAAGACAGCCTTCCAGAGATAAAAGGCCACAAAAGCACCCATTACATCGCCGATCCGATAAAGAATAAAGTTGACTCGGTAAGTAATCAACTCCTGAACCCCTGCATTGATAAAGGGTTTATAACGTCTCCACAATTTGACCATCTTAGAGCTCCTTTCGGTAGAAGCGACGGATAATATCTTCAATATCCGTATCCACCATCTTCAAATCGCGGATTTCAAAATCAGACAGGGTTTGCTTGATAATGTCAGCTGTCTGGTAGCGTGAACTATCGAATTCAATGTTGAGACTATTCCCTTGTCTATCAATTGTCATATCCGAAAAGCCTTCATAGTGAGAAACTAGATGACTTTGACCTGGTAGCAGTTCAAAGGAGAGAGTCTTCATCTTGCCAAATGTATCCTTAAGCTGGCTAACCGTTCCATCAAAAATCTCCTGCCCCTTATCAATCATAAAAATCCGATCACAGAGTTGCTCAATGTCGCTCAGGTCGTGAGTGGTCAAGAGAATGGTGGTTTCTTCCTCCTGATTGATCTGAGTAATGGCCCGACGAATATTGTCCTTGACCGAGACGTCCAACCCAATGGTCGGCTCATCTAAAAAGAGAACCTTAGGATTGTGAAGCAAGGAAGCTGCAATGTCCGCCCGCATCCGTTGTCCCAGTGAAAGAGTCCGCACGGGGTCCTTGATAAAGTCCTTCAAATCCAAGACTTCATTCAAAAAGTCCATGCGCTTGTGGAAGAGCGAGTCTGGAACATCATAAATCTCCTTCAAGACCGTGTAGGTCTCTTGCAGGGCTAAATCCCACCATAGCTGGGTTCTTTGCCCAAAAACAACCCCAATATCCTTGACATAATCTTGGCGATTGTCCTGGGGAATCTTGCCGTTAATCCGACAAAAACCAGATGTCGGTTTTAAAATCCCTGTCAGCATTTTAATGGTTGTCGACTTCCCAGCACCATTAGCCCCGATAAATCCTAAAATTTGTCCTTTTGGGACCTCAAAGGTCAAATCCTTGACCGCTTCAAAGGTCTGCTTTTCAGGATGAATAAAAGAGCGTAAAGCCCCCTTCAAGCCCGGTTCCTTAACAGTCTTCACAAAATTTTTCTGAAGATGTTCCACTTCTATCATTGCCATATCTATCTCCCTATGGTAAGGAATAGCAACATTGTATTTTTGACTACAAATATTCTAAATCCTTACTTTCTACACCTTCTCAATATTATTACAGAAGTCTTTACACCAATCTATTATAGTCCAATAAAAACTAGAATGCAAGCGTTTGCTTAAAGTTTATGAAATTGAAATTTTTCTCTTAAAATGGTATTTTTATACTCAATGAAAATCAAAGAGCAAACTAGGAAGCTAGCCGTAGGTTGCTCAAAGCACAGCTTTGAGGTTGCAGATAAAACTGACGTGGTTTGAAGAGATTTTCGAAGAGTATTAATCAAAAATTCTGGCTTAATAGTCTCCTGAAAACACCAAAAAACCCACCCAATGGGTAGGTTAGATATTTGACTGAAAATTAACAATTTGAAATCTATTAAACACGACCATAATCATCAATCAACCCATCATGACCATCAGAAGAAAATTCTTTAACAATATAATCTAGTGAAAAATCTGATGGATAACCATTATTTACAACAATTAACTGAAAATCATTTTTACATTCTTTTCCAAGCTGAAGAAAATAATTAATTATAGATTCATATATTTTTTCATCTCTAAACTCTGTACTTGTCGAGGAAGCCCCTAAGTTTTTCCTAGGAGTATCAATCATCAACAATCCTAAATGGTTACCAGTTTGCACTTTTGAACAAATCATTATTGATAGGTAATATGCCATTGTTATCAGAGTCACAGCTCCTAAACTACCTAAATCACTGTATTTACGGCCCCTCACATAAGGTAAATAACTCTTTGTATCAATATAGGCTTCATATAGATTTGGAAACTCAAAAGATGATAATATAGTTGAAAATGTTTCAGACAGTTGTTTCAACTTGTCCTCTTTGGCATCCTTATATTTTTGGCGTTCAATTTGTTCTTCTATCCCTTCAACTTCTATCCTCTTTTCAGAAAGCAACATTTCCAACTTTGTAAGTTCCTCAATAAATTTCAGGCTCTCATTTAGAGATTTCTTTTCTTCATATAATTGACCGCTTTTAATTGATAGCAAACTAATTTCTGTAGCCAAGGGATTTATATATTGTCTGGTTAAACTATCTAACTTCTCTTCATCAGAATTAATATTATCCTGTAGTTTGTTTATTTCTATGCCTACTCTAATATTTTTTTCCTTTTCTGAATCAATATAAGTGTGAAGCTCCTTTTTCTTTTTTGTAAGTTTTTTTCGCTCCTTTTTCAAATCGTTGATTTCAATTACAATATCATCCATATTCTGATGACACAATAAGCAACTCGCTTCTTCGTGAAGTGAAATCGGTCGTAAGCAATTTGGACAATACAAGTATTCATATTTATTAATAGCTTTGATACCTGCTATCTGTTCATTAATTTTTTCAATATCAGAAAAATATTGATTCTCTAGTAACTGTAATTTTTGTATATACTGTTCTTGATCTGAAAATTTATTTCTTAGATTACTTAACTTTTCTTTTTGAACACTAATAAATACTACCAATTCATTGACATCATTTCCCACTTCTGTTTTCAGAATATCCGATTTATATTTTTCTATTTTAGAATTAATCTCCTCTAGTTTAGAATCAATGTCAACAGATTTAGCTTGCACTGTTTCATAGTCCTCTATCTCTGCAGTTTTTAGAAATTCTTTTACAGCACCATATCTAATCTCTTTTACCTTTAAGTTCTCTTTTTCAATTTTAAGACTCTGTTGCAGATCAGCTAGTAAACTATCATAGATATCTAAAATAATCTCAAATGTTGCTTTTTCTTTTCCATTATGCACCCAGTTCTGCTCATTAAGAATATTTTCATTATCAATTTTTGTCTGTTTTAGATATGAAAATTTAAATAAATCTCTAAAACTAAAATCATCTCCTCTAATGGTTAAATTAGTTAGATTAAGTTTCGATAACAAAAAGTATGATAATGATTTTTCATTTGAAGGAGCATCAATTTCCAAGACACGCGCTTGTGCAAATTTTTCTTTGACACTATCGTAAGTCTGTAAAAGAACAGGTTCTTTAAAAGCTGACAATGGTCTTTTAATCTTATATAGATTCTCTGATATATAAAATTCCAATTCCACATCCGTACAACTTTCTCCAATTTCTATATACGATTTATGATTCTTTTTCCCAAAAGCATAATCTATTAATTCTAAAATTGCAGTTTTTCCCGTTGAAGTTGGTCCCGAAATATAATTTAATCCTTTATGAAAATGAACCTCATAATTTTTTCTCACACCTATTAATCTAAGTGTCTTTAACAATAGTTTCATTTAATTACCTCGTATACAATCTAATTTACTCTGTATCATGATCTGTCCAGCTGATACTGTTTTATTTAATACTTTAGAAACTATAAAATCACAAGACTGTAGTATCTTGCTCCAATCTATCCCTTCTTCACTAAATAGTTCAATAACAAATTTCTCTCCTTTATCTGTAATGAAATATCTGTTATTCAAAGAGTTCAATGTAATAATATTTCTAGCTAATAAATCTGCAAGAACTGCATTATACAGTTTATAATTAGGTTTCCAATGAAAATAAGAGTACTTTACATCAAATCTTCCAAGCTCTATTTCATCAGATATTAATTCTGGAAATTTAAGAAAAAAATCACTAATAATCAATTTTTCTTGAGTTGTATCTTTTTTGTGCTCTTTTCCTAAAATATTCAACAGTATCGCAACCCTATTTCGGGTCAAACAATATTCTTGGAAACTTATATTCTCAATTATCTCCAACATCATTTCCCTCCATATATTTTTCCAACACTGCTATAAAATTATCAACCCAACCTAATTCCTTATCATCAGCAAGCTGATGTAAGATACCCTTTTTAGCTAATAAATTAAAACCACTTATCGGGCTCCCTAAAGTGCTAGAATCTAAATCTTCGATTCTAAGATAAGTTTGATTTATTAAACAATTACCATCGTTAGGTTGCTTGTATAGACGATATTGGGTCTTCCAAATAGAATGTATCTTCTTTCTTAAATTATCATATTGTTTTTTCCCATTGATGTCATCTTTGCTTAAAGACTCATGTCTAGCAATTTCTGCATTATAAAAATCAACTTTGAAATCGTCAACTTCGTCTATTTGTGCACTCTTCAACATTGATATAAATATAGTATCATTGTACATTTCTGAGATTTCTTCTATCTCATCTTCTCCATATAATATTTCTTCGTAAACCCTTTTATTACTGGCTTCAATAGACATTTTAATCTGTTCTAAATCATTTCTGATATCATCATCAAATGTTGATTTATAACTGCTACATTTCTTAAATTCTTTTAGTAAAAAAGCTCCATCACACAACTCTATCTTTATTTTATGTTCAGCCTTCATTTTACTTTTCCATCTTGACCACCATAATAGCTCATTTATATTTAGGCCTATTGGTACACATAAATACCAAGAAGAAATATTGGGATGCTTGGTAATCACTTTTCTAAACGATTCTCTAATTTGTTGTTTCTGTGAATCTCCAATCCCATCAATAAAAAATTTACACTGATAAATTGATGGTCTGTTATCTAAGTCACCAACTAGAACATCGATGCCATCATCTCCTTGTGATACCACAACCTCCTTCGCTGAAGGTCCAAATTCTTCTTGAAATACCTCAACACATATCTTTTCAAATTTTTCTCTTGCTCCTGGTAATGTATATTTAGCGACTAAATATTTAAAATCATATTCCATCAAATCACTCCTTAAATAATTAATCCTCAAATTAGAAATAATCAAACATAAAAAGTAGTACTATTATTTTATTCACTTCATAAATCTATATTATAACCTCAATATTTATTTGTCAATAAAAATATCATATTATCCATAACAAATGTTATATTCTAAATTTCTCTAAAATCAATAATTAGTAAATAATATTTACATAATCTCCAATTTAAATCATTGGAACACCAAAAAACCTGCCCAATGGGCAGGTTTCATCTGTATTATTCAGCTAGATTAAGCTTTACCTTCTGAACCGAATACGTCGATACGTTCTTCAACTGATGCTTGGATAGCTTTTACACCGTCAGCCAAGAATTTACGTGGGTCGAAGAGTTTTTTCTTGTCGTATTCTGCTTCGTTTGCTTCGTAGTCACGAGCAAATTTACGAGTTGCGTTAGCGAATGCGATTTGGCATTCAGTATTAACGTTAACTTTCGCAACACCAAGTTTGATAGCTGCTTGGATTTGCTCATCAGGAATACCTGATCCACCGTGCAATACGATTGGGAATCCAGGAAGAGCTTCTGTCAATTTTTGCAAGTGGTCAAGGTCAAGACCTTCCCAGTTTGCTGGGTAAGGACCGTGGATGTTACCGATACCAGCTGCCAAGAAATCGATACCAGTTTCAACCATTGCTTTAGCGTCTTCGATTGGAGCCAATTCACCTTTACCGATGATTCCGTCTTCTTCACCACCGATAGTACCAACTTCAGCTTCTACTGAGATACCTTTAGCGTGTGCTTTTTCAACAACTTCTTTAGCCAACTTAAGGTTTTCTTCAACTGGAAGGTGTGAACCATCAAACATGATTGAAGTGTAACCAACTTCGATACACTCAAGTGCATCTTCGTAGTGACCGTGGTCAAGGTGGATAGCTACTGGTACAGTGATACCCATTGATTCAACAAGGTTAGCGATCAAGTTGCGAGCAACTTTGTAACCACCCATGTATTTAGCAGCACCCATTGAAGTTTGGATCAAAACTGGAGCTTTTTTAGCTTCTGCTGCGCGCAAGATAGCTTGAGTCCACTCAAGGTTGTTTGTGTTAAATCCACCAACTGCATAACCGTTGTCACGAGCTGCTTGGACAAATTTTTCTGCTGAAACGATTGCCATTTTATCAGGCCTCCTGTATATTTTTATGGGTCATCCCATTTACATTGTTCATTTTATCACTTTTTGACAAAAAAATCTAGTTTTTCCCGCAGTTTCGATTGAATTTCTTCTAGCTTCATCTATGTAAACCCTTTCTCTCCCTAGTCTTAGGCGATTCTTGGAAAAGCTATGAAGAAGGTCAAACGATTCTCCTTCATCTCAAAACGATAAGGTAATTTTTCATGTTCCAATAGACTCTTGACCACAAAGAGCCCCATCCCAGAACCCTTGGCCTTGCGACTAGCATTATCAGAAAAAGACTGAGCCAGTTTTTCTTGTTCTTCAGGACTACAGCTATTCTCGATAAAAAGTTCCCCTTCTCTCTCTCCAATATGAACCAAACCACCTGGAACAGAGTGCTTGATAGCATTGCTGATAAGGTTAGAAAGAATCAACTTCATAACTGATGGGTTTAGATAAGCCTGCTGATGGGTTAAACTATCGTCTATCTGGAGTTCTCTTTCTTTGGCTAGTAAGGCATAATCCTTGACCAGACTTTGCGTCATCTGGTGTAAGTCAATTTGTTCCCTATCATCTCGCAATTCCTGCACAGACGAGAGAGAAAGTATCTGGAGAACGTGGTGATTGAGCTCATCCACAATTCCTAAGGCAACTCCTAGATAGCGGTCTCTATCCTTATAGCGACCGACATTTTCTTTCATGTTTTCGATCAGGATTTTCAAACTAGCTAGCGGTGTTTTCAATTCATGAGAAGCCCCTCGTAGGAATTCGACCTTCATCTTCTCAAGCTGGAGAATGGCTTCATTCTTGTCATGCAAGTCCGCAATGACAGTCAAAAGATGCTGATAGAGGCTATTGATTTGTTCCTTGAGATCACCGATCTCATCCTTCGAATCCACGCGCAATCGCACTTGGGCATCCAAATCCATCATCCGTCGGGTCACCCGCTTGATTTCCAAAATCGGGGCAACAATGGTCCGAGCATAGATGTAAGCCACCAAGAGGGAAATCAGAAAGGATGCCAACAAGGTATAGGGAAGAAACTGGAGACTGATCTGCTCTGCTTCCTTTTGCAAATCCATAGAAGCTAGAAATTGCAGGGTCATGGTACCACCGTCTTGCGTTGTCACCTCACGCTCTTCGATAAAGAGGGAGGTAGTCTGGCGGTCTGTGTCCAGAGGAAGACTGTCCTTGACTTCTAACTTGTCCTCGGTCATCTCGCCCTTGACGGCCCCCTTGATATCACTAGTATGGGAATACAAGTCTAACACTTGCTCGATACTCTGCCTATCTTTCCCTTCTAGGGACTGGGCAATGGCTGTCGCTTTCTGGCCAATGGTTTCCTGACGGTGGCTCAGATAAGTCGAGGGAAAGAGAAAATAAATGGCTAAATGAAGGCAGATAACCAGAACACTAAATATCGAGAAGGTGTAGATAAATATCTTTGTAAATAAACCTGTTCGTTTCATTTTCGCTCCAATTTATAACCAACATTGCGCACAGTGAGGATGCAGTCCAGGTCTAGCTTTTTCCGCAGTTCCTTGATATAAACATCAATGACTCGGTCAAAGGGAACCTCATCTGTCGCCTTCCAGACGGCATCGATTATCTGAGACCGAGTCAAGGCCCGTCCTTCATTTTTCACCAGATAGTCCAGAATTTCCAACTCTTTAGCATTAACAGCTACTTCCTCACCTGCTAGGTTGGCACTGTAGCTTTCAAAGTCCACCTTGGTATCCTTATAGGAGAAGATTCGTCCCGTATCATAATAGCGCTTGAAAATCGCGTCCACCCTTACTTTTAAGAGGGATAGAGAAAAAGGTTTTTCCAGATAGCCATCTGCCAGAGAGGAAAAGGCACTCATCTTGTATTCCTCATCCTGAAAGGCGGTCAGCATCAAGACAGGGACTTGGCTGGTTTTACGAATCTCCGCTAGGACTTCTAGCCCATTGAGCTTGGGCATCTGGATATCCAGTAAAACCAAGGCTACTTCATAGCTAGAAAATTGCTCTAAGGCTTCCTGACCGTCCGCCGCCTCAATAGTTTCATAGCCACAATCTGTCAAATAGTCACTGATCCCCTCACGGATCATCTCTTCATCTTCTACAATTAAAATTTTCATAGAAAAAACGTTTCACATTCCTTTAAATTTCTTATAAATCATCTCAAGTTCATCCCGACAGAAAGAGGCCTTATCAAGATAAAATAGATAAAAATGCTACCTATATTATACCCCATTTAGGGGAGAATAGGTAGCAAGTTTGTTATTCACTATCCAGCAAGAGCTCTTTTGGTTGTTTTCTTAGGAGATTGCTTGAAGCAAGCGCCATAACGAGAACCACTAGAACCAAGGCAAGGACAAAGACGATGATAAAATCTGATGTCTGAATAGAAATATCTAGGCTCGACAAGGTCTTGCTAAAGCCATCTACCTCTGCACCACCACCAAGGTTAGAGGCTTGAGCAGCCTTGCTGGCTTGCTTGGCAACACCTGAAGTGACATTGGCAAGAACAGTATTTCCGATTGCACGCGCTGTGTAAGTAGCTAAGAAGTAAGCAGAAACAAGAGCAGGGATGGCAATCAAGATGGATTCAGTGATGAATTGACCCAAGATACTTGCCTGCTTGAGACCGATAGAGAGGAGGATTCCCACCTCCTTGCGACGGGCGTTAATCCAAAGGCTGAGCAAGAGGGCAAGGAGAAGAACTGAGAAACTCAAGCTACCCCAGAAGAGGAGATTAGCCATCTTGTACATACCAGAAATGGATTGCTCAAGAGCTGGGTAGTTAGATGAGCTCTTAACGAGTGTATAGCTCTTCCAGTTGATGCCACTGATACCATTCAACTCTTTCATAACATCATCCAAGTTCTTGTCCGCTGTTACAAAGAAGGTTGCGTCCCCATAAATAGCTGTGTCTTCTGTGTAACCATAAAGTTTTGCAGCAGTGTGAATGTCTGTGATAGCTGTATTTTCATAGAGTTCTTGTGAGTAGGTTACTGCTGACTTATTATGACCATCAAAGAGTCCCTTGATTGTCACTTCGACTGTTTCCTTGGCACCTTTTTCATTGTCTGCATCATAGACATTAGAGTCCAATTTGACCTTGTCCCCTACTTTCCAGCCGTGTTTGGCTGCCAAGTCCTTGTGCAGGAGGATCTTGTCCTTGTCGTCGTTTGTTAAGTGCTCACCTTCGACCAGCTTATAAGAACCAGAGACAAACTTGTCTTCTTTAGAGGAGTCATTGACACCTGTAATCATCAAGCTACTTCCAAAATGTTTGGCACGGTCAGGTGTCAGATTTTTCTTGGTTTCTGGCGTTTCGATGAGTTCATAGCCAGTCAAATCTCCGATAGCGTTGATGCGTTTCACATAAGACTCAATGGCCTTGTTTTCGGTGATTTTTTTGATATCTTCACCCTTGATATTCCCAGCACCACGTGGCGTTCCTTGATTGACGCGACGATTGATTTGCATGGAGAAGCTGTTGGTGATATTTTTAAAGGTCTCCTGAGAAGCCTTGGCAGTAGCTCCCTTGATCGACAAGCCAACCAAACTCAAGCTCGCCATGAGGAGAATAATCAGGAAGATGACAATCGATTTGAAAAACTTCCTTGTAACATAAGCAAATGCGTTGTGTAACATAGATTCCCTTTCTAGATTTTGTTCTATTTTATAGTTCTAACAGAAAAAGCTCATATTATTTCGTCGTATTGCGAGTTTCAGTCAGTTTCTTATCCTTCAACTCAAGTGTAATATCTGACGCTTGTGCCACTTCTTTGCTGTGAGTTACGACGATGACACATTTACCTGTTTTCTGGGCAAGTGATTTGAGCAGTTCGACAATATCTCCAGCAGTTTTAGGGTCCAGATTTCCCGTTGGTTCATCAGCAAGAATGACTGGAGCTTCTGAGACCAAACTGCGAGCAATGGCAACACGTTGCTGTTGACCCCCTGATAACTGGAGAACATTCCGCTTGATCTGACTTTCATCCAAACCAAGCTCAAGAAGTGTATCCTTACTTGCCTTTTTGTTGACCAAGCGGATATTTTCCAGTGGAGAAAGATAATCTATCAAGTTATAATTTTGAAAGACCAGGGAAATATGGTGCATACGATGGTAGGAATAGCCCTTCTTACGAATATCCTCTCCTTGGAAAAGGATAGAACCTTCAACAGGACTATCTAGACCAGCCAGTAGGGACAAGAGAGTGGATTTTCCTGCTCCTGACTCCCCAATAATACTGTAAAATTTCCCGGGTTCAAAATTATAATTGATCTGATATAGGACTGCTTCAGCAGTGTTCTTATAACGGTAGGTAACATCTTGTAATTGTAATAAAGTCATGATTTCTCCTTCTTAACTAATAGATGATAAAATTTCTTTCGGTGATTTTCTAAATAAGAATAGGAAACAAAGAGCTACAGATAAGCAACTAAGCAGAACTAGAAAAACATAGGATTCTGCAAAAGATAGGATGTTGGTTGATAGACTGCTTGCTTTGGCTAGCGTGTCTTGTAAGACTGCCTGATCTCCACTTGCTAGTAGGGTTTGGAGTAGGTAAGTTGTGATTGCGTTGCCTGCAGCAAATGCTGGAAGCAAAGCACCAATAGATACCAAAACTACCTCTAAACAGAATTGTAGGAAGATCGAGCTCTTTCCTTTTCCAAGTGCCAGTAAAATTCCCACTTCGTAGATCCTTTCTCTCAACCAGAGAGACAAGACCAAAATCAAGGCTCCAGCTCCAGCTATCAACATCCCATAAAGGAAGATGGTCAGAAAGGTTTGGAAAGTAGCAACTGAGTCTTTGATTTGTTCAAAAGCCTTGTTTTCCTTTTCGACTTGATAGCCTTGATTTTCCAAAGACAAGTTTTCCACCTGCTTCATGAGTTCGTCCATTTCTTTAGGATTTTCTACATAGAAGCGAGCTGCACTGACTAGAGATTCACCATTTCCTAAAAGACTTTGGCTACTTTCATAGTCTGTAAAGACTTGGTTTTCACTGAAGTCAGAAGACAAGCCTGTGAATTTCTCTTGCTTTTTACCAGAAAAGATGCCGACGATTTCAAACTCGACAGTTTGTCCTTTACCAGCCTCTGACTGACCAGCTTCTAAGGCAATCTTGTCATGAAGGGAAAGACTATTCTTCTTAGCCAACTCTTCGTGGATGATGATTTTCTTGGAATCCCCTTTTTGAAGGTGTCGCCCTTCTTTTAAATTGAAAGCCGAACTGGTAAAGGTCACATCCTTGGATGAATCCTCAAGAGCCGTTAAGCTAACCAAGTTCTTGTCCGCCACTGACAAATCATCACGCTCCACGCTCTGCTCGCCACTCACTGCTTCCTTGTCTTTTAGTTTTGCGACCGTCTCGAGTTCAGGAGAAACATTTTCCAGTCCCTTAATCTTGCTTACAGATGCTAGGTCTGACAACTTGAATGTCTGACCATTTTCTATCTTCTTAATAGAAAAAGAGGTATTGAGTGATTTGTAAAGATTGGTTTCAACTGTTTTGTTGGACTTCATCAGAGTCAAACAGGCTGAAATTCCAGCCAATAGGACCAATAAAATCAGAAATAAAATAAAACTTCTCAGTCGTTTTCTGCTGACATAAGCCCAAGCTCTTTGGATCGGATTCATTTGTCACCTCCATATTTGTAAGACTATTATAAAATCCAAATATGAAATGTTTATGAAATACAAAAAAACTTTTTGATTTATTTTTTGAAAAAATAAAGAAAGCTAACAACTGCTAATTTTCCTCATATTAGAACACATTTCACCAATCAAAAAGCGACACTATTCTATAAATGATAGTTCTTGATGTCAATACCTTCCGATATCCAAAACGCCTCCTCTAGTCTTCTTTAGAAAAACAAAGGCTCTATAATATTTGTAGTGGGTAAATCCCCTATGGATATTATGGAGCCTGCTTTTTCACTTTCAGAATAAAGAGCCTGACAAATTTTCGGACTCATTGAGGACAATCTAAAGCAGGTTCATCCTCTTTTTCAGACTGGATTTAAAACTTTCCTCAAGGATAAAGAGAAAATTGTCAACGCTCTTCAGTTACCTTATTCCAACGCAAAATTGAAAGCGACTGATAATCTCATCAAACTTATCAAACTGAATGCATTTGATTTTCGGAACTTTAAAAACTTCAAAAAAAGATTTTCATCGCTCTGAATATCAAAAAAGAAAGGACGAAATTCGTCCTTTCTAGATCTTAGCTTTTCTCAACCCACTAAAGTTGACAAAGAGCCAAAAAGACACTTACATCCTAAAGAGAATGGTAAATGTCTTTTACTTTTTAAAGCCTAGTTTTCTTAAGTTTAGAAATTCCCAATACAGCAGACAATCCAATCAACCCTAACCAAGTTAATGAAGAGCTATCTTTAGTTCCTGTATTTGGTAGCATAGCTTTTTCCTCTTGAGGTGCTACTACTTCTTGTTTTGGTTCTAAGCGAGGAGTTTCAGCAACTGGCTTCAACTCTTCCTTCACTCTTGATTCTTCCACTTTAGAGAAGTCGGCAGGAATAATAGTGACGTCTTCTTTCGGTTTTGGCTTAGGTTTTGGTTTTTCAACCGGTCTTGGATCAGACATCTCTTCCATTGGAATAACTGGGATATCCAACTCAGGAACCTCTAAAACTGGCGGTTTAATTGGGTTCACGCCACCGTTAAATTCAGGAATTTCTACTACAGGAGGGGCAAGTGGAACAACTCCACCTGTAAATTCCGGAGTTTCAACATAATAATGGTTAACTGTAGCTGTTCCTTCAGCAACAACCTTATAAGCTCGAACTACTGAAAGAACTTCTTTAGGAGTGTAGGTGATTGAAGAAGTTGTTTCAGTTCTTTCAGCGTTTGCTTCTTTTGTAGAAGAATCACTTAACACGATAGATTTTTTATCTTTGGAAATAGTTACTTTTCCATTTGTCCAGTAATTATCAACTTCAATGTCATCATCATAAACTATAGTCTCAGTGACTTTTTCACCAGCAGATCCCCCAAAATATCTTTGATAACTAAAATTTAAATTACCTGTAAGTAGTAAAGGGTTGCTAGAATCATAAGTTAACTCCCCTTCATAACTTACATTAGCTTCGGGATCTAAAGTTTTATCATGAATGGAACCTTCTAATTTTGAAGACAAACCGTTCAAAACATTTCTAGTGTTTTTAATCTTATCTCTTAATTCGTCTAACTTGCTTTTATCTTGATGATAAAAGACTAGTTCCTTATTTACTAAGCCAAATTTAATACCATTATTCCTTACAAAATTAGCAGTTTCTTCGATATAAGTACTTACCTTGCCAGCCTCTTTTCTTAAATTTCTTCGATAATCATTACTTCCAAAAGTAGATTTCTCAAACATATTTGCAATGTCTAAATAAAGCGAATTAATATCTCTTAAATGGTCAGATAAGGTTGATTTTTCAGGAGCTAAATGTGTTTCACTATCAACAGGATGAACATTAAAAGTCTGACTAATCTTATTTACATTACGAAGAGGGATCGTTTTAATTTTAATTTTATCGTTTGTGTCAAATTTCAAAAAAGCGCCATCTTCAAGCAATTCTTCAGTATCGTCTCCAGTTCCTAACTCATAATCACTTGAAGAATCTTTAAATTTAGTTCCAGATGAAATTATTCCATCAGATGAAACTGTTCCAATCGCATAATTGATGATAGTTCCATCAGATAACAAACGTTCACCTTTTACGGTCGCATATCCTGTAGCGGGAGGAATCGGTTCTGTTTCAATTCTATTAATTTCAATCTTTTTAATGTGTTTTTTAGCATTTGACCCTACTGCGTAAGTATCTTTATCAAGAACAAGAATTGAATCGCCACTTTTAAGAGTTACATTTTCTTTTGTAAAATCTTTTGCAGTAGACAAACCATTCTTCCATGTTGCTACAGCTACGTCCTGGTTTGCAACACTGTCAGCAACCACATATTTACCGTATTGGCCATCTGCAGTTTCTTCAACAATATAAACCTTACCAGTCAGCTTAGTGTAATCAACTTCCCCAGCTTTATTTTGCAATCCCTCTGGAGATACAGCAGCTTCAATATTATTGAACTTAGTCTTATCATAATTAAAGCTATTAGTTCCTTCTAGCTCTGAACGAACATATTCATAAGTTTTACCGTTTGCTTTAATTTGTTTTTCTTTGCCTGTTGCATCTGATAAAGAACTACCTGTTTTTTCTACAACAGATTCACGATAGTTCTTACCGTCCGTATCGTAAGCAAGTCCTTTTTTATCATAAGGAGTCGTTACAGTCCCAGAACCAAGCTGAACCTTTTCTGATTTCAAAACAGATCCATCAGAATCTAACTTGTAATTTACAGTAGCTTCTGCTTTTAAGTTTAATACGTCTGCACCATCAGACTCTCCAACGCTTTTATTTGCTTTTGTTGGTTCAGCAACATCTTTATCTAATATTGCATCTACTTTTACGACATTAGAGGGGTTCTCATCATCTCTAAATGTAGCTGATGATGCAGACGAAACCTTCGCTGTGTCACTAACCAAAGTTGCTGAGCTGTTATTGCTAGATACAACGTCAGCCTGAACAGCATTTGCTCCAACAGACAAACCAATCCCTACAGCTAAAACAGTCGCACCAATTAATTTAGAATCAGTACGTCCGTTCTTATACTTACGAAAAGAAAATTTTTCTTTTTGCTCTTTTTTAAACATAATGAAACCAGTCCTTAAATTTTATAATTTATTACATTATATCATAAAAATTAAAGCAATCGAAACAATCGTGAAATAAAAATTGAGAACTATATACCAGTTTACATCAACCTCAATATGTAGTGTTTCGGCAATATCAAAAAAAGGACGAATTTCGTCCTTTCTAGATCTTAGGTTTTCTCAACCCACTAAAGTTGACAAAGAGCCAAACAAAAGAGCTAGCCTAAGCTAACTCTTATCCTATGCGGAGAGAGGGACTTGAACCCTCACGACCTAAAGCGGTCACAGGATCCTTAGTCCTGCGCGTCTGCCAATTCCGCCATCCCCGCGTCGATTACTTTACTAGTATATCAACTTTTAGGATGCTTGTCAACACTTTTTTTCAATTTTTTTCATTTCATCTACTAAATTACTCTGAAATTTCATTTAGATTTTCATCTACTAACTTAGCTCCAAGTGTATTTTTGAAATGACCTAGGGCAAATTGATGATTTTCAGGCCAGATGGAAGCAACAGCTGGTTTAACAATCTCGATATCATATCCTAGATTATAGGCATCTATAGCTGTATGCAGGACACAGATATCCGTCAAGACCCCTGTTAAGATAACTGTAGAAACGCGACGCTCTCTCAAACGGATATCCAGGTCAGTCCCTGAAAAAGCAGAGTAATGGCGTTTATCCATCCAAAAGACACGACTGTCTGAACCATGCTCTTGATAAAAGGTCGCCAAATCTCCGTATAAATTCCGTCCACTAGTCCCAATCAAATTGTGAGGAGGAAATAGCTTGCTTTCTGGATGGAAACAATCGTTTTCTTCATGAGCATCGATGGTAAAAAAGATGTAATCTCCGCGTTCAAAAGCTAACCGAGTTACCTTGCTGATGGCATCCGAAATCGCCTGAGCTGGAGCACCTGCTGTCAATTTTCCACTATCAGCAACAAAATCTTCTGTATAATCAATCGAAATCAAAGCCTTAGTCATTAGTAATCTCTTTTCTTCACTTCTTCAAAAATATCTGAAATCAAGACCTTAAGATAGGTTCCCTTCATTCCAAGTGAGCGACTTTCAATAATCCCTGCAGATTCAAGTTTACGAAGAGCATTGACAATCACAGAGCGGGTGATTCCGATACGGTCTGCAATCACAGACGCAGTTAACTGGCCTTCATTTCCATTTAATTCCCCTAAAATTGCTGAAACAGCACGGAGTTCTGAATAAGAAAGGGTGTTAACCGCCATGGTAACAGCAGTACGGCGACGGATATTTTTCTCATCTTCTTCACGCTGGAAATTAAGGAGTTGAATCCCAACAACGGTACTCGCAATCTCAACAAGAATCAAGTCCTCGTCTTCGAATTTTTTATCATTGCGCCAAATAATCAAAGAACCAAGTCGAATCCCTGATACATGAATCGGTGCTATAGTCGTCAAACCATCTGGAAAGTCGGCACGACTTTCCACAGGAAAAATACTTAAATCATGATCAACTGTCAGATTGGCTTCTGTATCGTAAATCATGTTCGCACCTTGAATGTAGTCATCCGGGAAAATTTTAGTTTGGAAGAATTGCTCTACACGATCTGTATTGGTTTTGTAACGCATAAAATAGCCAAGGAGACGTCCCTTGCTATTAACGATACAGGCGTTACAGTCAATAATATCTGCCAATTGACGGGTAATCGCATTGTAGGGAAGTTCTTCCTGCAACTGCTCATCTGAGCGCTTCAGGATAGAAGTAATTTTTCTAGTTTTTTCTAATAAATGTGCCATTTTTCACCTCGAATTTAATCGCTATCATTATAACATAAACAGCTTGAATTTTCAATTATTATCTGAAAATTGCTTATTTAATTGCAATTTGAAAAAACAAGAATATTTTTAATTAAATTGCTTCTTTTCTATTGACAAGCTCCCTATTTTTGTGTATTATAATATCATAAGAAAATAATATATCTATTTTATTTATCTTTCTTTTCCATTCGGTCTCCTTATATAAAAAAGCGATTCATTTTGAACCGCTTTTTCTTATTTATCGCCCTTGTTACGAATAACAAAGCCTGTTTGCTTTTCGCTTGAAGTATTGCGTGGTTTTTTATTATCCTTACGGTAACGTTTTTCCTTATCAAAACGATCATTGCCACGACTTCCTTTTTTGAAATCATCACGACGACCACCACGACGGTTGTCTCCTCGGCGATTATCACGACGGTCATCTCCACGACGACCTCCCTTAGCTTTACCACCGAAGCCATTACCTGATGGTTTAAACGGTAGTGGTTTTTCACGCGCAATCTCTACCTCAGGAAGACTATCAGGATCTTGAACAGTGAGACTCAAAATATACATTGCCAATTCTTCTGGAGTAAATTCGGCAGCTAGCTTACGAGCATCCTTACCAAATTTCTCAAAGTTGGCACGGATAGTCTCATCTGCAAAATCACGCTCGATTTTCTTAAGAGCTACCTGTTTTTTAGCTTGGAAGGCTTCTTCTGCACTTGCAGGTTTGAGACCTTTCATTCGTTTCTTAGTCAAGTTTTCAATGATTTGGAGGTAGCCCATTTCATTTGGTGATACGAAAGTAATAGACTGACCTGACTTACCAGCACGACCTGTACGACCAATACGGTGAACATAACTTTCAGGATCTTGTGGAATATCGTAGTTATAGACATGGGTCACACCTGAAATATCCAAGCCACGCGCTGCAACGTCTGTCGCAACCAAAACATCAAGATTGCCATTTTTAAAGTCACGAAGGACACGAAGACGTTTGTTTTGGTCTAGGTCTCCATGAATTCCTTCCGCACGGAAGCCACGGATTTTAAGACCACGAGTCAATTCATCTACACGACGTTTTGTACGACCAAATACGATAGCAAGTTCTGGTTGTTCCACATCCATAAGACGAGTCATGGTGTCAAATTTTTCTTGTTCTTTAACTCGGATGTAGTATTGGTCAACCAATTCTGTGGTCAATTCCTTAGCCGCAATCTTCACATGCTCAGGTTCTTTCATAAACTGAACACCGATACGTTTGATGGCATCTGGCATAGTTGCTGAGAAAAGTAAGGTTTGACGGTTTTCAGGGACACGAGAAATGATAGCTTCGATATCTTCAAGGAAGCCCATGTTGAGCATTTCATCCGCTTCGTCAAGGATAAGAGTTTCAATATCTTGTAATTTCAAGGCCTTGCGTTTAATCAAGTCCAAGAGACGACCTGGAGTTCCCACCACGATATGGGCACCAGATTTAAGAGCCTTAATTTGTTTTTCAATGCTTGATCCGCCATATACTGAGCGGACTTTGACTCCCTTACTACGACCAAATCGGAAGAGTTCTTCTTGACTTTGGACAGCAAGTTCACGTGTTGGAGCGATAACCAAAGCTTGGATGGTCGCTTCTTCTGTACGGATTTTTTCAAGGGTAGGCAAACCAAAGGCTGCAGTTTTTCCTGTACCAGTCTGAGCTTGACCGATAACGTCCTTGCCTTCAAGGGCCAAGGGAATGGTTTGTTCTTGGATCGGACTGGCTTCTACAAAACCAGCTTTTTCAATCTCTGCTAGCAAATCAGCAGACAAGTTTAATTCATTAAATTTCACGATATTCTTCTTTCTAAAGGTGGTGCGAAGCCACCCTATAGGGCTTAGTTTATACTTTTCTTTTTATGACGTATTTTCATATACTGGATATAAAATCGTGTTGCTTCTTTTCCACAAAAGAAAAGTACTGTTTTCTTTGCAACCTATCTAGTATAACACAAGAGAGAAGCAAAAGATAGCCTAATCCATCGATAAAGTCATGTAAACGATTTTTCTGAGAAAATAAAGTTAAACTTTCCACTATTTCATAAACTTTTTTAAAGCGTAGCAGAATTGTGCAAAAGTTTTTTTCTTGTGCTAGAATGAAATTCGAATAGGAGGAACTCTAAATGTTAACTTATGATTTAATCGTTATCGGATTTGGTAAAGCTGGTAAAACACTAGCAGGTAAATTGGCTTCAGCTGGTAAAAAAGTTGCCCTCGTTGAACGTAGCAAAGCTATGTACGGTGGAACTTGTATCAACATTGGTTGTATCCCAACTAAGACTTTGCTGGTTGCTGCTGAGAAAGACTTGTCTTTTGAAGAAGTGATTGCTACCAAAAACACTATCACTAGTCGCCTCAACGGTAAAAACTATGCTACTGTTGCTGGTACAGGCGTAGATATCTTTGATGCGGAAGCTCACTTCCTTTCAAATAAAGTCATCGAAATCCAAGCTGGTGATGAAAAGAAAGAACTGACTGCGGAAACAATCGTCATCAATACTGGTGCTGTTTCAAACGTCTTGCCAATCCCTGGACTCGCTACAAGTAAAAACGTCTTTGACTCAACAGGTATCCAAAACTTGGACAAATTGCCTGAAAACCTTGGAGTCCTTGGTGGTGGAAATATCGGTCTTGAATTCGCTGGTCTTTACAACAAACTTGGAAGCAAGGTCACAGTCCTAGATGCCTTGGATACTTTCCTTCCTCGTGCAGAACCTTCCATCGCAGCTCTTGCTAAACAATACATGGAAGAAGACGGTATTGAATTGCTTCAAAATATCCGTACTACTGAAATCAAAAACGACGGTGACCAAGTCCTTGTCGTAACTGAAAATGAAACTTACCGTTTCGATGCCCTTCTTTACGCAACTGGACGCAAACCAAATGTAGAACCACTTCAACTTGAAAATACAGATATTGAACTAACTGAACGTGGTGCTATTAAAGTAGACAAACATTGTCAAACAAACGTTCCTGGTGTTTTTGCAGTTGGAGATGTCAACGGTGGCCTTCAATTTACTTACATTTCACTTGATGACTTCCGTGTTGTTTACAGCTACCTTGCTGGAGATGGCAGCTACACACTTGAAGACCGTCTCAATGTACCAAATACTATGTTCATCACACCTGCACTTTCACAAGTTGGTTTGACTGAAAGCCAAGCAGCTGATTTGAAACTTCCATACGCAGTGAAGGAAATCCCTGTTGCAGCAATGCCTCGTGGTCACGTAAATGGAGACCTTCGTGGAGCTTTCAAAGCTGTGGTTAATACTGAAACAAAAGAAATTCTTGGAGCAAGCATCTTCTCAGAAGGTTCTCAAGAAATCATCAACATCATCACTGTTGCTATGGACAACAAGATTCCTTACACTTACTTCACAAAACAAATCTTCACTCACCCAACCTTGGCTGAGAACTTGAATGACTTGTTTGCAATTTAAGTTGAGATTTAATCGTATCTAACAGCCCTCTTTGGGCTGTTTTTACTTCTGTGGAACCTCAAATCTGTCTTTTCCCTCTTTTGTGATATAATAGCCAAACTTTATTTAGCAGTCCTAATTATATATTGAGTTTCAGGTCACTCTTTCAAATATCAGCAATACATATGCCTTTGAATAACTCGCTTCAGCTCATCGTTTTATGGGTAATTTAAAAAGTATATTTTGCAATGATTGTTTCATGCCTAATTAGTAAATTATCCACTCTTTGCACGGGTCGTATGTGTATTTTCATCGTTTGTGAGAAGATTTTACCGTTTGCAAATTGATGGTTAAGTCGATATATTTTTTCTTCTTAAATATTTTCCAAATTATTTAATCTTCTTAAAGATAAGAATCACTTTCTAACCAATCAAAGGATACTTCAAATTTCTTCGTTCTTGATAATATGAGCAATACTCTGCAAAATGTTTAAACTTTATCATTGTAAAAAATATCGAAAGAAATCCCATATTACATTAGTATATATTTGGTATGGGATGAAATTGACTTTCGAAAATATTAACTATATAATGTCTGTAAACAAGAAATAATGAGGTAACGATATGAATAAAACAGAATTACTATTACAAAGACTAGATGATATTGGTCAGTCTCTAAAAGATTCTAGACAAGCACTAGCTTTGCTGGCACTTGGTTCTTGCGGAGCAGAAAGAGAACGATTGGATCAGTACTCCGATTTGGATTTCTTTGTTATTGTAAAAGATGGCTACAAGCAGGCCTATATCCAGGACCTAACCTGGTTAAGTAATCTAGAACCAATTGCATTTCACTACCAAAATACAGTGGACGGACATAAAGTTCTATTTGAAGATGATGTTTTTTGTGAATTTGCTATCTTTGAAGCTCACGAACTAGTAAACATTCCCTTCGCTGAAGGCAAAATTATCTGGAAGGAGGTCGGTTTTGATGGAACAATCTGCCAGCCACAAAGATTGCCATCAAAAGAAAATAGAGATCGTGAATGGCTGTTGGGAGAAATTTTATGCAACCTATATATAGGACTAGGTCGCTATCAACGAGGGGAAAAATTGGCTGCTTATGATTTCATCCAAAACAGATCTGTCAAGCTCTGGACTGAACTAATCAATTTGGAAAAAACTTCTAAATCTAATTTTATAGATATTTTTAACAGCAACAGACGATTTGAAAAAGGTTATCCAAATGAAGCCAAACAATTACCCTACTTTTTGCAAGGTTACGAACGAATTTCTGAATCTGCTCAGGCACTCCTAGAATATCTTGATAAACACTATCCTCTTAACGCATTTATAAAAGAAAAAATTCGTAATTTATTATAAAAGAGACTTTCCAAAAAATAATCTAAATCCCAAAAGTTAGGTATCTTTGTCAACTATAATGGATTAATGAAATTTTAAAGCCTGTAGAAGGTAATCGATGTCCTCTCCTTTCTTATGTTCAGAGCAAGAAAGATTTATTTCTTAAAGTTGCCAAAGTTATCAAATTCAAAGATATTATATTTGATTGGTTTAATCAGAACCTAAAAAGCACCTCTAAGGTTACTTCTTTAGTTGATCTTAGAGTTTACTTTAGTTATTGGACTGCCGGGCGGCAGTATGATATAATAGAAACATGAAATTAAAAACTACTTTGGGCCTCCTAGCTGGGCGTTCTTCTCACTTCATCTTGAGCCGTCTTGGCCGTGGAAGTACGCTCCCAGGAAAACTCGCCCTCCAATTTGATAAAGATATTTTACAAAACCTTGCTAAGAACTACGAGATTGTCGTGGTCACTGGAACCAACGGAAAAACCTTGACAACTGCTCTCACTGTCGGCATTTTAAAAGAGGTTTATGGTCAAGTTCTGACCAACCCAAGCGGTGCCAACATGATTACAGGAATTGCGACAACCTTCTTAACAGCCAAATCTTCTAAAACTGGGAAAAATATTGCCGTCCTAGAAATCGACGAAGCCAGTCTATCTCGTATCTGTGACTATATCCAGCCAAGCCTTTTTGTCATCACGAATATCTTCCGTGACCAGATGGACCGCTATGGTGAAATTTACACAACTTACAAGATGATTTTGGATGCCATTCGTAAGGTGCCTACGGCTACTGTTCTCCTTAATGGAGACAGTCCACTTTTCTACAAGCCAGCTATTCCAAATCCTGTACAGTATTTTGGTTTTGACTTAGAAAAAGGACCCGCTCGAGAAGCTCACTACAATACAGAAGGAATTCTCTGTCCTGACTGCCAAGGCATCCTCAAATATGAGCACAATACCTATGCCAACTTGGGGGCCTATATCTGTGAAAATTGTGGCTGCAAACGTCCTGATCTCAACTATTGCTTGACAGAACTAGTTGAGTTGACCAACAATCGCTCTCGCTTTGTCATTGACGGACAAGAATACGGTATTCAAATCGGTGGTCTCTACAATATCTACAACGCCCTAGCTGCAGTTGCTATCGCCCGTTTCCTTGGTGCAAATCCACAACTCATCAAGCAGGGATTTGACAAGAGCCGTGCAGTCTTTGGACGCCAAGAAACCTTCCATATCGGTGACAAGGAATGTATCCTCGTCTTGATTAAAAATCCAGTCGGTGCAACTCAAGCTATCGAAATGATTAAACTGGCTCCTTATCCATTTAGCCTATCTGTCCTCCTTAACGCTAACTATGCAGACGGCATTGACACCAGCTGGATCTGGGATGCTGATTTTGAACAAATCACTGACATGGACATTCCCGAAATCAACGCTGGCGGTGTTCGTCATTCTGAAATCGCGCGTCGTCTACGGGTAACAGGCTATCCAGCTGATAAAATCACTGAAACAAGCAATCTGGAACAAGTTCTTAAGACAATTGAAAACCAAGACTGCAAGCATGCCTATATCCTGGCTACCTATACTGCTATGCTGGAATTCCGTGAACTGCTGGCTAATCGTCAGATTGTTAGAAAGGAGATGAACTAATGGTTTATACTTCACTTTCCTCAAAAGATGGCAATTACCCTTATCAGCTCAACATTGCCCACCTCTACGGAAACCTCATGAATACCTACGGGGACAATGGAAACATCCTTATGCTCAAGTACGTGGCTGAAAAACTAGGGGCCCATGTGACGGTTGATATCGTTTCTCTCCATGATGACTTTGACGAAAATCACTACGACATCGCCTTTTTCGGTGGTGGCCAAGACTTTGAACAGAGTATCATTGCAGACGACCTACCTGCTAAAAAAGAGAGCATTGACAACTACATCCAAAACGACGGTGTGGTACTCGCTATCTGCGGTGGTTTCCAACTATTGGGTCAATATTATATTGAAGCTTCAGGGAGACGTATCGAAGGACTAGGGGTCATGGGCCACTACACGCTCAACCAGACCAATAACCGTTTTATCGGGGACATCAAGATTCATAATGAAGATTTCAATGAAACCTACTATGGATTTGAGAATCATCAGGGCCGTACCTTCCTCTCAGATGATCAAAAACCACTGGGACAGGTTGTCTATGGAAATGGAAATAACGAAGAAAAAGTCGGCGAAGGGGTTCATTATAAGAATGTCTTTGGTTCCTACTTCCACGGGCCTATCCTCTCTCGTAATGCCAATCTAGCTTATCGCCTAGTCACTACTGCCCTCAAGAAGAAATATGGTCAGGACATTCAACTCCCTGCTTATGAAGACATTCTCAGCCAAGAAATCGCTGAAGAATACAGTGATGTCAAAAGCAAGGCTGACTTTTCTTAAACAAAGGAAAATGATATCAAAGAACTCCGTTATCTTGTCGGAGTTCTTTTTGTCTGTTCTTTTACCCTTCTCCCTTGCATTTTCTCTCATTTTTTGCCAAAATAGAGGGGTAGAAAGAAGGTAGCATATGTCTAAATTACAACAAATCGTAACATATCTTGAATCAGAAAAACTAGACGTCGCTGTCGTATCTGACCCCGTCACAATCAATTACCTCACTGGCTTTTACAGTGATCCCCATGAACGCCAAATGTTCCTTTTTGTCCTAGCGGATCAGGAACCCCTCCTTTTTGTCCCAGCCCTTGAAGTGGAGCGTGCGAGCAGCACTGTTTCCTTCCCAGTTGTGGGCTATGTGGACTCTGAAAATCCATGGCAAAAAATGAAACATGCTCTTCCACAACTTGACTTCAAACGTGTCGCTGTTGAGTTTGACAATCTCATCTTGACCAAATATCATGGCTTGAAAACAGTTTTTGAAACTGCTGAGTTTAACAACCTCACTCCTCGTATCCAACGCATGCGCCTCATCAAATCAGCTGACGAAGTGCAAAAAATGATGGTTGCAGGTCTCTATGCTGACAAGGCAGTTAAGGTTGGTTTTGACAATATTTCTCTTGATAAGACTGAGACAGATATCATCGCTCAAATTGACTTTGCTATGAAACGTGAAGGCTATGAAATGAGCTTTGACACCATGGTCTTGACAGGTGATAATGCTGCAAATCCACACGGCATTCCAGCAGCAAATAAGGTTGAAAATAATGCTCTTCTCCTCTTTGACCTTGGTGTTCTAGTCAACGGCTATGCGTCAGATATGACTCGTACAGTCGCTGTCGGTAAACCAGACCAATTCAAGAAAGACATTTACAACTTGACTCTTGAAGCCCAACAAGCTGCTCTTGACTTTATCAAACCAGGTGTGACTGCCCATGAAGTGGACCGCGCTGCCCGTGAGGTCATCGAAAAAGCTGGTTACGGTGAGTACTTCAACCACCGTCTCGGTCACGGTATCGGTATGGATGTCCACGAATTCCCATCTATCATGGAAGGGAACGACATGGTCATCGAAGAAGGCATGTGCTTCTCTGTTGAACCAGGTATCTATATCCCTGGTAAAGTCGGTGTTCGTATTGAAGACTGTGGTGTTGTTACCAAGGATGGCTTTGACCTCTTTACAAGCACCAGCAAAGACTTGCTTTATTTTGATTAATATTCTTCGAAAATCTTCCCACAATAAAACGCATAGTATCAAGGTTTCAAGACCTGATACTATGCGTTTTTCTTATTTGAAAGACTTTTGACTCAGCCTCTTTACTTAATCTTCTTGATACTTTGACTAAGAATAAATCCTACAATCATCCCTACCATATTTTGCATGAAATTTGGTAGAATTTCTGGTAGGGCTGATGCCCAGCCATTCATCAAAGTAGAACCCAAGGCGTAACCCCCTACCATGGCAATCGTTGCTAAGATAAGGCCTAACCACTGAGTTTTTCCTTTAAATCCTGCGAAAAATCCCTGCAAGCCATGGTTGACCAAGCTAAATAACATCCACTGAGGATAGCCTGATAAGAGGTCAATCAAGAAACCTGCTAGTCCTCCGACTACAGCCCCTTCACGACTACCAAAGTAGAAGGCCGCGAAGAAGACACCCGCATCTAAAAGAGTTAGAATGCCTGTCGGTGTTGGAATTTTTAAGAAATAACCTAGAACCACAGAGAGGGCGGTTAATAGGGATACAAGGGCGATTTTAGTTGTTTTGGTTTGCTTCATATTGTCTTACTCCATACTGATCTGCTTGTGCAATAGCACGATAAACGAAAGCCTTAGAGCTTTCTACTGCTGGTAAAAGTTCATCACCTTTAACCAAGTGACTGGCAATGCTAGAGGCAAAGGTACAACCTGCACCAGCATTTTGCCCTTGGATAACAGGATTTTCTAGGACTGTAAAGTTTTGTCCATCATAAAAGACATCTACAGCCTTGTCCTGACTAAGGCGATTGCCTCCCTTGATAATGACTGCTGGCGCGCCTAAGTCATGCAATTTCTGAGCTGCTGTTTTCATGTCTTCCAAGGTTTTAATTTCCTGACCTGCCAATAATTCTGCTTCAGGAAGATTAGGCGTAATCACACTGACATGAGGGAAAAAGCGAATCAACTCTTGGCAGAGTTCACTAACTGCTACGTCGTGCGTTTCCTTGCAGACCAAGACAGGATCCAGAACCACAGGCACTCCTGGGCGTTGCTTGATAAAGTCCAATGCCTTCTCAGCCACACTGACAGTAGGGAGAAGACCAATCTTAATTCCCCCAAACTCCACATCACGCAAGCTATCTAATTCATGTTGAAAAATGGTATCGTCAGTTGGAAAGACTTCAAAGCCCTTTTCTGTTAAAGCTGTCAAACAAGTCACTGCTACAAAGCCATGCAAGCCGTTCAAGGTATAGGTAGCCAAATCAGCTGACAGGCCACCACCACTAAAAATATCATTTCCAGAAAGTGCTAAAATACGATTATTCTTCATAACGAATCTCCTTTAAATATAAACCATTTGGTGCTGCAGTGGGACCTGCAAGCTGCCTGTCCTTTTTCTTCAAGATGAGGTCAATCTGCTCTACTGGCATGCGGTTATTGCCGATTTTGAGCAGTGTCCCCACCATATTGCGAATCTGCTTATACAAGAAACCATTTCCTGAAAAGGTAAAGGTCAAAAACTGACCTGTCTCATCAACTGCTAAACTAGCTTCTGTGATGGTGCGAACCTTATCCTCTACACTAGTCCCAGAGGCTGTAAAACCGGTAAAATCATGGGTTCCCTCTAGCTTTTTGATTGCAATCTGCATGCGTTCCACATCGAGTGGGTAGGGAAAGTGAGTGGCATAGTGACGGCGCATAGGATTTTTGGGACGTCCTCTATCCACGATAAACTCATAGGTCTTACTGTGCTTAGCATAACGGCAATGGAAATCATCTGCCACAAGCTCAATTGAAATCACATCAATATCTTCAGGAGACTGGGTGTCCAAAGCAAAACGGAGCTTCTCCTCATCCATCTGATAAGGTAGATCAAAATGAATCACCTGACCCAGAGCATGAACCCCACTATCTGTCCTACCAGCACCGTGAACAGTAATGGCTTGCCCTTTATTTAACCTGGTCAAGGTTTTTTCAATTTCTTCCTGAACGCTACGCGCATGAGGCTGGCGCTGAAAACCAGCAAAGACGTAACCATCATAGGAAATAGTTGCTTTATATCTTGTCATAACTTCTATTTTATCAAGAAATTAGTCTGTAAACAAGGCCCTAAATCAAATAGTGTCTGGGTACAAAAATCCAAAAAAGAAAAACTTAGGAAACCAATCCTAAGCTCTCTTTTGAAGTAGGTACATGACAAAGATAGAGGTTACAATTAACCAAGATCCTAAGATAGCAAAGACCAACATCCCATTGTGAGTTAATAAGCCAATTGCACCTAGAACGAATGGAGTCGTAAAGGCTCCGAAACTACAGCCTAAAACTGCAAATGAGGTTGCTTGATTGAGGAGTTTAGCTGGAATTCGTTCAGAGACAAGTTGAAAGACTGTCGTCAAGGCTACACTGTAGGCAAAGCCAGCCAGAATACTTCCTGCCACTACCACCCACAAGGATGGAGACAAGGCAATCACGATTTGCCCTAAGCCGAAGGTAATACCAGACCAGAGGAGCAGTTTCTCTTTAAATATTGAAATCAGGAAAGAAAAACTCACACCAGCCACAATCCCGATTAACTGCATGACACTAAGAACAAAACTAGATAACTGGGCATCTCCCAGTCCTCTTTCCACCATCAGACTTGGAATACGGATGGTAATAGCTGTATTGGTACAAACTACAACCGCCGCTTCAATAGCTAAGATAAAAATCAAGCCCTTCATTTCCCGAGTTAAGCGACTTGCTTCCTTCGTTTTTTTCTTGACTTCTTTCTTTTCTTTTCCATAAGGTACAAAGAGCAGATAAAGGATCAGAACTAAAAATCCAGCACTATAAGCTAAGAAAGTAGCTGTCCAACCAAAGGCCAACAATTGGCCGACTGCCAAGGTAATGAGAGAAGCCCCAACGACCTCTGCAGAACCGCGTAGCCCTAACATCTGAATTCTCGTTTTTCCTTGATAGCGTTCACTGATAATAGAAATGGCCTTGGCATTGATCATCCCAACACCTAAACCAAAAAGAATCCGTGTTCCAAAGACAAAAGGATAAGCTTGGTACCAAAAGGGAGCAGTTCCACTTAGTGATAAAATCAGCAATCCCAAACTGATCTGTAAGCGCTCAGGAAATATTTTTTCTAAGAAACCATTTAGTAGTAACATAATCATGATCCCAAAAGATGGCAAGCTCGCTAAGAGCTCAATTTGTTCCTTAGGATAACCTTGATAATAGTCAAACATAGCTGGCAGGGCACTCGAGATGGAAAAGGAGGTAATCAAAACGAGGGAGAGAGCCAAAATACTGGCCCGTTCTAAAAATTGTTTCATGAAATCTCTTTCTATATTTCTCTTAATCTTCTACTTTTTTGATAGTTATCAAACAGGCAAGAAAAGAAGAAGCCTCTTTAGTGTATAGACTCCTTCTTAAACTCGAAAATGAATCCCTTGTGTCTTAGGATGACTTTCTCTTGATTTGCTTAATAAAGTAGAAGATAAATCCTGCCACCATATAGGCAACAAAGATAATCAGACACCACTTGAACACGACATCCCAACCCTTGTTTACATTCAAAAAGAAGTAAGGGAAGGGACTGACCTTAGAATTAGGAACATCAAGTTTCAGTACCAAGCCATTAAAAAGAGCAAAAATCATATACAGCAAGGGTAAAATCGTCCACACAATTGGATCCCAAATCTTGTATTGACCCTGTTTGTCAAAAAAGAGGGTATCTGCTAAAAACCAAAGGGGAACGATATAGTGGCAAAGGAAATTTTCTAGGGTATAGAAATTAGTCGCAATGGGTGCCAAGAGGAAATGGTAAATCACACAGGTAATCATGATACTCATAGTGACTCCACCTTTTAAGCGCAAGAGACTTGGCCTTTGCCAGTTTTCACCTAAACGGCTCATAACCTTTAGGAGATAGAGCGTAAAAATCGCTACTAAGAGGTTGGACAGAACCGTATAATAGAGCAGCATCCCAAATCCACCATGCTTGGCGATTTCAAGATAAACTCCCGTAAAAGCCGCTAGAAACAAGAAGATACGGCTATAAAATACAAGTTTATAGTGTTTTGACATGCTTAAATTTTCTTCACAAACTCTGATTTGAGTTTCATGGCACCAAAGCCATCAATTTTACAGTCGATATTGTGGTCGCCTTCTACGATGCGGATATTCTTCACGCGCGTCCCTTGTTTCAAATCTTTTGGCGCACCTTTTACTTTCAAATCCTTGATGAGGGTTACAGTATCACCATCAGCCAATTTATTTCCATTGGCATCGATAGCAACAAGGCCCTCTTCTACATCTGCAACTTCAGCAGGATTCCACTCATAAGCACACTCTGGGCAAACCAGTAGGGCACCGTCTTCGTAGACATACTCTGAGTTACATTTTGGGCAATTTGGTAGGTTGTTCATGGTTTCTCCTTATCATCATTCACTATTCTTTGAAAATCAAAATTTCTCGAACAGCAACTATTATACCCTAAAATCAGCATTTTGACAAATTTAGAAAAAACCGATATCAATCTATCGGCTTTTCTACATCTACATTCTTTTTTCAGCTTCTGCTTTGATTTTTTCAACTACTTCTTGAATTTTCAAGCCAGTTGTATCAAGGTAGACAGCGTCCTCTGCTTGTTTGAGAGGCGAAGTCTCACGATGACTATCCTTGTAGTCACGCGCAGCAATTTCCTCTTTTAGGGTTTCAAGGTCTGTTTCAATTCCCTTGGCAATATTTTCCTTGTAACGGCGCTCTGCTCTTTCATCTACCGAAGCTACTAGGAAAATTTTCAATTCTGCTTGTGGCAATACAACAGTCCCAATATCGCGACCATCCATGACAATACCGCCTTGCTGGGCAATCTCTTGTTGGAGAGAAACTAGTTTCTCACGCACTTCAGGAATTGCTGCGATGGCAGAAACATGATTGGTCACTTCATTTTCACGGATAGGATGGGTAATATCCACATCTCCTACAAAGACAAGCTGTTCTCCAGTTTCTGAGCGCCCGAAACTGATTGGATGCTGGTCCAATAAGTCTAAGAGTTCTTCAACTTGTTCAACTTCTAATTGGTTCTTGAGAGCCATGTAGGTCGCTGCACGATACATAGCACCTGTATCTAGGTAGGTGAATCCAAAATCCTTGGCAATAATCTTTGCGACCGTACTCTTGCCACTTGAAGCTGGACCATCGATAGCAATTTGAATCGTCTTCATTTATGACTCCTATCTAGTCTTAATCACATCTCCAGGATTAGCAAACCAAGATCCTGTAGCCATATGGCCAGGATTCAAAGCCTCTAACTGAGCAATCGAGATTCCTGCACGAGCGGCAATGGCGGCTTCTCCTTCTCCAGCCATAACTTTTGTAGTTCCTTCTGGATCATTTGGATGTTCTGAGCTACTAGATGACTCTTCTACCTTCTCCTCTGAACTAGAAGATGCCTGCTCTGAACTACTACTAGAAGTAGAAGAAACTTGCTCTACTTTTGTATCTGAATCGTGAAAATCTTTCAAGGCTGCTGTGCGATTACTCCCACCCGATGAAAGATAGATAAGAACAATAATCATCACAACTACAATCACAAAGAAAATACTTGCTAAAATAGTCAAGATACGATTAGCCAGCACTCCTCCACCTTGTTCTCTCTTACGACGTTCTGATCTTGTTTCTTCTTGATTCTCATAAATATCTTCTTGCCACGGTTCTTTTGCCATACCTTACTCCTTGTTTTTTTTTACTTTTCTTATTACAATATAAATATGAAAATCACACTTATACCTGAACGTTGCATTGCCTGTGGGCTTTGCCAAACTTATTCTGAATTATTTGATTACCACGATAATGGAATCGTGCGTTTTTACGATGACCCTGACCAACTAGAAAAAGAAATCTCTCCTAGTCAGGACGTCGTAGAAGCTGTTAGAAACTGTCCGACACGTGCCTTGATTAAAGATTAACTCTAACATCGATAAGAACGTTCCACTCCTTCTAGTTTAGCATATTTCCATGCAAAATTATAGTCTTTTCTCTTTATTTTTTTCTGTAAGATCAGGAAGGTCACTTTTTTCTTTGACGAGATAAAGTGGTCTTTTTTTAGTCTCTAGATAAATCTTACTGATATACTTGCCGAGAATCCCAATGGTCAAGAGTTGAATCCCTCCGAGAAAGAGAATAACAGCCATCAGAGAGGTCCAACCTGATGTCGGATTGCCCAAAATGAGGGTCCGAACCACAACAAAAAAGGTCATAAGTAGAGAAATAAAACAAGATAGGAGACCTGCCACAAAGGCGATAATCAAGGGAAAATCTGAAAAATTAACAATCCCTTCAATGGAGTAGAAAAAGAGTTGCCTAAAACTCCAACTGGTCTTGCCAGCCTGCCTTTCGACATTTGGATAGTCCAGATAGTGGGTTTTAAAACCCACCCAGGCAAAGAGCCCCTTTGAAAAACGATTGGACTCGGTCAAAGCTAAAATAGCATCGACTACAGATCTTCTCATCATGCGAAAATCACGGACACCTGACGGCAAGGCTACTGGACTAATTTTTTGCATAAGACGATAAAAGAGATTAGCACAGAAACTGCGAAAGAAGGGTTCTCCCCCTCGACTGGTTCTGCGTGTTCCAACACAGTCCAAGTCTGCATTTTTGTCTAGTAGAGCTTTCATCTCAAGCAACATACTAGGAGGATCTTGGAGGTCTGCATCCATCACCACCACCAAATCTCCTGTCGCATATTGCAAGCCTGCATAGAGAGCTGCTTCTTTGCCAAAATTTCGAGAGAAAGAAATATAATGAACTGCCGGATTTTGCTCCCGATAGGACTTTAAGAGTTCCAAGGTCCCATCACTTGATCCATCGTCGACAAAGACATACTCAATTTCTGTTTCCAAATCTGGAAGTAAAGCTTCCAAAGCCTGATAAAAAAGAGGAAGTACTTCCTCTTCGTTTAAACAGGGGACAATGATTGACATCACCATCTTAGTCTTCAAATCCATTTGGATGCTTGCTTTGCCAACGCCATGCGTCTTCACACATTTGGGTGATGCCTAACTCTGCTTCCCAGCCAAGTTCTGCTTTGGCTTTTGCGGGATCTGAATAGCAGGCTGCGATATCCCCTGGGCGACGGTCTACGATGCGGTAAGGAATTGGACGTCCCACTGCTTTTTCCATGTTTTGGATAATTTCAAGAACAGAATAACCTTTACCTGTTCCAAGGTTATAAACGTTTAGACCTGAACCTTTTTGGATTTTTTTCAGAGCTGAAACGTGACCTTTGGCCAAATCGACAACGTGGATATAGTCACGAACACCAGTTCCGTCTTCCGTATCGTAATCGTCTCCAAATACTTGCACTTGCTCTAATTTCCCAACGGCTACTTGAGTCACATATGGCAAGAGATTGTTTGGAATACCGTTTGGATTTTCTCCTAAATCGCCACTCTCATGTGCTCCGATTGGGTTAAAGTAACGAAGCAAGACCACATTCCATTCTGAGTCTGCTTTGTAAATATCCGTCAAAATTTCCTCTAGCATGAGCTTGGTGCGGCCATATGGGTTGGTCACTGAAAGTGGGAAATCTTCCAAGATTGGCACTGTATGCGGATCTCCGTAAACTGTCGCAGAAGAACTGAAAATAATGTTTTTACAGTTGTTTTCTTCCATGACCTTCAAAAGACTAACAGTTCCAGCGATATTGTTGTCATAGTAGGCAAGAGGGATACGTGTTGATTCGCCAACAGCCTTCAAACCAGCAAAGTGAATGACCCCTGTTGGTTCTTCTTGCTTGAAAATATCTCTGAGGGTATCTGTATCACGAATATCTGCCTCATAGAAAGGCACTTCAACTCCTGTAATTCTCTCAACAACTTCTAAACTTTTTCTATTACTATTAACAAGGTTATCCACCACAACAACTTGATGACCTGCTTGGATTAACTCAATAACTGTGTGGGTTCCGATAAAACCTGCTCCACCCGTTACCAAAATCTTTTCTTGCATCTTTTTTCCTCGATTCTCGGATTATTTTTTCTTATTTTACCATTTTTGATAGGGAATGTCATTTGCCATCCTAGAGGGGAGGCTAAAATTTCAGTAAAATGCTTATTCGCTTTTTACCAGTTTGACATAGTTCTCAATTGGGTAGTTTGCTGGATCTAAGGTCATTTCCCTGCTTTGGACCAGTTGAGCTAGGTGGTAACCAATGATAGGACCCGTTGTGAGACCTGATGAACCTAGTCCACTAGCAGCATAGACACCTGCCAATTCTGGCACCTGCCCAAAGAAAGGTGAGAAATCACTAGTGTAGGCACGGATTCCCACACGCTCACCAGCTCTGGTAGCTTCTACTAAACTAGGATAGCAAGGCAGGGCTGCCTCCTCCATTTGTTGGAGCAAGGTTTCATCTACCGTCAAATCAAATCCTATACCATTTTCATGAGTAGCACCTAAGGACAATTTCCCACCTGCAAAAGGAATCAAATCCCACTCCCCTTCTGGCATAACAACAGGGTAAGCTTCCATGTCTTGGGCAAGTTGATAATCTCGGAGTTGCCCCTTTTGGGGACGAACATCTACTTCATAACCTAAAGGCTCTAACAGGTGTCCCAACCAAGCTCCCGTCGCCAAAATAACCTGCTCAAACTCCTCTTCACCAATCTGGTAGCCTGACGCTAAAGGTGTCAGAGTCACTTTTTCTTTGACCAGCTTAACCTGACTGGCTTCTAGCAAACGAGTCACTAAGAGTTGACCATCTACTCTCGCTCCACCAGAAGCATAGAGCAAGCGATCAAATCCCTGCAAGCCAGGGAATAATTCATTTGCTGATGCTTGGTCCAGAATGGCTAACTGGCCTATCAAGGGAGATTCTTCTCTACGCTCTAAGGCTAGTTGATAGAGTTCTTCCAACTTGGGTTCATTCTTCTTCAAGAGAAAGACTCCCGAACGTTGGTAAAAATCGATTTCTTGTCTTGATTTCTCTAAATCAGCTAGTAAATCCACGTAAAAGTCAGCCCCCAAGCGCGCCATTTTGTACCAGGCCTTATTGCGGCGTTTGGAAAACCAAGGGCTGATAATTCCTGCTGCAGCCTTGGTAGCCTGACCTTTTCCATGGTCAAAGACGGTTACCTCTATGTCACTTTCTTTCGAGAGGTAGTAGGCTGCTGTTGCTCCTACAATACCTGCTCCAATAATGGCAACTTTTTTCATTGTTTTCACTTTCTAACTAGATATGGTGAAAAGGATTGGTTGATGCTTGACTAGGCAAGATATCAATAGTCCAGCCCTTCTCTTCCTTCCATTGACTAAGAAGTGCTGCAATTTTTTCTACAAAAAGCACTTCGATATAGTGACCTGGGTCCAATGCTAGCAAGCCATCAGACAACATATCCTGGGCAGTGTGGTAGTAAATATCACCAGTGATATAGACATCTGCCCCCTTTGCCAAAGCATCCTTATAGAATGACTGCCCACTTCCACCACAGATGGCCACTCTTGAAATAGACTTCTGCAAATCACTCTCTTGATAATGCACCAATCGAAGACTATCTAAACCAAAGACTTGCTTGACATGTTGGGCCAATTCCCCAAATGTCTGAGACTGAATATTTCCAATACGTCCAATCCCACGTTCAGGGCCAGTTTCCTGCAGATAAGTCGTTTCCTCGATACCTAGCATCTGACAGAACCAATCATTGAGGCCATTTTCAACGATGTCAATATTGGTATGACTGACATAAACTGCAATGTCATGCTTGATGAGGTCGATGTAAATCTGATTTTGCGGACGGCCAGCTACCAAATCCTTGATGGGACGGAAAATCGGTGCATGCTTGACAATAATCAAATCCACACCCTTTTCAATGGCTTCAGCCACCGTTTCTTCACGAATATCCAGAGCAACCATGACACTTTGGATATCCTTGTCCAAAGTGCCAATTTGCAGGCCACGACTGTCTCCCTCCATAGAAAATTCCTGAGGGCAAAAGGCTTCATATGCGTTAATTACCTCACTTGCTAGCATGGAGAACCTCCTTGATGGCTTGAATCTTATCTACTAGAACTTGACGTTCTTCCAGATTTTTGTCTGGGATTTGTCCAAGGGCAAACTCTAGCTTAACAGCTTCTTTTTGCCATTTTTGGACAAATACTGGACTGACTTCTTTGGACAAGAAAGGTCCAAAGCGGACATCACTGGCTGATAGCTTCATTTGTCCTGCTTCCACCACCAAAATCTCGTAAAACTTGCCAGCTTCTTCTAAGATGCTTTCGGCTATAATCTGAAAACCATTGTCTTGCAACCAGATACGCAAGTCGTCTTCACGATTATTAGGCTGGAGGATCAAACGCTCTACATTAGCTAACTTGTCCAAGCCTTCTTCTAGAATCCTAGCAATCAAGCGCCCGCCCATACCAGCAATGGTGATAACCGACACTTGGTCTTCCTCTTCAAAGGCTGCCAAGCCATTGGCTAAACGAACTTGAATTTTCTCCTTTAGACCATGAGCTTCAACATTCTTAACCGCGGACTGGTAGGGGCCTTCCACCACTTCCCCTGCAATGGCACCTTCAATTTGTCCTCTTTCGACTAACTCGATAGGCAGATAGGCATGGTCACTTCCAACATCTAGCAAAATTGCTCCCTGTGGCACAAAGGAAGCCACTAATTCTAATCTCTTTGAAATCATCTTCTCTCACTTTCCAAAACTCTATTCCCTCTTATTATACCACATTTCAGCTAGCACTCCTGTACCTAAAAAAGACCGCAATCCACAGATTGCAGTCTTTCTTTATTTTCTGACTTGATAGCGACTAGTCAGGATGAAAATCACGGTAAAGACCAACATCATGACACCATAAACAGGTAATGTTTGTCCTGTTAAGGTTGAAATTTCAAGCAGTTTTTGAATTCTTGGGAAGAGAGCTGTGGCTAGGAAGCCTCCTACTGACCAAACAATCAAGAGGACACGCCATAGGGTAAATGGCATGCAGGCTCTAAATACGGATAAGAAACCAATAGACCCAAGCAGATAATAGAGGAGGGTTGAGATTTCTATCTCAGACCAGCCTTGGCTACTTCCAAATATTTTCACAAAGAGGACGCTAAACACAACCATGAGAGCACTTGGTAGGGCACGAAGCATGGATCTTCTGAGGAAGTTTGGCTCGACAGGTTTGATATTTCGCTCAAAAGTCAGAACGAATGGTGGGAAACCTTCCACGAACTGGTCAATCATGGTAATCTGAATTGGAATGAAGGGGAAAATCAAGATCCACTCAGACCGACCTAATAAAGCACTGGCAATACAGATAACTGCGAGCAAGAAAGAATAGATGGTCTTTATCAAGAAGATCGGGGCGATGTGGGCAATGTTATTGACCACACGACGACCTTCAAAGAGAATCTCAGGAACATCATTAAAGTCAGAATTCAAGAGAACCAGATTGGCAATCTGACGAGTCGCAGGATCCCCCTCCGCCATCACGATGGAACAATCTGCCTCACGAAGGGCTAGAATATCATTGACCCCGTCTCCTGTCATAGCTGTTGTATGCCCCGCTTTTTTCAGCGTTTGAATGATGAGTTTCTTTTGATGAGGGGAAACACGTCCGAAAATAGCAGTCTCCTCCGCCAGAGCAATCAATTCCTCATCCGTAATTTTCGAGCAATCTACATAGCTGTCATAGTCCGCAAAGCCAGCCTTCTGGGCAATACTGGACACTGTAACTGGATTGTCACCAGAGATGATCTTGAGACCCACTTCCTGAGAACGGAGATAGTCCAACGTCTCTGCTGCTCCCTCTCGAATCGGATCCAAGATTTCCAGCAGGGCCAGAGCCTGAATATCAGATGGTTTCTGTGGTTTGTGATGGTCTAATTTCTCCTGACTGAGAGCTAAGACCAAGACACGTGACCCTCTCTCCAAGGCCTCCCTGGCTTCGGGGACTTCAGAGTCCAGCAACATCTCAGGGGCACCTAAGAAAACTGTCCCCAGACCTCCTAACTCCATGGCTCCCCACTTGCGGTCGCTTGAGAAAGGCAGATTAGAAATCATAGGATAAGTAACTTCTCCCACAAAACGCTGTCGAATAGCTTGAGCAGTTGGATTTTTATCCTCACTATGGGCTATGTAGCTGGTCAGGATGCTAGCAATAGTCTCTTCACCATAAGTTGTCGTCAGCGGAAGAACAGCCTCTACCTGCATCTTTCCTTGGGTGATGGTACCCGTCTTGTCCAGACAGAGCATATCCACACGAGCCAAGGTCTCAACAGAGTACATCTCCTGCACCAAGACCTTTTTCAAGCCCAACTTAATCACCGCAGTCAAAAGCGAAGTAATGGTCAAAAGGGCAATTCCCTTAGGTAACATCCCCAGAAGGGCTGTCGACGAATTTACAACGGACGACTTAAGAGGCAAGCCTTTTAAAAGCAAGGCTTCTAGTAAGAGAGCCAGACCAAAAGGAATGATAATCTTCCCAGTAAAACCAGCTAGCCTGTCCAACGATTTCATGATACGAGAGTTGATTGGTTTAACGGTCTTGGCTTCCAGCATGAGTTTGGCAGCATAGTTGTCTGCACCGACATGGTGAACTTGAGCTAAAACTGACCCACTGGCTAGGAAACTTCCTGACAAAAGCAAGGCATCCACTTCCTTTTGCACCAAATCACTTTCCCCCGTCAACATGGCTTCATTGACTTCCGCAAAGCCTTCCAAAACCAAGGCATCACTGGGAATCTGCTCTCCTGCAGATAAACGAATGACATCTCCTAACACCAATTCTTCAGGATTCAGAGCCACTTCTTGGCCATCACGAATAGTCTTGACCTTTTCCTTGGTCATAAGATTGAGCTTGTCCACCATGTGTTTGGCCCGCAGCTCGGTCACAATTCCAGAAAAAGCGTTAAAGCAGATAACAGCAAAGAAGACCAAATTGCTCCAAGCCTGCACAAAGGCTAGTGCCAAAGCAATGGCAAAGTTTAAAGCGTTAAAAAGGGTAAAGACATTTCGTTTAACGATTTGCCAAGTGCTAGTACTGGCCGATGCAGTAAAATCATTGACCAAGCCCTTAGCCTGTCTTTCCTTGACATCTCTTTGGGTTAATCCCATAATCTTATTTTTATCCATAAATTCTATCATATCATTTTTTTTAACAGAATTCTAATCTCACCCCAAATATGCACCTAGTCAAGGGAAAAGTTTGCCAGCCCTCCTTTGATAAGGTATAATAATAACAAGAAAATAATCGAAGGAGATCGCATGTTTTATACTTATTTACGTGGATTGGTTGTCTTGCTCCTATGGTCCATCAATGGCAATGCCCACTATCATAATACTGATAAAATTCCTAATCAAGATGAAAATTATATTCTGGTTGCACCTCACCGCACCTGGTGGGATCCAGTTTATATGGCCTTTGCGACCAAACCAAAACAATTTATCTTTATGGCCAAAAAAGAGCTCTTTACCAACCGTATCTTTGGCTGGTGGATTCGTATGTGTGGTGCCTTTCCTATCGACCGTGAAAATCCTAGCGCCTCAGCCATCAAATATCCTATCAATGTTCTCAAAAAAAGTGACCGCTCTCTCATCATGTTTCCAAGTGGAAGCCGACACTCAAACGATGTCAAGGGTGGCGTAGCTCTGATTGCCAAAATGGCCAAGGTTCGTATCATGCCGGTTACCTACACAGGTCCCATGACTTTGAAGGGCTTGATTAGTCGTGAACGTGTCGATATGAACTTTGGAAATCCAATTGATATCTCAGATATCAAGAAAATGAGTGATGAAGGCATTGAAACAGTCGCCAATCGTATCCAAGCAGAATTTCAACGTTTGGACCAAGAAACGAAACAATGGCACAATAATAAAAAACCAAACCCACTCTGGTGGCTTATCCGCATCCCTGCCCTCATCCTTGCCATTATCCTCGCTATCCTAACCATCATCTTTAGCTTTATCGCAAGCTTCGTATGGAATCCAGATAAGAAAAGAGAAAAACTTATTTAAATAAATACAACAATCCCTTGGCAAAAGCCAAGGGATAAATCTTTTATTCGATTTTCCATTTTTGAGCTAACCAGTTAGAAAAAGCTAGAAATCTCTCATCCACTTGTTCATGATGCCCATAAGGGTCAAAGACAAACTGACAGTTCGGATAGTGTTTCTGAAGACTGGTATGGATCTGCTCAGCATAGACTGGTGCTTGAGCCAAGCGATTAGTATGGTGTGCTCCTTCTGTTTGACCGTTCTGTAAATACAGCAAACAGTCCAAATTTTTCACTGTCTCTGTCTTGCAGTAAGTCACAAAATCAGGATACCAAAAGGAACCGCAGATCGAAAAGACACAGGAAACCTTGTCAAAGCTGAAAAGACTGTAGACTGCCGCTAAACCACCTAGTGAATAACCTCCATAAGCAAGGCGTGCTTCATCCAGGCGATAAAGCGACTGCAACTTGTCTAAAAGACCTCCAAATAAATGATCATGATAGACCTTGGCCTGACCTCCAAACTCTGGAGCTCCATCTCTCAGAGCAGCTGCCTTCCAAGGAGTGTAGTCATCTAGGCGATTTTTAGAGGTCAATCCCACTAAAATCACAGATTCGGAAAGGGACGATAGGAAGTCCAAGTTTCCATCATTCAATAAAATTGCCGGATAGATTTGATTGGGGTCGTAGTTAGAAGGAAGGCTGATTTTAACTTGAATTCCTTCCCAATCAAACTCATTATTTATTGATAAAGTCATTGATTTTCTCAAGGGAATCAATCACTGCTGGACCATAGTCCATCAATTCATCGTAAGAGATGGTCATGATTTTTTGATTCTTAATAGCAGGAACGCTTTCCAAAACAGCATTTTCCTTCATCAACTCTACTGCTTTTTCATCCAATTTTTTATTGCGGTCGCTGGTTACATAGATAATCAATTCAGGATCCATTGACACGAGGTTTTCCAAGGTCAAGCCTGATGTCCCCGTAGCAACGTTTGTATAACCAAGTTGGTTCAACAAACTTTCTTGCAAAGCAGACTTGTAGGCACCGAAGGTTTCATCATTATAAGCAACCATAATCAAAGCCTTTTTCTTTTCACCTTGACTTGCTGGATTTGCTTTCTTAACAGCGTCAATTTTAGTTTGTAATTGGGCTGCGTATTCATTGGCCTTGTCCTGAACATTAAAAATCATTCCAAGATTTTTGACATCTTCTACAATATTTCCCAAATCTTGCTGAATTGTTGAGAGAGAAGCTTTTTGCGTATAAACTGGGATTTTGTTTTCATTCCAAGTGCTAACTGTCCCCAAGGATTTTTCAGAAAACATCATGTTTCGACCCATCACAGCGTCCGGCTCATAAGAAAGGACTGTCTCTTGTGAGACTGTTTTTTTATCCCCAATTTGAGGAATAGTCGCAATCGCGTCCTTGTATTTGTCCGTCACAGCATTGTCTGGATTGAGCATGCCAACAATTTTATCCTTCAACCCCAACTCCAATAAGATTTCAGTGGTTGAAAGATTGTTGGTGATAACTTTTTCAGGTGCCTTGTCAAAGACTTGTTCGACTTCATTTCCTTTAGCATCATAGGTCTTAACCGTTAACGGATAAGTCGTCTCTGCGTTTGCCTTTTGACTTGTTTCTGTGCTAGATTGTGTGGTAGCTTTTTCTGTAGTAGTATTGCCACAAGCTGCCATGGTTAGGGTAGCTACTGTTACGAGTAAAATGCTTAGTGTTTTTTTCATCTTGTTTTCCTTTTCATTCTTATAAATAGTGAATCATAGCTTGCTGATCCTCGGTCCAAGTCACCTGACTTTGAACTCCGTATACAGTTTGCAATGACTCAGGGGTGATGGTCTCCTTTGGAGTCCCTTGGTAAAGGATTTCTCCCTCTTTCATCAGATAGAGATAATCCGAATAGCGACAAGCAAGTTGAATATCATGTAGGACAGCTAAAACATTGACCTTGAGCCCCTTCACAATGGCCAATAAGTCCAGCTGATACTTGATATCCAAGTGATTGGTTGGTTCGTCCAGGAGTAAGAGAGTCGGTTCTTGCGCCAAGGCGCGGGCTAACAAAACTCGCTGTTTCTCTCCCCCCGACAGGGACGAATAGAGACGAGTTTTCTTCTCGAGCATATCCACCTTAACGAGGGCATCTTGAACGAGCGTAAAATCCCTTTCCCTTTCCTTCTGTAAAAAAGAGAGGTGGGGATTTCTTCCCAGCAAGACGATTTCTTCAACTGTACAATCAAACTGCAGTTGGTTAAACTGGGTCACAACTGCCATTTGCTTGGCTGTTTCTTTGAGCGTCCATTGTTCCAGAGGCTTTCCATCTAGGCTTATCAAGCCTTTATCCACCTTTTCCTGTCGATAGAGGAGTTTAAGTAGACTGGTTTTCCCGCTTCCATTTGGTCCTAGTATAGTATGAAATTGATGCCCTTCAACTTTAAGAGAAACTCCCTTGAGGATTTTTTTCTCTCCTAGTCCAAAATGGATATCCTGACAAATCAAGTCCATATCAGACCCTCACCTCCCTTCGCCTACCTCCAACAATGTAGATAAAGAAGGGAGCACCTACTAAGGCTGTGAAAATACCAATAGGAAGCTCTGCGTTTGGAATGATGATTCGAGAGAGTACATCTGCCCAGATGACAAAGAGGGCACCTAACAAGGTTGCAACAGGAAAAAGCCTCTTATAATTCGTTCCTACTAACCCTCGAGCTAAATGTGGAGTAATCAGACCGACAAAACCAATAATCCCACAGGTTGCCACTAATACTGCTGTCAGCACAGCCACCATGGTCACATAAAGATACCAATAAAAGCGTAAGGGAATTCCCAAAGTTAAAGCAGCCTCATCTCCCATCATCATCGCATTGAAAACACGATACTGAGTAGAGAAAAATAGAAAGGCCATTCCTACTACTATAGTTGGCAGGACCAAGTCTGCCCAGGAAGTCCCAGCGAGCGAGCCCATGGTCCAAAACTTAATGGTCATCACACTGTCCGCATTAGCGCCAACTGAGATAATAAAGTTTGAAAAAGCCAGAAAGAGAGCGTTGACCACCGTTCCTGATAAAATCAGACTAGAAGTCGTCATCCTTCCCTGCATAGAGGCAATGATGAGGACAGCAATTGTTGCCAAAATAGCTCCAAGAAAAGCTCCAAGGCTAATCATCACTTTTAAACCAAGAATGATGCTCAAGGTTGCCCCTAGAGTTGCACCCGCAGATATTCCTAAGACATAAGGCTCAGCGATGGGATTGTTCACTGTGGACTGCATCACGCTACCACACATAGAAAGGCCTGCTCCTACTATCAGACCTAACAATACTCGAGGGAATCTCATGTTCCATACAATGGCAAGAGTAGACTTGGAAACCTCTCCTATCTCAAGAGGAAATCCCAACCTGCTCAAAATAATCCGATAGGTCTCTCCTAGATCAATCGCAACAGATCCCATTGAAACTGCTAGAAAGAGAGAAATCCCTAAAATACCTAGCAAAACAACTAAAAGTAACACAAATTGCTGGTCTTGTCGGCTTCCAGAAAATTTGGAAAGCATGCAAACCTCCTTTGATAGAATCTTAAAAATTTAGAAAATTCTCATGAAAAAGTATACCATATTTTCAACAATGGAACAAGATGAGAACAAATGAATATAGTTGGTCTTACAGTGCTAATAATCGTAACCGAAGATTATACTTGAGTATATCGAGGTAAAGTGACAACACAAAAAGCCCTCTGAAAATCAGAGAGCTGATTTGAGCTCGGGCTAAAATCCTAGTGAAACAAAAAAATCTACACGGTCAGAAAAGTCTCTATCGTGCCATTTTCATACATGATGTATAGTCCAAGTACAATGAATACTAAGGGCACAATGATTCGCTCGTATTTTTCAATTGTCTCGAATATTAACGGAATAGAGGATAACACCCGACTAAGCTCGCATAAGATAATTATGCCGATTACAAACACAAGCAACGCCACGAGGGTCTGTGACCAATCTAATGAAGCAAAATAAGGTATATAGATACCTAAATTATCTCCGCCAGACGCAATTGTCAGCAATGTAACTGTCCAAAACAGTTGATTTGCCTTGCTTTGTTCTAATCTTTCAATAATTTCTTCCTCTTCTTTCTCTTCTTCCTCACCTTCTCCAACAATTGCAAAGCGAATCCCTAAATAGATAGGGATTAAACCAAGCAATCCAACCATCCATTCTTCAGGCACGAAATTAACGACATAAGCAGCAACTAAACTCGCCCCTACAAGTAAGCCTGTGCCTAGATATTGCCCCGCATAAATATGCCATTTTTGTTTATTCTGTGATAGCTGTGCAAATAAAATAAATAAAATAATTAAATAATCGATACTGGTGGAAATATAAACACCAATAGCAGATATGATTGTCTGTCCCATAAAAAACCTCCTGTATTGGTCAGTAATAAATCAGCAGATTTTAGGAGAGCACAGACACATTAATTTAGCTATCGCTAGTGGGTAATGTCGAACATAGGAAAGTATTTTACTCCTCCTCAAAACGTAGTTACAAAGTAATTTCTAACTGGAATTCAGTGACTACTTCCATGTAGAGTATAACATACTATACTTTACTTCGTAAAGTGTGGGCTCTCCGAAGGAGCTTGCAGACAGCTACTCGGCATTTCAAGCCGAGTAGCTACGCACCCTTATGGTGTAATTAGCTGATACCATTTGAGGTTTTTGTAGTCTCCAAAATTGTGACCGATAAAACCTCAATAAAAAAGCCCTCTGAAAATCAGAGAGCTGATTTGAGCTCAGGCTAAAATCCTAGTGAAAAAGATGGAACTCCTTGTGTTCATCGAACACGGTGTCGTTTCCCTATTTTCATACGGATTTCTTACGCCCTTAGCATCATGATTCTTGCTGGATAAACCGTTTATAGACTAGGCGAAGATTGTACAAAAAACTTTAGTGAAACAAAAATATCTCCCCGAAGGGAGAATATCTGGTTTATTTTACCTTACAGTGCTAGGAACCGTAACCAAAGATAATACTTGAGTATACCAAGGTAAGTTGATAACATAAAAAAGCCCTCTGAAGTCAGAGAGCTCCAGTCTTGCTGGATAAACCGTTTATAGACTAGGCGACGAGGCGAAGGTTGTACTAATGGTACATCGAGCCGAAGCCAACGAAGTATAGAAACGGTTTAGACGCAAGATTAACGACGAAGTCCTAGAGAGTTGATCAACTCACGGTAACGGTTAACGTCGTTTTTACGCAAGTATGCAAGCAAGTTACGACGGCGACCAATTTTTTTCATCAATCCACGGTAAGTAGCGTGGTCTTTTTTGTGTTGTTTGATGTGTTCGTTAAGGTGGTTGATTTCCCAAGTAAGGACAGCAACTTGAACCTCTACTGAACCTGTATCACCTTCGTGACGTGCATATTGTGCGATGATTTCATTTTTTTTCTCTTTTGAGATTGCCATGATGTTTCTCCTTTTTATTTGGCTTCATCCGAGTGACAGGTTGGCATGCCTGTAACCAAGAAGAAGTTATTTGTCTTTACGACAATCCCTATTCTACCAATAACTAACATCTTTGTCAACAGATTTACTTTCTTGTTTTAAACATGCTATAATAATCATAGCAAGAAATCTAAGTTGTCTGTTTTTTAAAACGAGGTGATTATCATGCCTAGATTCTATTCCCATCTCCCCTATTATTTGGTCATCTTTTTTCTTTTACTGGCCACTTTATGAGTTGTTATCACTAATCATTTCTGACCCCCTTTTTCTCAAGAGTCTCTACGTAAATAATATTCTCTTCTTTACACCTCTGGTAATCTTGATTGTATCGCTACTTTATAGCTACCGTTTCCGTTTCTCACTTTGGTGGTTAATTGGTAACGGACTGCTCTTTTGCTTTACTATCATAACCTTTGGTGAGTTTATACTAATTTACTTGCTAATCTATGAAACCTTGGCTCTGGTGGACATGGCTTCCGGTATTGGCATCAAGCATATTCTACAAAAATGAAAAACAAAAAACTTTCACAAAATCCTTGAAAAATCTCACAATCATGCTATAATAATCCATAGAGACAAGTCACTTAGTCCCTTTCTACTAGAGAGTGCGTGGTTGCTGGAAACGCATAGAAAGCCTAAACTGATACTACTCGTGATTTTTTATGAAAACATAAAACGGTGGCCACGTTAGAGCCAATCAGAGGTGTCCCTCTTTTTTGAGGAACATAAATGAAGGTGGAACCACGTTGCGACGTCCTTTCGAGGATGTCGCTTTTTGTTTTTCTAGCTTTCACAATCCTCTATCCCTGTTTTCCAAATAGGGCTTAACACATTCGTCAATAATATAAGTAAGGAGAACATCATGATTAACATTACTTTCCCAGATGGCGCTGTTCGTGAATTCGAATCTGGCGTTACTACTTTTGAAATTGCCCAATCTATCAGCAATTCCCTAGCTAAAAAAGCCTTGGCTGGTAAATTCAACGGCAAACTCATCGACACTACTCGTGCTATCACTGAAGATGGAAGTATCGAAATTGTGACACCTGATCACGAAGATGCCCTTCCAATCTTGCGTCACTCAGCTGCTCACTTGTTCGCCCAAGCAGCTCGTCGTCTTTTCCCAGACATTCACTTGGGAGTTGGTCCAGCCATCGAAGACGGCTTCTACTACGATACTGACAACACAGCTGGTCAAATCTCTAACGAAGACCTTCCTCGTATCGAAGAAGAAATGCAAAAAATTGTCAAAGAAAACTTCCCATCAATCCGTGAAGAAGTTACTAAAGACGAGGCACGTGAAATCTTCAAGAACGACCCTTACAAATTAGAATTGATTGAAGAACACTCTGAAGACGAAGGTGGTTTGACTATCTATCGTCAAGGTGAGTATGTAGACCTCTGCCGTGGCCCTCACGTCCCATCAACAGGCCGCATCCAAATCTTCCACCTTCTCCATGTAGCAGGTGCTTACTGGCGTGGAAATAGCGACAACGCTATGATGCAACGTATCTATGGTACAGCTTGGTTTGACAAGAAAGACTTGAAAAACTACCTTCAAATGCGTGAAGAAGCCAAGGAACGTGACCATCGTAAACTTGGTAAAGAGCTTGACCTCTTCATGATTTCTCAAGAAGTGGGACAAGGTTTGCCATTCTGGTTGCCAAACGGTGCGACTATCCGTCGTGAATTGGAACGCTATATCGTTGACAAAGAGCTAGCTTCTGGCTACCAACACGTTTACACTCCACCACTTGCTTCTGTTGAACTTTACAAGACTTCTGGTCACTGGGATCATTACCAAGAAGACATGTTCCCAACTATGGACATGGGTGACGGGGAAGAATTTGTCCTTCGTCCAATGAACTGTCCGCACCACATCCAAGTCTTCAAACACCATGTTCACTCTTACCGTGAGTTGCCAATCCGTATCGCTGAAATCGGTATGATGCACCGCTACGAAAAATCTGGTTCCCTGACTGGTCTTCAACGTGTACGTGAAATGTCACTCAACGATGGTCACCTCTTCGTTACTCCAGAACAAATCCAAGAAGAATTCCAACGTGCTCTTCAGTTGATTATCGATGTTTATGAAGATTTCAACTTGACTGAATACCGCTTCCGCCTCTCTCTTCGTGACCCTCAAGATACTCACAAGTACTTTGACAACGATGAGATGTGGGAAAATGCTCAAACCATGCTTCGTGCAGCCCTTGATGAAATGGGCGTGGACTACTTTGAAGCCGAAGGTGAAGCAGCCTTCTACGGACCAAAATTGGATATTCAAGTTAAGACCGCTCTTGGAAAAGAAGAAACACTTTCTACTATCCAACTTGACTTCTTGCTTCCAGAACGCTTCGACCTTAAATATATCGGAGCTGATGGTGAAGAGCACCGTCCAGTTATGATCCACCGTGGAGTTATCTCAACTATGGAACGCTTCACAGCTATCTTGATTGAAAACTACAAGGGTGCCTTCCCAACATGGCTTGCACCACACCAAGTAACCCTCATCCCAGTATCTAACGAAAAACACGTGGACTATGCTTGGGAAGTTGCCAAGAAACTCCGTGACCGTGGTGTCCGTGCAGACGTAGATGAGCGCAATGAAAAAATGCAATTCAAGATTCGTGCTTCACAAACAAGCAAGATTCCTTACCAATTAATCGTTGGGGACAAGGAAATGGAAGACGGAACAGTCAACGTTCGTCGCTACGGACAAAAAGAAACACAAACTGTCTCAGTTGATGACTTTGTTCAAGCTATCCTAGCTGATATTGCCAACAAATCACGCGTTGAGAAATAAAACAATCACAGTCTGAGAAACATTTTCAGAGCCAGAAAAAGCAACAACTATTTCAGCTGTTGCTTTTTATATTTTATTTAATCTGAGCTAGTAGTGATTGGTCAAAGCACCACACAAGATTTACTTTCATGAGTTAGATAAAGTCAGTATCCTCAATCCTTGTCTGCTTCATTTTCTTTTACAAGATCTTTTTGTGAATCCTTTTCAGAGAGTTTTTGATCGATATACTTGTTAATGGTTTCATAAAATTCCTTGGTCGAATCACTGTCTAATTTTGTCGAATTATGAACTTGATTGACTTTCAATTGAACAGATTGAATACCGTAAGAGGCTTGTTTTTGGTGGAGCGTTTCTAATTCTTCTTCTGAAATCGGATCTCCAACAACCGTCAAGACCAACTCATTGTTTCTTGATTTGTAGACTTGATTAATGACCGTGTGATTGGCGAACTCTTTTCCTACAAACTGTTTGATTCCTTCTTTTCGCGCTTGATCTATCGTTAGAGTGACTGCTGAATAGCTGGCTGGAAGAATCAATAATACAATCAAGGATATCAAGCCAATTCTCATTTTAATGTTTAGCTCTTTAAATGAACTTAAGGGAGATTTTCTCATCATAATTCTTGTTCCAACAATGTTGATTAGCATGATAAAGACACAGTTGATCAAGAAAAGATAAAGAGCCCCAAATAAAAATCGTACATTTCCATTAGCTAAACCGTAACCTGCAGTGCAGATAGGTGGCATCAGAGCTGTTGCAATGGCTACTCCTGGTACGATATTGTTTGCTTCTTTTTTCCTTGAACCAATGAAACCTGCTATCCCACCAGCAATAGCAATGAGAACATCCCAAATGGTTGGAGAGGTTCGTGCAATCAATTCGCTACTTTCATAAGATAAAGGAGAAATCCAGAAATACAGAGCTGAGACAAGCAAGCTGACCAATACTTGAGTAAATAAAACCTCTAGAGATTGCTTGATTAAACGCGTATCAAAAATAGCTAAACCAAACCCCAGTCCAACAATCGGTGTCATAAGAGGGGAAATCAGCATGGCTCCAATAATGACAGCCGTTGAATTCATATTTAGGCCGATAGAGGCAATAAAAATCGCACACATCAAAATCACTGTATCTCTTAATCGAACATGAAGATCATCATATAATTTCTCACGGTATTCACGTGTTGAATAGTTTCTGGTCATTGGTTACTCCTTTTATTTCATATAATCTTGTTTCTGCATGGATGAAGGTAGAGAGACTTCTGTCCAATCTTACATATTTTTCTTCTCACCTGTTATTCTTTTGAAAATTATCCTTTAAGTATCCGTTAGTCCATCCTTAACATTATATCAAAAATTTTACAGTCTTTCTCTGACGAAATCTATCAATTGAATAGATAGATGAAGCAAGAAATTTTTGTTTCCTTATCCGAAGAAGGAAAAACGGTATCTCTCCTTAATACTATGTGTTTTATTCTTTATAATTTAGCTATTTCAAAATTACAAGTTCTCCATTCTTAATTTCCCAAACTTGGTCAAACTTACTTAATAATTCGTTTTGGCGATGTAAAGTAACAATGACGGCACTTGGTAGTTCCAGAACTCTTTCCAATTCCATTTTAAACTGATTAGTATCCAAGGCAGAGAAAGGTTCGTCTAGGATAAGCAATGGATTTTTACGATTTTTCTCACGATTTAAATACATTCGTTGTTGCTGACCACCTGACAGGGATTGTGGTGGAATTTTTTCAAAATCTTCTTCTCTGAATTTTTCATTGAAACTATTGAATAGCGTTACATTATTTTCATAACTCGAAATAAATGTATGTTCTTGTTGCAGAATCATACCGAATCTTCCCCAAAGATGGTCCAAAACAAGCCCATCTAGCACAATTTGTCCTTCAAAATCTTCATCTGTTCCATTTAAAATATTGAGAAGACTACTTTTTCCAGACCCATTCTTACCAATAAGCGCAATTTTATCCTCTTTTTGAATCGTAGCGGAAGTAATTATCAATTTTGATTCTCCCAGTTGTTTGGAAATGTTTTTCAAAGTAATCGTATCAAAAGAATGTTGAGGTGCTTGAACTGAAACGGGTCTCCCAACAATGTTTTGAAAACTCTTGATTACAGGCTTTACGGACTCTAACATTTGTAAATCATAAAGGATTTCCTGTATTGGTTCAGAAAAAGCATTAATATATCCGAAACTCGCCACCACCTCAGGAATACCGAGTTGCTGGTGAGATAGAGAGTAGGCTAAATAAATAAACAGAACAAGACTAATGAATTCAAAAGAAACACCTGTCAATAAGATGCCTGTAATTTTTGTCAAACCATACTTAAAATACTTATCCTGCAAATTCTTTAGAGAACTCTTTTGTTGATTCAAAAAATGCGACATAGTTAGTTTATTTACCAAATGATGTCCCATAAGCAAATCCTCCAAAGTTCGATAGTAATCTCCTTGTTTTTTCAAGTAAACCTGTCTACGATTAGCGGTCAACTTCCCAACGATTTTAGGAATTTGAATACTAATTCCAGTGGAAAAGATTAAAATCAGTGATACAATAGGATTAATTGTTCTGCTAATAATGAAAGCGTAAATGATGATACGTAAAATTTGTTTGATAAAACTCATCAATGGAGGAAGGTAATCCTTTTCCAACGAATCTAGGTCATTAGATTGATAGGAAATATACTCTGCTACTGTTTTCTGCTTGAAATCGTGGTGACTGAGTCCCAGAAGTGAACGAAACCACTCATTTTTCAAAGTAGTCGAAAAGATAATCCCCTGCTTCCAATCAAGTATCATTTGGATATAGTTACAACTCAAATAGCCTGCCACTGACATAGAGTAACCATATAGAGCTACTTGATAATCCCCTTTGATTAATGCCTGCGTGAAATACGGTAACAAAGCTGTGCAGATATTCGATACTACACCAAAAAGAAAATTAAAGAAGAGATACCATCTAATAGTTTTAAGATATGGTAGCATATACGATACTCCTTGCTAATGCGTTTTTTTACATATCGCAGAACAATCTCTACTATCCCTATTTCAGATAGTGCGATACTCGGACATTGAGTGCAATAATTGTAAATCACACAAGTACTGCCGTTTTTACTATCATTCAAAATATAATTTGCTATTTTGTAAAATATAGGTCTATCCCATGTTTCTTTGATAGATGTAAAATGAATATTTCCAATACTTCTATTGAAAGTAAGCTTTTTCAGTTTTTCTAACGATTTAGGCTATTTCGTGACACACCCACAATCCGTGAAAATTCTGGTTATATCAGATTATGTGATTTTCGTAAGAATTTTATATTGTCTCCAATCATGGCAGTCTCCTTTTACTTGATAAAACTATTATCAACATTTAGAAATTAAAAACTGGTTCAAAATCAATAGAATGTGTGTATTCGATACATTCAATAAATTCTTGGAAACAGTTCTACACCAGTTACACAAATCTATATACACCTATCTCATTCAAAATAAAAAGAAAGCTGCAGTTCTTTTAATCCTGTATCAACGATTCATTCTGAAATCGAATAGGAGACATTTCCCAAGTCTACAATTCACTTCATCTCAAATTAATTTTTGTAATTCACCCTTAGTTTATAGATTTTATACTCAACAAAAGTATAAAGCATACAAAACTTCACTTTGAACCAGTATTTATACTATATTCCGTATTAAAAATTCTATTATTGGTTTTGTAAAAAACAGTCTTCAAATATCCTGAAATATAGCAAAAAGAGATTGGGTAAAAACTCATTGTCTCTTCTCACTCAAGGACTAAGTTTACTTGAGCAAACTGAATCCGCACTATCGTTCCTGTACCGACCTCAGACTCGATGCGAATCTGGTGCCCCAGTTCTTCAGAAATTTTCTTAGATAGGTAGAGACCAAGTCCAGATGACTGCTGGGTTAGGCGGCCATTATATCCTGAGAAACCACGTTCAAAGACTCGGAGGACATCACTGTTTTTTATCCCGATTCCTGTATCCTTGATACAAAGCTCTTGCCCCTCCATATAAATCTCCAGACCACCTTCCTTGGTGTACTTGAGACTGTTTGAGATGATTTGCTCAATAACCACTAGTAGCCACTTCTTATCCGTCACGATTTCTTTATCAAGGTCATGTAGATTGACATTTAGGCCTTTTTGAATAAAGAAAAGAGCATATTTACGAATTATTTCCTTAACCAAGTCCTCAATTTGCACCTGCTTTAAGACCAAATCATCATGAAAACTTTCTAAACGCAGGTACTGTAAGACTAGATTAGTATAGGAGTCGATTTTGAAAATTTCCTGTTCTAATTGCTGCTTCAGTTGGCGGTCGGCTACTTCTGCAACTAAGAGTTGACTAGCTGCAATGGGGGTCTTAATCTGATGAACCCACAAGGTATAGTAATCCAGCAAATCCGTCAATTTTCTTTCTGAATCTGACCTCTGCTGATAAAGTTCCATCTCACGCGCTTCTAATTTTTCTGCTAAAACTATTTCCAAAGGAGATTTGGCTTCCCTCTCCCCATAGAGAATTTCCTGACGATAGACCTGCATTTCCACCAATATGTCCCAAGTGAAAAATAAGATGGTTACAAAGCAACACAAGAGGAAAAAGTAGAGAAAGTAAATTCCCAAACTGGCAAATAAAAACTGAAAGAGTAAGAGCAGAAACGTCAAAGAAATCAGATAGACAAACAGACGACTACGGGAACGCAGATAGGCTAGAAAAAATTGTTTCCAATCAAGCATGCTTTAATCCGTACCCTATCCCTTTCTTGGTTTCGATAAATCCTACCAAGCCCTGCTCTTCCAACTTTTTACGCAATCGAGCCACATTAACAGATAGGGTATTGTCATCAATGAAAAAGTCACTGTTCCAAAGTTCCCGCATGAGATCGTCACGCGCTACAATATTGCCCGCATGCTCAAACAAAACTCGTAAAATCTGGAATTCGTTCTTGGTCAAATTCAAGACTTGCCCTTGATAATGTAAATCCATTGATTTGGTATTGAGGATAACACCAGCATATTCCAGTAAACTCTCGTCACGCCCAAACTCATATGAACGTCGCAACAAGCCCTGAACTTTGGCTAAAAGAACCTGCTGGTCAAAAGGCTTGGTCACAAAGTCATCCGCCCCCATATTGATTGCCATGACAATATCCATAGCCTGGTCTCTCGAAGACAGAAACATGATGGGGACCTTGGAAATCTTGCGAATTTCCTGACACCAGTGATAGCCATTAAACAAGGGCAAACCAATATCCATGAGGACCAGATGAGGCTCCGACTGAACAAATAGACTCAAAACTTCCATAAAGTCTTCTACCAGAACCACTTCAAATCCCCATTCAGAGAGCATTTTTCCGACTTGTTGACGAATAACCTGATCATCTTCTACTAATAAAATCTTGTGCATGCGCTTCTCCTTTGCTAATTTTAGGAGTCTTAAATCCTTTAGTATAAATAGAGGGCTTAGTATCTAATACCTTTTTGACATTTCCTTGTCACAACAGCTCAAAAACAGATAGTGAATAACCCCATTGATATCATACCTTATTTTCAGACATAGTGCCAGCACTACCCATTTATTTTTAATTTTTTCAACCCTCATTTCAGTTCTTTTATACATCCCCTTAACCAAAATTTATATCTATTCTTCCAAACCTTGAGTGTAGTTAAAACGACACTCTATACTCTTCTAACATTGAAAAGCTCCTTATCAAGTGGTATCCGTAAAAAGTTCTAGCTTTCAGATTGACAATCTGAAAAAGATTTGTTAAGATATGAATGAACAATATTTAATATTCATTCAGAAAAGAGGTGAATCAAATTGGACAAAAAACAGGCTTTGAAATCCGCAGCTTATGAAGTTTTTTCAAAAAAAGGATACAAGGCGACAGGAATTTCAGAAATTGCTAGACAAGCTCATATGGCAGTCGGATCTTTTTATAACTATTACGAAAGTAAAGAGGCTATTTTTTTAGATATCTATATTGATGAAAACAACCGTGTTCGCCAAACTATGATCGAAGAACTGGATTGGGAAATTGATATGATTGATCTTATTAGTCAACTCTTTGCTCAATCCAGAGCACTCGTTTCTTCCAATAAAATCCTTGCAGAATGGTACAATCCTGCCATAGCAGATGAGTTGCATAGCTACTACTCCTCAGAAGAAGGGAAAGTCACGAATCCATTTCATCAATTTCTCGTGAAAACCTTTACTCATCGTTTGCAGGCTGAAGGCCATTCTCCAGAAAAAATTCAAGATATTTTACAAGTTTACAACCTATTTTACTACATGGATATGCATATCACAGAAAATGATTTTCCAGATATTAGCAAAACTGTAGAAATACTAGCAACCAACTTCATTAAAGGAATACTGAAATAAAGAAATCTTTTCTTTATTTTTTGGAAATTATTGAATGAAAAAAAATATTATTCATTCATAGAAAATTACTACACTATAGGAGTTAAAAATGAAACGAGGGAAAAAAATGTTCATAATTATTCTAACTACACTTGGAGTGCTCGGCTTTATATCTTGGGGAATCATTACCTATCTTGGACGAAGTCAAACTTTATCGATAAAATCCATTGAAAATCCCAGCGGAGATTTGTATTTAGTTCACATCACAAAACCAAAAAATCAAATATGGAAAGCTGGCTCCTATGCTCAGTTTAAGCTTCCTGACAGTTCGTTTAGTCTAGACAAAAGTCCAGTAAAGGAGAATCAGGCTAGCCGATGGCTAACCCTTGCTTCCACTCCTGATGAGGATGAAATTCTTATTGTAACCCATAATAGTGGTAGCGTGTTTAAGGAAACCTTAACACATTTACCAGCTGGTAGTAAAATTGAGATGAGTTGGCTGGAGTCATCTTTATCTGTTAAAGACAATGACCAAGCACTGGTTTGTTTTGCCTCTGATGTCGGTATTTCTACTCTACGTCCAGTTGTGAAAGAGTGGGCTGGTAAGCGCTCCATCATTCTTAATCATTTAGACAAAGGAGTAAACATTTTTGATAATGAGTTAAGAGAGCTTAGTAAGAATAATCCGAATCTAACTTATAAAACTAGCGAAACCTTTTCTCAAAGCCAAGCATTTTTAAAAAATGCGGTTATGAAATACGGTAACCAAGCTATTTATCTCTTAACCGGCCAACCTGATGATATAAATGAGATGAAAAATTTCTTAAAAGAGAATGGGATTGACGACAAACAGATACAAACAAGTATGTTTAGAGGTTTGAAATAAAAGCCAACTGTCTTCTATGTGTCTGAATCATACCATTATAGGTCGGTATGTAGAGAGCTCGTACAAACCAACTAGTAAATTCTATGTGATTGTGATAAGATAAATAAAAAGAAAGGAGCTATTATGGCCAATATTTTTGATTATCTGAAAGATGTCGCACACGATTCCTTTTACGACCTTCCTTTGAATGAATTAGACATTCTAGCCTTAACAGAAATCACCTACCTCTCCTTTGATAATCTGGTCTCCACAATTCCTCAACGACTTTTAGACCTGGCACTTCAGGTTCCAAGGGAGCCTAACATGTTGACCAGTAAAAGTCGCCTCCAGCTATTAGATGAACTAGCTCAACACAAACGCTTCAAAAATTGCAAACTCTCCCATTTTATCAACGACATCGACCCTGAGCTGCAAAAGCAATTTGCTGCTATGACCTACCGCCTCACTCTCGATACCTATCTGATTGTCTTTCGTGGGACTGATGACAGCATCATTGGCTGGAAGGAAGATTTCCACCTGACCTATATGAAGGAAATTCCTGCTCAAAAGCATGCCCTCCGCTATTTAAAGAACTTTTTTGCTCAACATCCTAAGCAAAAGGTCATTCTGGCTGGGCATTCCAAGGGAGGCAATCTAGCCATCTATGCTGCTAGTCAAATTGAGCAAAGCTCGCAAAATCAGATCACAGCAGTTTATACCTTTGATGCGCCTGGTCTCCATAAAGAGCTGACACAAACTGAGGGCTATCAAAGGATAATGGAGAGAACCAAGGTCTTCATCCCACAAGGCTCCATTATCGGTATGATGCTGGAAATTCCTGCCCACCAAATCATCGTGCACAGTACTGCCTTAGGTGGTATCGCCCAGCACGATACCTTTAGTTGGCAGATTGAGGACAATCACTTCGTCCAACTGGATAAGACCAACAGTGATAGCCAACAAGTTGACACAACCTTCAAGGAGTGGGTGACCACAGTCCCTGACGAAGAACTCCAGCTCTACTTCGATCTCTTCTTTGGCACCATTCTTGATTCTGGTATTACTTCTATCAATGACTTGTCTTCCTTAAAGGCTATCGAACACATTCGTCATCTCTTCGTCCAAGCTCAATCCCTCACTCCAGAAGAAAGGGAAACCATGGGACGTCTTACCCAATTATTAATTGATACCCGTTACCAAGCATGGAAAAATAGATAGTACCTTTCAAAAATCAAATGTATACAAAACAAAAGACCTAGAATACATACTTTCATGTGCATTCTAAGTCTTTTTAAATAGAATCTGACTACCAAATAACCCCTTTATAGGCTATCAAAATGAGGACTGATAGCAGGACATAAAAGGCAAGGAAAAGCCATTTCATTTTGACACAGAGCGCTACGTACTCCCGAATAAAAGCAGATGGTATGTAGTAGCCTGCCGTCCTACATCCGAGGCCATCTCCCTTCATATTTAACTTACGCGCATAGGTACTGGTACGAAAAACATGATAGTCATTCGTAACAAAGAGGAATTGAGGTTTTGCTATCAGTTTCTCGCCAAGTTCCTTAGAAAAGAGAAGGTTCTCATAGGTAGTCCTTGATTGTTCCTCCAGAATAATCGCATCTTGGGGAACATCTGTCTCTTCAAGCAGATAATTTATAATGGCCTGCGCTTCAGAAATCTTCTCATCTCCTCCTTGACCACCACTAGCAATGATTTTGATATGAGGATTCTTAGAATTGTGGTAAGCTTCCACTGCCTTATCAATCCTCCTCTTCAGCAAAGGAGTTACCCTTTCTCCGTCTAACAAACCTGCACCGTGAATGATAATAAAATCATAATGCTTCTTCTTAGGAATAAAGAGATACAAGATAGAGTAGAGCATAAAACCCGCAAAAGCAAAGCCAAAAATAAAATAAGAGTAGAAAATGAATACAAATAAAATGTTTAGAAAGTGATTGGTGTAAAATAATTCATTTTGACCTCCCAATCGAAATGAAATCAAGGCAAAAAATAGCAAAATGACTATTCCAAGGAGCATGGAGAGATAATTAGCCTTTGAACGTCCCTCTCGCTTCAACAAAATGACCCCATTATAGATTAGAAAGATGCCACTTAGAAAAAGCAAAAAAGGAAGTAAAATAAAGGGAAATATAAAAAAAGCGAAATGAATCTTCTCATACCCATTTTGATAAAAAAGGTAGCCTAAATAAAAATAACTAGAAATGAGGGATAATAAGAATAATACTGGATTCCACAAACTCCTATTATCCTTCCAAAATGACACTACAAAGGCTAATAGAATTCCTATAACGAGATACATGTCTTCCTCCTTTTATGAGTTCATTCTATCATAATTATCCAAAGAAAAAAAGAGGGTATCTACCCCTCTCACTCCTTCATTTGACTCTCTGCATCGGCCACGACCTGTTCTAAACTGGTCTGACCAAGTTCAGCCTCCATAGCCAGCTGGATTCTCTCCAATTTTTGATCCAAAACATCATGAATATGAGCTCCAACTGGACAATTTGGATTTGGATTGTCATGGAAACTGAAGAGTTGGCCTGTCTTACCAAGACATTCGACCGCTTGATAAACATCTAAAAGACTAATGTCTTTGAGATCCTTAACAATCTCTGTTCCCCCTGTTCCGCGCGCTACTGAAATCAGTTCAGCCTTCTTCAACTGGGACAAGGTCTTTCTGATAATGACAGGATTGACCCCGACACTAGCAGCCAGAAAATCACTGGTCACCTTGCTTTCCTTCCCCTTGAGGGCAATGATTATCAGCATATGAGTCGCAATGGTAAATCTACTTGGAATTTGCATACTCTTCTCCTTTTTACGAGGCTACCCTGCCTCTACTCTTCTTTTTCTATTATTATACCCTTTTTAGTTGTAATGTCAATCGTTACCACTTTTCAACCAAGCATCTAATTCCCTATCATAGCCCTCTTTCTGGGCCAATTCTCTCAGAAATTCCTGATGATGAGTATGGTGGATACCATTGACTAGACTTTCATAATAAACCTCAAAATAGGGAAGTTTGAGGTCTTTAGCCAACTGCAATTCAGCTACCACATCGTAGTCTACCCGTCGGAAGTCCATATCTACCAAGCCCTTGTCATCAAACTCCAAAACCATATACTGGGCCCGTAAGTCCTTCCGCAACTGGGCATCTAGAAAGAAAGGTTGCCCAATCGAACCCGGATTGACAATCAATTGTCCACCAGTCCCATAACGAAGCAACTGCTGGTGAATATGACCATAAACAGCAATATCACAAGGCGGATTGGTCACCAAGCGGTCAAAGTCCTCTTGTGCTCCAGTATGAATCAACTCACGCCCCCAATTCTTATCAGGCAAATGGTGGCTAATTCCCACCGTCAAATCCCCAAACTGACGATGAATCTGGAGCGGTTGATTGTGGAGCAGTTCAATTTCTTCTAGGGAGATTTCCTCTAAAACATACTGGCACTGGCGCAAGAGATAGCGTTGACTGGGACGAGTACTATCCAATTCCTTGCGGACACCATGCCAAAGACTGTCTTCCCAGTTTCCCAAAACTCTAGCCGTAATCGGTAATTGAGCCAACAAGTCCAAAATCCTTCTACGCCCTGTCCCTGGCATGAGAATGTCTCCCAAAAGCCAGTATTCATCCACTCCTAGCTGCCGAGCATCTGCCAAAACAGCCTCCAAGGCGGTGGTATTTCCATGAATATCTGAAAGAAGAGCTATTTTCGTCATATCCATCTCCTCGTTTTTTCTCTTGCAATAAGTATAACATAAAAAGTCACAGCTAGAGAAATCTAGCTTTTTTTGATATACTAGATAAAGATATTAGACAAGAGGATACGAATGACCCCGAATAAAGAAGATTATCTAAAATGTATTTATGAAATCGGCATAGACCTGCATAAAATTACCAACAAGGAAATTGCTGCCCGCATGCAAGTCTCTCCCCCTGCCGTAACTGAAATGATTAAACGGATGAAGAGTGAAAATCTCATCCTCAAGGACAAGGAATGCGGTTATCTACTGACTGATCTCGGACTCAAACTGGTCTCTGAGCTCTATCGTAAGCACCGCTTGATTGAAGTTTTTCTAGTCCATCATTTAGACTATACGAGCGACCAGATTCATGAAGAAGCTGAGGTCTTGGAACATACTGTCTCTGACCTGTTCGTGGAAAGACTGGATAAACTACTAGGATTTCCCAAAACTTGTCCCCACGGAGGAACTATTCCTGCCAAGGGAGAACTCCTAGTTGAAATCAATAACCTGCCACTAGCTGACATCAAGGAAGCTGGCACCTACCGCCTGACTCGTGTGCACGATAGTTTTGACATTCTCAATTATTTGGATAAGCACTCACTTCACATCGGTGATTCGCTCCAAGTCAAGCAGTTTGATGGCTTCAGCAACACCTTCACTATCCTCAGTAAAAACGAGGATTTACAAGTAAGTATGGACATTGCCAAACAACTCTATGTCGAAAAAATCAACTAATTTCTCAAGTAGCCTACCAACCCTGAAAGTTTTATTTTCAGGGTTTTATTTCTAACATTTGATTTTACTCTCATTTAGTTGTAGAATGTTTGTAAAAAACAAGAAAGATAGTTTAACCTATGAAGAAATCACTAAAAATTTTTGCTACATCCAAATGGTTTGACCTCTTTGGAGTTGCTCTGGTCGTTGGGATTGCGATTGCATCTGGTTACCTCAACTCCCGTCTTGATAAATTCGTAGACTGGGGACCATGGACAGCTCTTGTTCCCTTTGGATTGATTTCCGTAACCAACGTTGGGATTTCCATGTTGTCCACTCGTTTCACGGGGAAATTAAGCAAATGGGGAAATTACTTTGGTATTGTTAATACCATTTTGTCCGGTGCCATTGATTATATCCTTGGAAATAAGGCGGCCATCATTACCTATCCCGTCACCTTCCTCATTTATACCTTTGCTATTAAGAAATGGGAAGCTTCGCAAGAAGGCAGACCCAACCAAATGAGCCAAAAACAGGTAAAATTGGCGGCCATCATCATTTCCATCATCGCCTTCCTCTTTGCCTTTGTGACAAACTTTATCGGCTATGGAGGAAAGATGAATCTCCTTGCCTATGTAACAACCATTGCCTTTGCACTCTCACTCATTGCCAATGCTTTTAACGCATTGAAACTAACAACTCAGTGGGGCTTTTGGTTGATTTACAATTTCGTTCAGCTGACAAAAGCTGGTATTCAAGGAAATTTTGCCAATATCGGAAAATATATCTTTTATATCCTCAATGCAATCGGAGCTTTATTTGTCTGGAATGATGAAGAGGTGGAACAATAAGAAGGAAATCAAATAAAGAAATCTAACAGAATCTCCTTACTAAAATTTTTTATCATTTTAGTTGTAACTCCCATTCTTTTGGAGTAGAATGAAAATAGATAAAAGAAGGAGGTCTTGTCATGAAAAAACTCTTTAGAATCCATTTTACAGCAATTGCAGTTATCGATTTGCTACTACTTGCATTTTTTAGTACTAGACCCGAGACAGCTTTCGACTGGCTCTTGCTCTCTGGTTTTATTTTCCTCCTTGCTCAAGGGCTCCTGCTATTTCGCTTAATCGTCCGACTAAAATATCAATTCGCTGAGATTTATCCTCAAATCAATAAAATGATTCGCTTCTACTATTTAGGGGTGCTCATCAGCGACTTTCTATTATTTGTCCTCTTAGCCTTCACTAGTTCTCAACGTTTTCTCTCTCTTATGCCAATCGTCACTGCTTGTCATTCTACTTTATATTATAGTACGGCGGACTACCTAAGAGAAAACTATCCAGACTTTTACAACAAACATATCTCTTTGTGGGAGTGTCTCTAGGGAAAAGGAGGCTTTATCATGAAAAAAATCATCTATATCAAAACCATTCAACTCCTTATCATCGATGGAATTATGCTGGCATTTTTGACATTTAAAGAGGGGCTTACTTGGGATTGGATGTTGATTTATAGCGGTTGGCTTATACTCAATGAAAATCAAAGAGCAAACTAGGAAGCTAGCTGCAAGCTGTACTTGAGTACGGTAAGGCGACGCTGACGTGGTTTGAAGAGATTTTCGAAGAGTATTATTTTCTTTCATCCTGTGCTATTGACCTATCTTTCTAACCAACTTTGTGACCACTTTAGCCAACTCTATTCCCAGATTAGACCGAGATTCTGGCGCTTTGCCTTACAAATCCTCCTATGGGATAGTCTGATGATTTTCTCCTTGATCTTTTTAAGCGGTATTCCACTTTTCCTTCAGGGAACTCTCCTCATCCTAGGACATCTTATCCCTTCCTATCGCACTTGCCAAATCCTAAAACAAAATTTCTCCAAGGCCTATCAAGAACAGATTTCATTTTGGAGTATTTTGTGATAGATGAGAAAAACCAAGCTGACTGGGCTTGGTCTTTATTATCTATTTTTAGTATCAAGGATAATAGTGACTGGTCCATCATTGACCAGCTCAACCTGCATATCCGCTCCAAAGATACCTGTCTGAACGGGCACTTCTTGCGCTAATTTTTGATTGAAAGCATCATAGAAGTCTGATGCCATATCAGGCTTGGCTGCTCCTGTGAAGGCTGGACGATTGCCCTTCTTAGTATCCGCAAAGAGAGTAAACTGAGAAATAGAGAGGATTTCTCCCTCAATATCTTTGACAGACAGGTTCATCTTGCCTTCTGCATCTGAAAAAATCCGCATATTGACAAGCTTTCTCACAGCGTAGTCCAAATCTTCCTCTTGGTCCTCTGGTCCAACACCAACCAGCAATAAAAGCCCCTGATTGATTTTCCCATGAACCTGACCTTCGATACTCACTTGGGCTTTTTTAACTCGTTGGATAATGATTTTCATAATAGCCTTTCTAGTAAGAACTAGGACAATTAGCCGTTGGTCCGTTTGACAGAATAAACCTCTGGCACGCTCTTGATCTTGTCCACAACCGTAGTCAGCGTCGAGAGGTTGGCAATGCCGAAGGACACATGGATATTAGCAAATTTCATATCCTTGGTTGGTTGAGCGTTGACTGTTGAGATATTCTTAGTTGTGTTTGAAAGAACTTGTAGTACATCGTTCAACAGTCCTGTACGGTTGAGTCCATAAATATCGATATGAGCCATATACTCCTTATTTGAGCTAGAGTACTGATCTTCCCATTCCACATCAAGGAGACGTTGCTCATAGTTTTCTTGGGCACGCAGGTTCATACAGTCCACACGGTGAATAGCCACACCACGCCCCTTGGTAATATAGCCAACAATATCGTCACCAGGCACTGGATTACAACACTTAGCAATCCGCACTAGGAGGCCTGATGCACCTTCAATGACCACACCACCCTCATGCTTGACCTTGAGGGTTTCTTTATTTTCAACCTTGATCTCGCCACCTTTGACAAGTTCCTCTGCTTCAGCCTTGGCCTTGGCACGTTCTTCCTCACGACGTTCCTTCTCAGTTAGACGATTAAAGACAGTAATAGCACCGATTTCTCCAAAACCAATGGCCGCAAAGAGGGATTCTTCTGTCTTGTAGCTGGTCTTTTGAAGGACTTGGTCCATATGACGCTTGTCCATGAATTTATTGGCCACATAGCCATTTTCTTGGAACTGGGCCATCAGCATTTCACGACCCTTATTGACAGACAATTCCTTATCTTGGTTTTTAAAGAACTGACGAATCTTGTTACGCGCCTTGCTGGTCTTGACCATATTGAGCCAATCACGGCTCGGTCCAAAGGAGTTAGGGTTGGTGACAATTTCAACCTGATCCCCTGTTTTGAGCTTGGTTGTCAGTGGAACCATACGGCCATTGACCTTGGCACCAGTTGCTTTTTCACCGACCTTGGTATGAATTTCATAGGCAAAGTCAATCGGTCCTGAATCTTTTGGAAGGGAACGGACAGCTCCATCTGGGGTAAAGACGTAAATCTCCTCAGCCAGATAGTTTTCCTTAACAGAATCCACAAATTCCTTAGCATCATCAGCCTGGTCTTGGAGCTCCATCATCTCCTTAATCCAGTTCATCCCAATAGCTGATTCCTTGCTGTTAACCTGCCCCTTAATGCCTTTCTTATAAGCCCAGTGAGCCGCAACCCCGTACTCAGCCACCTCATGCATGGCCTTGGTTCGAATCTGGAATTCAATCGGTCCTTTTGGCCCATAAACAGTCGTATGGATAGACTGGTAGCCATTGGCCTTGCGGTTAGCGATATAGTCTTTGAAACGACCTGGCATTGGTTTCCAAAGTTCATGCACATAACCAAGCATGGCATAAACATCACTTTGGGTATCTAAAATACAGCGAATAGCAATCAGGTCATAGATTTCCTCAAAACGCTTTCTCTTATCCTGCATTTTGCGAAAAATCGAGTAAATATGCTTGGGACGACCGTAAATCTTCCCATTTAGATGACGATCTGTCGTATATTCCTCTAATTTTGTGACCACCTCATCCACCAAGGCTTCACGCTCTCTGCGTTTTTCCTTCATCATATGGGTAATCTTGTAAAACTCCGTTGGGTTGAGATAACGGAAAGATAGATCTTCTAATTCCCATTTGACGCTAGAAATCCCCAGACGGTGAGCAAGAGGTGCATAGATTTCCATAGTTTCTTTGGAAATGCGCTCCTGCTTGTCTTTTCGAAGATGTTTAAGCGTCCGCATATTGTGCAAGCGGTCAGACAGTTTGACCAAGATAACACGGATATCCTCAGACATGGCCATAAGCATCTTGCGATGATTTTCCGCTAATTGCTCCTCGTGAGACTTGTACTTAACTTTACCGAGCTTGGTAACTCCATCGACAATCACGCGCACATCAGGACCAAACTCCCTTTCCAAATCGTCCAAGGTCGCATCAGTATCCTCCACCACATCATGCAAGAAACCACAAGCAACCGTTACAGCATCCAGCTTGAGCTTAGCTAAAATACCTGCCACTTGGATAGGGTGAATGATATAAGGTTCACCTGATTTACGATATTGACCACTATGGCATTCAACGGCGTAAACCAAGGCCTTATGGACAAAAGCCACATCCTCTTCCGATAAATATTTCTGTGTTAAAGCGACAACTTCATCGCCTGTTAAATTCACTTCTTTCGGCATTTCTACTCTCCAATTCTTCCTACCATTTTATCACTTTTTTAAGAATATGAAAACTAGAAAAAGAGGATTCTAAAGCTTATTCAATTTGTTGGGAAGGAGAATAAAATAAGATTCACACTAAAAAATAATATAATTATCTAATTTTCATCTATCTTTTTTGATATAGGCTAAGATAAAAGTTAGCGAAACGAAAATACATTCCTCTTTTTCAATAAGAAAATGTTTGATATTTTGGTAATTTTCTAACCTTTTTAGTGTATAATGGTAATATAAACAGTTTTTTTACGATAATTACTGAAATTTCATCTCTCTAGAAAGGCATCTCACATGAAATCACACAAAAGATTGACACTTTTAGCCTTGGCTGTTCTCGGCTTATCCAGCCAAGTCGTTTTAGCTGACGATACGAGTCATTCCACTACTACCCCTATGACTAGTTCAACCAGTAACTCAACAACTACTTCCACTAGCAGTTCTACAAATACTTCTGCAAACAGTTCTCAAGCTAGTACAGAAACTTCGACAAGTACAGCTAGTTCAAGTGAACAAGAAAGCAAACCTTCTACTAGTACAGAAACCAAACCCAATCAACCTCTACAGACTGGCTGGGTAAAAGAAGGAAACAAGTGGACGTTTTATAGTCAAACTGGGGTTAAATTTACAGATACTCTCTACGATGGTTATCTCTTTGATAGTCATGGCTACTTGCTTGAAAACGGCTGGTACCAGATGGGAAATAATTGGTACTATATCAATGGTTCAGGTAAATATTTAGCCAATCAATGGAGCCAAATCAATGGCAAGTGGTATGCTTTTGATGGCTATGGTAGAATGCTGGCCAATGTTTGGAAAGGCGATTACTACCTCAAATCCAGCGGGGCTATGGCAGATAAGGAATGGGTCTACGACCAAAGCTACTCTAGTTGGTTTTACCTAAAATCTGGCGGACGCTATGCCCAAAAACAATGGATTGGTTCCTACTACCTCAAATCTGGTGGCTACATGGCTCACAAAGAATGGATCTACGACCAAGACTATCAAGCTTGGTACTATCTTAAGGACGATGGTGTGTATGTTACAGGTACCTATGCTGTGGATGGTAAAAACCAGCTCTTCCAAGGAAATGGAAAATGGGTCCGTGAATTAGCACAAGGTTTTCAAAAAGGACATTACTCCAAAACTATCTTTCTCGATCCCGGACACGGTGGTAAGGACCGCGGGGCTTATTACTATGGCATAGCTGAAAAAGATTTAAACCTGCAAGTTTATCGTAAGCTACGTAAAAGATTAGAAGGTTTCGGCTACACCGTTCTCGCCTCTCGAGATAGTGATATAGACGTTGATTTTATTACCGAGCGTTCTCGTATGGTCAACAAGACCAATGCTGACTTTTTCATTAGCCTTCATTTCAATGCAAAAGGGAATGATACAACCGTTAATCTTGGTATCCAGACCTATTCTTACAAGGATGAACCTGGTTTCCCCAGCAAGATTAACAAGGATTGGCACAACAATCCTGAACGGATGAGTGAAAGTAATCGTCTCGCAGCTGATATCCATTCTTCACTGCTAGCTGAAACTGGAGCTAGGGATGCTGGGCTCTTGCAAGCAACCTTTGCTGTCCTCCGTGAAACAGCTAAACCAGCTGTTTTGCTAGAGATGGGATATATGGATAATCCAGAAGAAAACCAAAAAATCCGCAGCAGTGACTACCAAGATAAACTAGTTGAAGGGATTGTCAAGGGAATCCAAAAATATTACGCAGGGAATTAAAACAGTTTAAGCCTCGAACTCATTCGGGGCTTATTTTTTATCCAAACCATCTTCTTTCTAGACCTATTTCCTTTTCCAGCTTATTCTCCCCAACTGTGCTATACTTAATTTATACTCAATGAAAATCAAAGAGCAAACTAGGAAACTAGCCGCAGGTTGCTCAAAGCACCGCTTTGAGGTTGCAGATAAAGCTGACGTGGTTTGAAGAGATTTTCGAAGAGTATTATTTCCTTTTTAAGCTTATTCATCCTAACTGTGCTATACTTAATTTAGTACATTCTTTGAGATTGGAGCTAATATGAAAATCCATAAAACCGTGAATCCTGTTGCCTATGAAAACACCTATTACCTAGAAGGTGAAAAGCACCTCATCGTGGTCGATCCTGGTAGCCATTGGGAAGCCATTCGTCAGACAATAGAGAACATCAACAAGCCGATCTGCGCTATTCTCTTGACCCACGCCCATTATGACCATATCATGAGTCTGGATCTAGTTCGCGAGACTTTTGGCAATCCTCCGGTCTATATCGCAGAGAGTGAAGCCAGCTGGCTCTATACTCCTGTCGATAATCTCTCTGGGCTTCCTCGCCACGATGATATGGCAGATGTGATCGCAAAACCTGCAGAACACACCTTTAGCTTTCATGAGGAATACCAACTGGAGGAATTTCGTTTTACTGTCTTGCCAACACCAGGACATTCTATCGGCGGTGTTTCTATCGTCTTTCCTGATGCTCACCTAGTCTTGACAGGGGATGCTCTTTTCCGAGAAACTATTGGACGAACGGACCTTCCAACTGGTAGCATGGAGCAACTCCTTCATAGTATCCAGACCCAACTCTTCACCCTATCAAACTATGATGTCTATCCAGGGCATGGTCCAGCTACGACCATCGCCCATGAAAAGACCTTCAATCCTTTTTTCTAGCAAGATAATAACAATTAAGTAAACTATCCAGCAAGTCTTTCCATTATAAAAGGCATCCAATCAAGTTTTCGAACCTGATTGGATGCCTTTTTCTGATTACTTGCTTCTTTGCATTACCAAATAATCACACGCTCTTCTGGTGAACGCCACATACCGTCGCCTTCTTTGACATCATAGGTTGTAAAGAAATCATCAAAGTTTGGTACTTGTACATTGACACGGAGTTTGGCTGGTGCGTGCACATCGACGCTAGCCAAGAGTTTCATAAATTCTGGACGGCCTTTCATGCGCCAGATACGACCGAAGTTGTAGAAGAATTCTTCTGCTGAAAAGTCTGGTTCTCTCTTAGCTGCTTCAAGCGCTGCAGCGATTCCTCCCAAGTCAGCCACGTTTTCTGACACAGTCAGTTTACCGTTGATGGTTGCTCCATAAGAATCCTGTCCATCAAATTGGTCAATAACTTTTTGTGTTTTCTCCTTGAAGGCGGCATAGTCGCTCTCTGTCCACCAATCCTTGAGGCTACCATTTTCATCAAAGGAAGCTCCGTTGGTGTCAAAGGCGTGGGAAATTTCATGGGCAATAACTGCCCCAATACCACCGTAGTTAGCAGAAGAGGACTGATGCAAGTCATAGAAAGGTGCCTGTAAAATAGCTGCTGGGAAGACAATCAAGTTCTTCTGTGGATTGTAGTAGGCATTGACCATATGAGCAGGCATGCCCCATTCCTTGTAGTCTACAGGCTGATTCCACTTGCTCCAACTATGCTTGATTTCCACACGCGCAAAGGCTAGAGCATTGTCAAAAAGACTAGCAGTCTCATCCACTACCTTGTCCTTGTAGCGTTCTGGTAATTCTTCTGGGTAACCGATATAAGGCTTGATGACATTGAGTTTGACGATGGCCTTGTCACGAGTCTCTGGAGTGAGCCAGTCATTTTTTGCCAAGCGCTCCTTATAAACATCAATCATGGTTGCCACTTTTTTCTCCACGTCTGCTTTAGCTTCTGGAGAGAATTTTTCATGGGCATACCAGAGACCCAAGGCTTGTTTGAAAGGACCTTGTGCCAGTTGATAGGCTGCCTTGACCTTGTCTTTAGCCTCTGGAACTCCTGAAAGCGCACGGCTATAGGCACCTGATAGGACACGGATTTCTTCTGTTAAATAGCTGGTTGAGAGATTCACAACACTTAAAATTAAGGTTGCCTTGAGGAGAGGCCAGGCCTCTTCACTATAGAATTGGTCTGCTGCTTGCCAGAAACGTTCCTCGTCTACGATAACCTTGTCTGGCACTTGTCCAAGAACAGCTTGGAAAAAGTCATCCAAAGGTAGGGCAGGCGCAAATTTCTTGAAATCTTCATAAGCATATGGATGGTAGAGTTTAGCATACTCTGAACTTTCTTCATTAGAAAGCACCACTGCCGCAACTCGACGGTCCAATTCAAGTCTTTTCTCTAGCAAGTCTTCAATTTCTTCATCAGAGAAATCATAAGCCTTGAGAAGATTTGCGCTGGTTTCTTTCCAAAGAGTCAAGAGCTCCTCGCGCTGAGGATGGTCTTCTGCATAGTAGGTCGTATCTGGAAGGATCGTGCTTGGAGCGCTAGCCCACAGAACATTGATTCTAGCATCCATAAAGTCTGGTGATACCCCAAAAGGAAGGAAGTTTGGTTTTCCAGCAAGCTCAAACTCTGCTAGTCTAGCTGTAAAATCAGCAAAAGTCTCCAATTCTTGGAATTCTTTAAGAAGAGGTAAGACAGGTGTGATACCGTCAGCTTCTCTCTTATCAAAATCACGAACTAGGCGGTGGTATTTGACAAAGTTTGCCAAGATAGCATCCTCAGGAACCTCTTCACCTGCCAACCACTTGTCTGTTGTCGCTAGCATCAGGTCTTCAATTTCCTGGTCTAAATCAACAAAACCTCCCGTTTGAGACTTATCTGCTGGGATTTCAGCTGTCTTCTGCCATTCTCCATTAATAGCATCATAAAAATCATCTTGATAACGTGTCATCTTGTTCTCGCTTTCATTTATACTTGTTTTTAGCTTAACAAAAATTACCTGGGAATGCAATTAAAAATGAACTTTCCTTTTCCATCATTTTTCAGTTATTATTTTAATTTTTTCAAAAATTAACTTGACTTAATTTTTTTTTTAATGTATATTAAGAGGCAGGAGGAATACAAGCTTATGATACGTATCGAAAACCTCAGTGTCTCCTACAAAGAAACGTTGGCACTTAAGGATATTTCACTAGTGCTCCACGGACCAACAATTACCGGTATCATTGGCCCAAACGGCGCTGGGAAATCAACACTATTAAAAGGTATGCTGGGAATTATCCCACATCAAGGTCAGGCATTTCTCGATGACAAGGAAGTTAAAAAATCCTTACACCGAATCGCCTATGTCGAACAAAAAATCAATATCGACTACAACTTTCCCATCAAGGTCAAGGAATGTGTCTCGCTAGGACTATTTCCTTCTATTCCTCTCTTTCGCAGTTTAAATGCTAAACATTGGAAAAAAGTAGAGGAAGCCCTTGAAATCGTCGGCCTAGCTGACTACGCTGAACGTCAAATCAGTCAACTGTCTGGAGGTCAATTCCAGCGGGTCTTGATTGCCAGATGTTTGGTACAGGAAGCCGACTATATCCTCTTGGATGAACCCTTTGTTGGGATTGACTCTGTCAGTGAGGAAATCATCATGAATACGCTGAGAGATTTGAAAAAAGCTGGTAAGACGGTTCTCATCGTTCACCACGACCTCAGCAAGGTTTCCCACTACTTCGATCAAGTCTTACTTGTCAATCGAGAAGTGATTGCCTTTGGTCCAACCAAAGAAACCTTTACCGAAGCCAATCTCAAAGAAGCTTACGGTAATCGACTCTTTTTCAATGGAGGTGACCTATGATTGCAGAATTTATCGATGGATTGCAAAAATTCCATTTCCTACAAAATGCCTTGATAACAGCTATTGTCGTCGGGGTCGTAGCTGGAGCTGTGGGATGTTTCATCATTCTACGTGGGATGTCACTCATGGGAGATGCTATTTCACATGCTGTCTTACCAGGTGTAGCCCTCTCCTTTATCTTGGGAGTTGACTTCTTTATCGGAGCCATTGTCTTTGGATTGCTAGCTGCTATCATCATTACCTACATCAAGGGGAACTCGATTATCAAAAGCGATACCGCCATCGGCATTACCTTTTCTTCTTTCTTAGCCCTCGGTATCATCTTGATTAGTGTCGCTAAAAGTTCAACTGACCTTTTCCATATCCTTTTTGGTAATATTCTAGCCGTCCAAGATACGGATATGTTTATCACTATGGGCGTAGGGGCGGTCATTCTCTTGTTAATCTGGATTTTCTTCAAGCAACTCTTGATCACTTCCTTTGATGAACTTCTGGCTAAAGCCATGGGAATGCCTGTCAATTTCTATCACTACCTCCTCATGATACTCCTGACTCTCGTGTCTGTGACAGCCATGCAAAGTGTTGGAACTATCCTGATTGTAGCCATGCTGATTACCCCAGCTGCAACTGCTTATCTGTATGCTAATAGCCTGAAAAGTATGATTTTCCTTTCCTCAACCTTTGGAGCTACAGCTTCAGTTTTGGGACTCTTTATTGGCTATAGTTTAAACTTAGCAGCTGGTTCTAGCATCGTACTTACAGCTGCTAGCTTCTTCTTAATCAGTTTCTTTATCTCTCCTAAACAACGATATTTGAAACTGAAAAATAAACATTTGTTAAAATAAGGGGCAAAACCCCAATAAATTGGAGGATCTAATGAAAAAATTAGGTACATTACTCGTTCTCTTTCTTTCCGTTATTGCTCTTGTAGCATGTGCTAGCGGAAAAAAAGATGCAGCTTCTGGTCAAAAACTAAAAGTTGTTGCTACAAACTCAATCATCGCTGATATTACTAAAAATATTGCTGGTGACAAGATTGATCTTCACAGTATCGTTCCGATTGGACAAGACCCACACGAATACGAACCACTCCCTGAAGATGTTAAGAAAACTTCTGAGGCTGACCTCATTTTCTATAACGGTATCAACCTTGAAACAGGTGGCAATGCTTGGTTTAGCAAATTGGTAGAAAATGCTAAGAAAACTGAAAACAAAGACTACTTTGCAGTCAGCGAAGGCGTTGATGTTATCTACCTTGAAGGAAAAAATGAAAAAGGTAAAGAAGACCCACACGCTTGGCTTAACCTTGAAAATGGAATTATCTTTGCTAAAAATATCGCCAAACAATTGAGCGCTAAAGATCCTAACAACAAGGAATTCTATGAAAAAAATCTCAAAGAATATACTGATAAGTTAGACAAACTTGATAAAGAAAGTAAGGATAAATTTAATAACATCCCTGCTGAAAAGAAACTCATTGTAACCAGCGAAGGAGCATTCAAATACTTCTCTAAAGCCTATGGTGTCCCAAGTGCCTACATCTGGGAAATCAATACTGAAGAAGAAGGAACACCTGAACAAATCAAGACCTTGGTTGAAAAACTTCGCCAAACAAAAGTTCCATCACTCTTTGTAGAATCAAGTGTAGATGACCGTCCAATGAAGACTGTCTCACAAGATACAAATATCCCAATCTACGCACAAATCTTTACTGACTCTATCGCAGAACAAGGTAAAGAAGGCGACAGCTACTACAACATGATGAAATACAACCTTGACAAGATTGCTGAAGGATTGGCAAAATAATACTCTGAAAAACGTCATTCTCACATGAGCTGACGTTTTTTTCTGCCCATATTTCCAGTCAAATCATTGGAAAATTCTGACCGTTTCAGCTAAAATGGAAGAAAAAAGATTGGAGTATCTTATGGTAACTTTCCTCGGAAATCCTGTGAGCTTTACAGGTAAACAACTACAAGTCGGCGACAAAGCACTTGATTTTTCACTCACTACAACAGACCTTTCTAAAAAATCTCTAGCTGATTTTGATGGCAAGAAAAAAGTCTTGAGTGTCGTGCCTTCTATCGATACAGGTATCTGCTCAACTCAAACGCGTCGTTTTAACCAAGAACTGGCTGGACTGGATAATACGGTTGTCTTGACTGTTTCCATGGACCTCCCTTTTGCTCAAAAACGTTGGTGCGGTGCTGAAGGTATTGAAAATGCCATCATGCTCTCAGACTATTTCGACCATTCCTTTGGACGTGATTACGCTCTCTTAATTAATGAATGGCACCTATTGGCACGCGCAGTCTTTGTCCTCGATACTGACAATACGATTCGCTACGTTGAATATGTGGACAATATCAATTCTGAACCAAACTTCGAAGCCGCAATTGCAGCCGCTAAAGCCCTATAGAAAAAATCCTCTGTCACAAAGAGTTCTCTACTCTTTGAAACGGAGGATTTTTGTTTACGAGTAAATACAAGTCCAATCTGATAAAAACAACTACCTTATACTGGAATCTAGCCACAGGTTACTCAAGACACTGCTTTGAGGTTGGAGATGGAAACTAACCTGATTTGAAAAGATTCTCGAAGAGTATTACTCTACAGATTTCAAGGCTTCAAGCATATCAACCTTTCTCAAATGATGATTAACGAAGAAACCAAGCAAGGTCAAAATGATGCTTACTGCTGCCACTGGGATTACATAGACTTCCCAGCCTACCTGTGGATAAAAGAGAATAGTCGCTGGTGAAATCATTTGAATCAAAAACTGGTGTAAATAGAAACCAGTTACGAGACCAAGGACGATTCCCACAAGGGACAACACAATCGTCTCACGGTAAATGTAGAGGGTGACTTCATTATTATGAAAACCGAGAACCTTGATAGTGGAGAGTTCACGGATTCTCTCAGCTACGTTGATGTTGGTCAGATTGTAGAGGATAACGATAGCCAATAGAACCGACACGATAACTAAGATGGTCATGGTCTGATTGAGGGAGCTAGCGACGGAGTCAAAGAGTCGAATGGCTGAAGCGTTCTGGACGACACTGGATACCGCAGATTGATTCATGAGTAAACCTGCCTGACTTTCGATACTAGACGCACTGGTATTCCTTAGCGAGACCAGATAAGTGTTGGCTTGGGGCACCTGTCCGTAAATTTGCTCATAGCTAGCCTGACTCATATAAATAAAGTGCCCAACGTAATTTTCAGCAATGGCAGCGACCTTTAGCTCCTTACCTTCAATTTCTAGAATCTGCCCAACCTTGACATCTGCCAACTGAGCAAGTTTAGCTGTAATAACGACGCCATCTTTTAATGTCAGCTCTTGCTGATGATGTTGCAAATGGATAAAGGGTGTCAAATCTTCCTTATCGGTCATCATAAGGGTAATTGTCTGAAGACCAGCCTTACCTTTGAAATCCTTGTCTAGCGTTTTAGAATAGATTTTCTGGTAGGCTTGGATGTCCTGCCCTTTCAACACTTCTTCTAGCTCTGCCTTGTCCTGATTGGTCGCACTAGGATTTTCAGAGACAATCATCTGATACTGTTGGATTTGTTGAAACTGTCTAGACGGAACTCCTGCTACAGAGGATTGGATTCCCAAACCTGCAAAGAGCAGAGCGACTGAACCTGCCACACCAAAGATCGTCATCAACATACGCTGCTTATAACGGAAGATATTGCGAGCAGTTACCTTATGAGTAAAACTGAGACGGCGCCAGATAAAACTGATGCGCTCTAGTAAGATTTTAGCTCCTTTAACAGGAGGTTTAGGCAGTAAAAGCTGGGCTGCTTCGTCATGAAGTTCCCTACGAGCTACCAAGTAGGCTGGTAACACACTCGCCAACCAACTCAAGACAAGAGCCAGTAAGCTATAGGTCCAATAGAACTGAATCTGGGTTTCTCCCACCACCATGCCTTTTGTAATGACACTTGAAATCACACTGGCTAGTAAATAATGGCCAAGTATACTACCTAAAGCTGTTCCGACAGTCCCAGCTACCAGTCCGTAGAGAAGAAATTTAGCGATAATATCCTTGCTACGATAGCCCAAGGCTTTAAAAATCCCTGCATGAGTTCGCTCTTCATCCACAAAACGAGTCATGGTTGTAAAGGTCACCATGGCTGCTACGGCATAAAGCACAACAGGAAAGATATTGCCTACTGCCCGAATACTGGCTGAAGCATTACTGTACATGAGGTAGCCTTGACCGCCAGGCATGGTTTGCCGATTATAGACTTGATACCTTGGCTCAGCCAAATCATCCAAGACTTGCTGATGTTTGTCTAATTTTTCCTTTTCTTGGGCTAGATTTTGTTCGGCCTGCTTTAGTTTATCTTCTTCCTTGTCCAATTCCTGCTTGGCTTGGGTAAGTTGAGCACCGGCCTGCTCTCTCTGGGCTTGAGGCAGCAAGGCTAGTTGACTCTCCTGAGCCTGTATACGAGCTTGAGCAGTAGCTAAACGATGCTTGCCTTCCTCCAAATTAGTCTCAGCCTTGTCAAGGGTCTCTTGACCTTTGTCTAGAGACTCTTGGCCTTCTTTTCTCAAGAGTTGCAGATGTGCCTTGCCATTATCTGATAGAGCTTGTTCTAGGTCTTCCTGATGCTGTTTGAATTTTTCTTCATAAGCTGCTGAAAAAGCATTTAAGCCTGACAAATCTTGATATTTCAAACGAGCTATATTGTAGACTTTCTGATCAAACTGACTAGGTAAAATCACCCCATAAGCGGTTAAAGTCCCACTTCCACTTCCTGCGTAGCCCATGTCTCGCTGAGAAAGGATTTCAGCTGAATCCACAAAACCAGTAATGGTATAGGTATGGTCTTTTAAAGAGGAATGACTTCCTTCTTTTTCTTTAAAGCTAATCTCCTGTCCCACACTGTATTGACCTTGCAAATGACTGGCCAAAGCAATTTCCTGGTCTGACTGAGGAAGTCGCCCCTCTCTTAGCTGAAAGGTTGAAATTCGCTCTGGTTTGGAGTACATCCGAATGGCATCCTGCCCATTATCCATAGTCACATCTGTCAGATAGCCAAACTCAACCTCTGCGCCCTCTATCTGTTCTAGTTCTTCTTGATCTGCTTGATCCAAACCATAGTTAGACATAACTGCCAAATCCAAGGTTTGAGCAGTCGTTAAATAGTCATTGGCGGTCGCCTCCATATTGGGGCTAGTTACTTTGAGGCCTACTAGGGCTAGAGACCCCAACATCATCAAGGTCAAGATGGATAAAAAACGCCCCTTGGAGCCTGTGAAGGACTGAATCAAGTCCTTCCAATAGGTTTTTCGCTTGATCATGCTAGTACTCCAATGTATCGATATCTTGAGGATGCTGGTTGATTACCACATCCTTGACACTGGCATCGTGCATATGAATCATGCGATCAGCAATGGGAGCCAAAGCTCCATTATGAGTCACGATGATAACAGTCGCTCCCTTTTGACGAGACATGTCTTGAAGAATCTTCAAGACTTGCTTGCCCGTCTGATAATCCAAGGCTCCAGTCGGTTCATCACAAAGGAGAATTTTAGGATTTTTGGCTACCGCGCGTGCAATGGAGACTCGCTGTTGCTCCCCTCCAGAAAGCTGAGCTGGAAAGTTATTGAGACGATGAGCCAGACCTACATCTGTCAAGACCTGCTCAGGATTCAAGGCATCTGTCACGATTTCAGAAGCCAACTCCACATTTTCCTTAGCTGTCAGATTGGAAACTAGATTATAAAACTGAAAAACAAAACCGACATCATTTCTACGATAATTGGTCCTCTGGTGGGAACTATAATCTGCAATATTGGCACCATCAATCCAGATTTCCCCTTCGTCATTGGTATCCATTCCCCCAAGAAGATTAAGAACCGTTGACTTGCCCGCACCAGACGCACCTAGAATGATAACCAATTCACCCTTTTCAATCTCAAAATTCACATCGCGATTGGCCACAATCTCCGTGTCCCCAACCTGATAACGCTTGTAACAGTGTTTCATCTCAATATAAGCCATCAGTGCCAGCCTCTCTTAAACAAATTACTTCATATTACCATTATAACGCTTTTTCAACTAGTTGGAAACTGCTTACATTCTCAAATCCTTCATAAAAGGCAGTCTCAAACTACTGCCTTCTAACATCTTCTTAAAAATAAAATTGAACCAGATCGCCTTCTGCTGTCGCCACCGAAATACAATCTTTCTCCATGCATTTCACTTTTGCTTTTTCTTGATTCATTTTAATCACACTCTTCTCAATATCTGGATAAGAGACTCGCAAATCTCCTCCACTTCTTGATAAAATGGTCATCTGTAAGAGTTTTTTATTCTCCCACCTCATGCTAACTTCAAAATGTCCACGTGCCATTAAGCCTGAAACAGAACCTGTTGACCAAGCATCGGGTAGGGCAGCTAGAGGAACCAGATAAGCTGTATGAGACTGGAGCAACATTTCTGCCATGCCACTCGTAGCACCAAAATTACCATCTATCTGAAAAGGAGGATGGGTGCACCAAAGATTGGGCAAGGTGGATGTCTTTAACTGCTCTGCTAATAATTTATGGGCTCGATTGCCATCTCCTAGACGCGCCCAAAGATTGATCTTATTAGCCTTGGACCAGCCTGTGCCTCCATCTCCACGATCATTGAGGCTGGCACGCGCAGCTTCAAGATACTCCTGTCCCTTGTAGCTAAAGAGAGTGCCAGGATAGAGTCCCACTAGATGGGAAGCGTGCCGATGCTGGGCCTCCACTTTCTCATTTTGAAAATGCTGCTCTTCCTCTTCATACCACTCCCTGATTCGACCAGATTGAGTGATTTGAAGAGGATTAAGCAAGTCAAACTTCTCCTTGACCTCAGTCAACAAATCCCCATCCAGTCCCAATTCCTGAGCAGCCTGAATAAAATCATGAAATAATTGCCAAATCAGAGATTGGTCATAGGTATTGCCAATCGAAATCGGCCCATGTTCTGGAGAATAAGACGGAGAAGACACCCAACGCTGCGCCTCCTTATCCTCATGTAAAAAATCATGCCAAAAACGAACCGTTTCCCTCAACATGGGATAAATTTTCTCCCTGAGATAGTCTTGGTCTCTGTAAAATGAATAGGCTTCATAAACGGTTTGCATCATCCATGCATTGGCAGCTGGTGACCAACCCCAATAGTAATCCCAACCAGGTGCCGTCCAGCCAAAAGGAGTCGCTTGAGTATGAACCAACCAACCATTCTCCTCCCCTTCCTGAGAGACGATTCCTGCATACCTTGCAGCCGCTAGACGACCATAGACACGCAAATCATCTATATAATTGATGACCGGAAAGGCCGTCTCTAGAAGATTAGTAACATAGGCTGGCCAATAATTCATCTGCAGGTTGATATTCAGGTGATAGTCCGAATTCCACGGAGGATTGTCGACCGCATTCCAGACCCCTTGCAAGTTAGCTGGTAGAGCATCTGGACAATCTCTGGACGAACTAATCAATAAATACCGTCCATACTGGAAGAACAACTCCTCCAAAACCTGCCCCTCTTGTGGCTTATAATTTTTTAGCAAATCATCTGTAGTGGATGTGTCTACATCAGTTCCCAAATCCAATTGAACACGCTGGAATAAGGCTTGGTAGTCCTCAATATGCCTTGATTTCAATTGAGTATATCCCTTTTCTTTAGCTGCTTCCACCAAGTCCTTTACCTGTTGCGCTATATCTATTTTCTTGCGATAATTGCTAACAGGATTTTGAGCAAAATCCGTCTTAGCCGCCAAAAAGAGATTGGCATAACTAGCTCCTGATATCTGAACTTTATCTGACCAGACTCTAATATCTCCATCCGTTTCCCAAGCTAGACAGCTAGCAAACTGCAGGTCATTGTCCTTAACCCGTCCCTTCATCAAGATATGAGAAGGGGAGATATCTAGCTGGCATTCCTTGTAATCAGATTTTTCCTGCTCACACTTTCCATCAGAAGCCAAATCGCGGGTCAGCGACAGTTCTATAGTAAAATCTAGAGTTTCCATCCCTTCCTTAGTAAAACGTTGAACCAAGAGATCATCTGGAAAACTGGCAAAGGCTTCACGTTCAAATCGCGTTCCCTTATAGGCATAAGAAGTCGTCGCAAGTGCCTTACTGATATTCAGCTGTCTCTGGTAATCCGTCACCCGAGACAAAGTCGTACCTTGCTTGCTGAACTCAATGTGAATATCCCCAAAGGACAGATAGGTCCCATATTGACTCGTTTTTGGCCCGACTAGGTGCTGTTCAGCCAGTTCCTTAGCAGTATTGTAGTCTCTCTTCTCCAAAGCCTGCCGAATCTCAGCTAAAAAGTTATGCTGATTTTGAAGATTTCCACCCTGATAATCGCAACTATCTGGTTGAGGCCCACCAGTCCAGAGACTTTTTTCATTGAATTGAATCCGCTCAGCTCCAATAAGCCCAAATACTTTTGCCCCTAAAGAACCATTGCCTATCGGCAAGGCCTCTTCTTCCCAACCCTTATATGTTGTTGATGCTGGTTGCTTGTAGACCAGTACATAATCTTGTTTTTTATTCCTTATCATACTACCATACTAACATAAAAAGCCTAGAAATCAATTCTAGACTTACAATTTTTTATTTTCCAAGGTAGTATTCAGAAACTACGTTCAATTTTTCGTCGAATTCGAATACCAATGGTGGGAAGTTAGGGATTTCCACGTCCATGATTTCGTCATCTGACAAACCTTTGATGTGTTTTACAAGGGCACGGATTGAGTTACCGTGAGCTCCTACGAATACGTTTTTACCATCTTTAAGAGCTGGAGCGATTTTATCTTCCCAGAATGGAAGGGCACGTTCCAAAGTCACTTTCAAGTTTTCAGCATCTGGAATAACTGAGTCGTCAAGTGAAGCGTAACGACGGTCTGTGTGAGCTGAGTGCTCATCATCACGATCCATGTTTGGAGGCAATACATCGTATGAACGACGCCAGATGTGAACTTGCTCATCACCAAATTGTTCAGCAGCTTCAGCTTTGTTTTTACCAGTCAAACCACCGTAGTGACGTTCGTTCAAACGCCATGATTTTTCAACTGGAACCCACAATTGGTCAGAAGCTTCAAGAGCCAAGTTAGTTGTTTTAATCGCACGTTTCAATACTGAAGTGTAAGCTTGGTCAAATTCGATACCAGCTTCTTTGATCAATTTACCAGCGTCAATCGCTTGTTGTGTACCTTTTTCAGACAAATCAACATCAGCCCAACCAGTGAAAAGGTTAGCTTTGTTCCATTCAGACTCACCGTGGCGAGCAAAAACCAATTTTACCATTAGATGGATTCTCCTTTAAATTTTCCGAGGTTCCCCTCGTTTATCTATTCTATTTTACACAATTTTTCACAAAAAAGCTAGTCAAAACCAAAAAGGAAAGGACTGTTTGACAATCCTTTTCCTTATTTGTATCATACAACAAACCTTATTTCTCTTCAAATCCTTCTGCGACTGCGTCTGCAAAGTTTTCTTCTACGATGCTTGCACAGTGGTCACAGATGACTGCGTGGTAGCTGCGTTCTGCTGTTGTTGGGTCGATACGACGGCAACGGTCACATACTTCACCTGCAGCACGTTCAACAGTAAAGGCTACATCTTCGAAGCTAACGGCAGCTTCTGGAGCTGGCCCCTCTGCGATAGTCAATTCAGACACAATCAAAAGTTGAGCTACATTGCTGTTTACTGCTTCGAGTAGAGTTTTCACAACTTCATTTGGATAAACTGTCAAGTGTGCTTCAAGCGATTTACCGATAACTTTTGCATTACGCGCTTCTTCCAAGGCTTTTTGAGCTTGTCCACGGAAGTCCATGAAGGCAGCCCATGTATCCAAGATTTCTTCTTGATTAGCAAAAGTTTCTGCTTCTGGCAATTCTGACAATTGAACGAAGTCCTCTTCTTCAAACTCAAGATATGACCAGATTTCTTCCGCAGTGTGAGGAAGGATTGGTGTCAAGAGTTTGGTGATTTTGACAAGAATGTCATAGAAGACAGTCTGCATTTGACGGCGTTCCAATGATTTGGCACCTTCGATATAAACAACGTCTTTAGCAAAATCAAGGTAGAAGGCTGACAAATCAACGTTGATAAAGTTCACCAAGGCCTTGTAGATTGTCAAGAATTCAAAGTTTGCATAAGCATCACGAATGGTCTTAACAAGCTGGTTAAAGCGAATAGTCATGTACTTATCAACTGAGCGAAGCTCATCGTAAGCTACTGCATCTTGAGACGGGTTAAAGTCAGATGTGTTAGCAATCAAGAAACGAAGAGTGTTACGAATCTTACGGTAAGTTTCAGAGACTTGACTCAAGATATCCATAGAGATACGCACGTCGTTGGTTGAGTCTACACTTGTTACCCAAAGACGCAAGATTTCTGCACCAAATTGTTTTTCAACATCACTTGGAGCAATGGTATTTCCAAGAGATTTAGACATCTTCTCACCTTTACCGTCAAGAGCAAAACCTTGTGACAGAATTTGTTTGTAAGGTGCTACGCCATGGTTGGCAACAGATGTGATGAGTGATGAGTTGAACCAACCACGGTATTGATCAGAACCTTCTAGGTAAAGGTCTGCTGGGTAAGTTAACTCAGGACGGTTTACCACAACTCCATTCCATGATGAACCTGAGTCAAACCAAACGTCCATGATATCAGTTTCTTTTTTGAACTCGCCATTTGGTGAACCTGGATGAGTAAATCCTTCTGGCAAGAGGTCCTTAGCATCACGTTCCCACCAAATGCTTGAACCATGTTCCTCAAAGAGTTGAGCCACGTGTTCAATAGTTTCAGCAGTCATAATCACTGTACCGTCTTCAGCGTAGAAGATTGGAAGTGGAACACCCCAAGCACGTTGACGAGAGATAACCCAGTCGCCACGGTCACGAATCATATTGTAAAGACGAACTTTACCCCATTCTGAGTGGAATTTCACTTTTTCAATTTCGTCCAAGATTTCTTGGCGGAATTTAGAAACTGAGGCAAACCATTGTGGTACTGCACGCCAGATGATTGGTTTCTTAGTACGCCAGTCAAATGGATATGAGTGAGAGATTTCTTCTTGGGCAAGAAGGAGGTTACCAAGTTTTTCAATAATAGTTGGAACTACCTTTTCATAGAATTGACCTTCAAACTCAGGACCAGCATTCTTCATCATGATACCACGCTCGTCAACAGTCACTGCGACTTCAAGACCATTAGCAATACCGACATTGTAGTCATCCTCACCAAAACCAGGGGCTGTATGGACAATACCTGTACCAGAGTCAGTTGTAACATGGTCACCAAGAATCACCAATTCATCTACAGCTGTATCCCAGGGGTGTTCTGTTACGATGTGGTTGAGTTCTTGACCACGGTAAGTTGCCAATACTTGAACATCAACCCAGCCAAATTTCTCAGACAAGCTAGTCAACAATTCTGCAGCAACCACAAACTTGCGATCTTCACCAGCAGGTTGAACCAAAACGTAATCAATATCTGCACCAACAGTCAAACCACGAGAAGCTGTGATGGTGAATGGAGTAGTTGTCCAGACAACGATGTAAGTATCTGTATCTAGAACACCTTTGCCATCTTTTACCTTATTGGCATAGTAAAGGGAAGTTGAAACCAAATCATGGTATTCAATCTCCGCTTCGGCAAGGGCTGACTCAGATGACCAAGACCAGTAAACTGGCTTGGCACCACGGTAGATATAACCTTTATTAGCCATCTCACCAAATACACGGATTTGAGCTGCTTCATAGTCAGGAGTCAAAGTCACATATGGATTTTCCCAGTCACCAGAAACACCCAAACGTTTAAAGTCTTCGCGTTGTTTATCTACTTGAGAAAGAGCGTATTCACGGCAAAGTTTCAAGTACTCAACCAAGTCCATTTCTTTACGTTTAACACCTTGTTTTGCCAAAACTTGCTCAATTGGCAGACCATGAGTATCCCAACCTGGGATAAATGGTGCGTAAAAACCTGACATTGATTTTGAACGAACAATGATATCTTTTGAAATCTTATTCATCGCGTGTCCAACGTGAATATTTCCGTTCGCGTATGGAGGGCCATCATGCAAGGTGAAATGAGGTTTTCCTTGGTTCAATTCTTGACGACGTTGGTAAAGTTTTGCATCTTCCCATTCCTTTTGCCAAACTGGCTCTTTGGTAGGAAGGCCTGCACGCATTGGGAAAGCTGTTTTCCCAAGGTTAAGGGTATCTTTGAGTTTCATGGTATCTCCTTTATAAATAATAACAAATTAAAAACCACGACTTCCAAAAAGGACGAAAATCGTGGTACCACCTTTATTCGGAAAAAGATCTGGTCTTTCTCCCTCTTATCCCGTAACGTGGGGAACGTCAAATCTTACTTTTTTCAGACTTGATTGTTTGAGAGGATAATCTTATCATTAGGGAATGCAGGACTCACACCATCTCCTGCTCGCTGGAAATATAAGGATAAGATATTGTTCTCAGATCATTTCTTATAAAATTGTAACAGATTCTTGCGGTGCTGCAAAACCTGGTTCTGAGTTTACAGCTTCAGTAGCTGGTGTTGGTCCTGAATAATGGCTTGGAGCTACTTCTGGCTCTTCATACATTGGACCAGCTGGATGAGCTGGACTTTCTTCAACAACCGGAGCTGGTGAAACCACTTGTTCCTGCTCAGCTCTTGCTTCGGCTTCTGCAAGTTCCTTATTAGCCGCTTCGATACGCGCTTGCAACTCAGCCATTTCCTCGGGAGAAAACTGGCGAGTAATATCAATTGGTTCTTCCTCTGGATGTTGTTGCAAGACAGAGTCACCTAAGACTTCGCTGACCACTTCTTTGAAGGCCTCATCACTTGTCTGAAGATAAGTGGCTGTTGGGCGAAGAATATCTTCCCAATCTGAAGATTCAACAATTGCTAACTGGCTCTCAATTGTAGATTTAAGACGTTGATGGAAGACACGACTCTTGTTCTTCAATTCTTCTGTTTCAACAGCAACTTTCTTAGCATTGTCAGTTGCTTGACGAAGAATTTCATTTGCCTTGTACTTAGCTTCTTCCAACAAACGTTGGGCATCTTGCTCTGCTTGTTGGATAATATTGTTTGAACGTTCCGTTGCAGCTTGTTTTACTCGCTCTGCTGTATCTTGTGCAATCAATACAGATTGACTCAATGAATCTTTCATCTCATCAAAGTAAGACAAACGCTCTTCCAAACTCTTAATATGTAAATCCTTATCATGATTAGAGCGAACCAAATCTTCATAATCACGGACTACAATATCTAAAAATTCATCTACCTCTTCTTGATCAAACCCTCTGAAGCGTGTGCTAAAGGTTTTATCTTTGATTTCTAACGATGTAATTGGCATATTTTTCCTCACTTACTTAATAACAATTGGACCGTTAATTTCTTTTTATCTTTTTTTGTTTGCCCATTATCTCTAACAAGTTTCAATCGACCAAATTTCCTCACACTAATCAAATCACCAACTTGAACTGCATAATCTGATTTTTCAACTAAATGGTAATTAACTTGGACTGCCTGCTTTTCAATTAACTGACTTGCCTGATTTCTAGACAGCTTGAAGACACCTGCTAGAAAAACATCTAATCTAGAACTAGCAATACAAATATCTAATTCTTGATAATCTTCTACTGTGGCAATTTTCTCAGTAAAATCCCGTTCTTCTAGACGAACCGGTAAACGAGCAATTTTCGTAATGCCGTCTTGAAAAAGGAGCATAAACTGTCGATTAATGATAATCTGTGCTCTCTCTTCGTTGACTAAGATATCACCAAATAGCTTCCTATCGATTCCTAGCTGATTTAAAACAGTCCCTAATATTTTTGCATGCGTTAAGCGTTCAAACTTATTAGGATAGACAATTTCTTGCAAGGAAAGTTCAAAATCAGAGAATTCTGGCTCAAAATAATCAGGATACAGGAGTACCCGTACATATTCAGTTTCAAGAAACTGCCGACTGCTCATGTAGGAGATGCCGTTGGTTGATGCTAGCACCTTTAAAATCTTTTCTTGATGGGGATTTACAAAAGGTGTTAAAAAAGGAGAATAAGAATCTTCTACCTTTTTTATCCATTCTAAACCCTTATCAATAAAAGACGAATCATTCTTAGAAAAGTGTTGATAAATCATCTTGTTCATAGAAAGATCACTAAAAGTCGAATCAACTGTTCCCCTAGGAAGTGAACTAGTAATACCGCAATCCAGACAGACAAATCAAGACCTGCAATCTGGAGGGGTAAACGTTGCAAGGGAGCTACTATCGGTTTCACTAAACTAATAATCAAGCGTCCAAGACGTGATTCATAAGCATTGGGAAACCAAGACATCAGAGCAAACACGATTAAAATCAGTGAATAGATATCCACTGCATTTTGAACAAAACGAATGAGAAAGATCATTATCTCACTCTCGTACGTTTCATATCAAAGCCAAACTCACCATTTTGTGATTCATCTGGAATTTTGATGTCTTCAATATTGACGACAACATCAACTGGTGTCAGCAGGTACATAGTAGATGCTACCTTTTTCATGTTACCAGCTAAAACGTGACGCGCCCCATCCAGATAATCCAAACAACGACGTGCTTGAACTTCTGTCATATATTGGAAATCAATCAAAATACTTTCGTTACCAGCTAATAAATCAACAATATCTGTGGCATCTTCGTATTTACGTGGATAACGAACATCAATTGTCACCTTATCAGTAGAACGTTGACTTTGCATAGCCAACTCTTGTTGACGGGCATGAAGACGAGTGATGTTTTTATCTTTAGATGGTGTGCTACCAGCTTGTTGAGGCAACTCTTGAACAGAAGGGACTGGTGTCACAATCGGGTCTTCAGCTTTAGGCTGATATGCAGTACCAACATCTTCTCCATCTTCTGTAAAATAATCTATAAATTTATCAAATCTATCTTTTAAAGACATATTTCTTTCCTATTTAAAAAATGCTGTACCAATTCTGACAAATGTTGAGCCAAATTCAATCGCTTCCTTGTAGTCACGACTCATACCCATACTCAAATCCGTCATTGGCATATTGGGAATTTGTTTTTCTCTAATTTCTAGTTGCAAATCCTGCGTAGCTTTAAAAATTTCTTTCAACTCATCACTACTAGCTTCAAAAGGAGCCATGGTCATCAAGCCGACATATTCAATTTTATCTAAGGTGGCCAATTCTGGCAAGAGCTCTAATAGTTCTTCCCTTGAAAAACCATGTTTGCTCTCTTCCCTTGAGATATTTACTTGTAAGAAACACTTAACAACTCGGTCACTTCTTTTTTGAATTTCCTCTGCTAGCTTTAATGAATCCAAAGCGTGGAAATAATCAACATACTGAATGACATCTTTGACCTTGCGTCTTTGCAAGGTTCCAATCAAATGCCAGGTAATATTTCTATCTTTTAAAGCTTCATATTTCTCAAGAAATTTATCCACACGATTTTCACCAATATGATGCACACCTAGCGGAAGCAAAGCCTCCGCTGTCGGTACGTCTACATATTTTGTAACAGCAACAACCGAAACAGAATTAGCTTCTCTTCCTGCCTGCTGACTTGCATCTTTTATTTGTTGAAAAACACGTTCTGTATTTTCTTTCAAATTCATTTACTTAACGATTTTTGAAAAATGGAGGAGTTTCTAATTCGTCCTCTTCTAAAGATGGTGCTTCGAAACGTTCAACTGGTGATACAACTGAATCAGTCGGACGAACAATTGTCTCACGACGCAAGTCCCAATCACCAAATGCTGAAGTTTGAGAAGTTTCTGTGCGACGAGGTGCTGGACTTGGAATTTCTGCAGTTTCAGCCATATCAAAGTGACGATTATGATTGTGTGCATGACTTGGGCTTACTTGTTCATGACGAACAGTTTGTCTTGGTGCATGGCCCACAACTTTTTCAACACGATCTTGACGAACACCAGTTGCAACGACTGTAACACGAATTTCATCTTTCATGTTTTCATCGATTGATGTTCCGAGCCAAATGTTTACTCCTTGACCAGCTGCTTGATTAACAATTTCTGATGCTTCTTCTGCCTCAATCAAGGTTAAATCAAGACCACCAGTAACGTTGACGATAACATCCTCAGCACCGTCAATAGTTGTTTCAAGAAGTGGTGAGTAGATTGCCTTACGAGCTGCTTCTACCACACGTTCTTCACCACTACCGATACCGATACCCATTAGGGCGTTTCCTTTATTTGCCATAACTGTTTTCACATCGGCAAAGTCAAGGTTAATCAAACCAGGATTTGTGATCAAGTCAGTAATCCCTTGAACACCTTGGCGAAGTACGTTATCTGCTTCGCTAAGAGCTTCAAGAAGTGGAGTTTTCTTATCAACAATTTCAAGCAAGTTGTTGTTTGAAATAATCAATAAAGTATCTACATGTTCGCGAAGCTGATTGATTCCTTCTACAGCATACTGACCACGTTTACTTCCTTCAAAACCGAAAGGACGTGTCACAACACCAACTGTAAGAGCACCTAAATCTTTAGCAATGCGGGCAATAACAGGAGCTGCACCAGTACCAGAGCCACCTCCCATACCTGCAGTGATGAAGACCATATCTGCTCCAGTAATAGCTTGAGTCAAGGCTTCTTCGCTTTCTTCGGCTGCCTTTTGACCGATTTCAGGTCGACCGCCAGCACCCAAACCACGAGTCAATTTAGGACCTAACTGAATTACAGTCTCAGCTTTTGTACTACTCAAAGCTTGTACATCTGTGTTTGCTGCGATAAATTCTACGCCTGCAACACCTTCGTCAACCATGCGGTTAATGGCGTTACCACCACCTCCACCAACACCGATTACTTTAATCACTGCACCTTGAGCAGCCGCTGTATCAAATGAAAATGTCATAGTTTATTTTTCCTCTTTTATTCATCAAACATACTTCCAATTAAACCACGGAAGCGATCTGCGATTTTTGGTTTATTTTGAGAAGATACTTTATCTTCTTTCGGAGCAACTACGTTCGTAGAAGCTGATTGCTCAACCTCAGTATTTTGAACTGGTTGAATAGGGGTCGGTTGTGCTACCTGCGTAACACGTTGAATCATCCCACCAAAATTAATTGGTTGGTGACGCAAAGTATCTTCACCCTTGACTGCTCGTTGTGCTAACAAATGCACCTCAGTCAATTGACCAGCAAATTCAGACAAGCTAATCACATGAGCAAAGGCAGGGTTACGGATTCCAACTTGATTTGGAACGTAAAGTTTGACACCAACGCCAAATACTTCCTGTGCAAGTTCTACAATACCTGGTAAAATAGCATTTCCACCAATCAGAACAATCCCACCTGGAAGATCCAACAAATGTCTTCTTTCCAACTCTTGTTTGATTTGTTCAAAAATGTGCTTAATGCGAGCTGAAATAATCTCTGCTAGGTAGCTTTCTGTAACTTCTACAGGTTCTACTTCACCAATCACTTCAACTTGGAAGGTTTCATTACTTGCAAGTGAAGGGTAGGCTTCACCATAGTTCAATTTCAATCCTTCAGCTAGTTTTTGTGAAGTCTTCAAGACTTTAGAGATATCTTTTGTGACATAATCTCCACCTTCTTGAAGAATATTTGTAAACTGGAGTTCTTGGTTACGGATTGTAGCAACAGTTGTTTGGCCTGCTCCCATATCAATCACAGTAGCTCCAAATTCACGCTCTCCTTCGTTCAAGACTGAACGAACCAAAGCCAATGGTGAAATAATAATATTTTCAACTTGAACACCTGAGCGCTCAACTGTCTTGCGTAAATTGTGAAGGATAGTACGTGGACCAGTGTAAAGTAAGCCACGCATTTCAAGACGAACCCCCATCATACCACGTGGGTCACGAATACCTTGGAAACCATCTACGATAAATTCTTCTGGAATAAAAGTAATGACTTCACGATCTGGTGTCATACTCTTTGTCAAGGCTGATTTAACAACATTTTCAACATCTTGATCTGTAATTTCTTTTGTATCAGATGTAACTGGAATCATACCTTGAGTTGGTTCTACTTGCAAAAGATTTCCAGGCAAACCAACATTCACTGATTTGATTGAAATGCCAGCTTTCTCTTCTGCTTGGGAAATAGCTGACTTGATAGCAATTGCTGCTGCTTCAATATCAACGATAATCCCATCCTTTACACCTTTACTCTTGGCATTACTTACACCAATTACATTAAGTTCACCATTTCTATGCTCGGCAACCAATACTTTAATCGAATTAGTTCCGATATCTAAGCCTGTAAAAAAACCATCTCTAGCCATTACATCGCATCCTCTCTCTTCCAAGTTTCAAACTTCTATTCAATATAGCTAAAATAGGGCATAGCTATTCACAGAATATTATAACACAAAAAATCCAATCGTGCTTAGTTTTTCCTAAATTTACTTACCATTTTTTCACATTCTTTCCTTAGATTTTTTTATTTTCCAAACAAGTTATCAAAAATCAGATTTATGAAAAAAAGAAAGCTCATTTCTAAGCTTTCTTTGCAATCATTTTTTCTGCTTCTTGTTCTAAAAATAGTTCCAAGATTTTCTTTGTCAATGTGATCGCCGCTGCCAAGGCCAGGGAAACGATTAAATAATTAGCTACTAAGCCATGGTCTCCAACCAATGGTGGTTTTGTCAAGAATCCGTAATCTCCACCTGTTACTAAATTGACCACAAAAATCAAGGCATTTAGTGCAAAGGTCATGAGAAAAATTCTTTTCACATCTAGCATTCTCGCATCGTACTGTCTCAATAGATAAACTAGAGAGTTCCCCAAGAGAGCTAAGTGGCCAAAGATAAAGGATAAAATCGCAATATGCGGGAATGGATAAGGATCTGGCACTGGATAAACAAAGGCTGCTAATGTCCCAAATGTTCCTAGTAATGCAAAATACTGCCGATATTTGGACTGACCAGGAAGCAAAAGCACCACAAACATAGCCATACGGCAATGGTAAAAGGGTAAGCTTTCTGACAATGGCATATGATTAACCCCGTACCATCCATAAAGAAGGATTAACTGAACTGCCTGCAAGATTTGGAAAAATCGTTGATAAGCCTTCTTTTCACGATAACGATAGGCTGTATAAAAGGTCAAGGCTAAGAGTGTAAATATACTGACATACCAAAAAAGATCAAACTTGGGTGGCTCTGTTGCTTGGGTCGTAAAGAAAATATCCCATAAATTCATCTAGTCTTCCTCATGTTTCAAAATTTTCCTGCATTTTATTATACCATGCTATTTGTCAAAAATGGATTTAGAAATACGTAAATGTTTGACAAAATCACTTGGCTTCATTTTCTAAACTTTCTACCAACTTGGCTAGATTCATGGAGTTAGAGCCTTTGAGCAAAATTTGGTCATTGGCACTGAGGCTTTCTTTAACCTGCTTAACTAGGGCTTCAAATTGGTCCTCGTTAGCTGTTTTCTTGAAGTAGAAAACATGTCCGATTGGGAACATTTGACTGGCCAATTGGGCCAATTCAGCAATATCTTCCCCATAGAAAATAACGGTATCCAACACATCTGGGAAAAGACTTAAAATCATCTGGTTATGGAGCTGAACAGACTGGTCACCGAGTTCCTTCATGTCTGCCAAGACAGCGATTTTCTTGCCCCCTTCATTAGCTGGAATGGCAGAAAATGTCTCCAAAATCAACTTCATAGCAGTTGGATTGGCATTGTATACATCAGACAAAATATCTGCTCCATTGGCTGCTTTCTTCCACTCGGTACGGTTACGCGTCAATTCAAGATTTTGGAATGCCTGATGAATTTGCTCCTCTGACACTCCTTCTTGCAGGGCAACATAGGATGCAATCATAGCATTAGTGGCATTGTACTTACCAGTCACTGGCAAATCAAGGGCTTGTTCCAAGAAATTAGCCTTAAAGGTCAGACTATCCTTGCGCTCAATCAAGTCGGTAATTTCCAGCTCTGCTCCTTGCCCAAAACGAACCACCTTTTTATCAGCTGGCAAGTAGTCCTCTACAATAGAGTCAGCCGGTGCCAAAAGCAAAGAACCCGATGCCATACCGTCTGCAATTTGCATTTTTCCTTTAGCAATCTCTGAACGGTCTTTGAAAAAGGCCAAATGGGCTTCTCCGACCAAGGTCACGATGGCTGTTTTTGGATGAGCCAATTCTGACAAGAGATGAATATCTCCCAAGTGATCCTGTCCCATCTCTAAGACCAACTTTTCTGTTTCTTCAGGCATATGAAGAACCGTGTAAGGAAGACCAATCTCATTATTGTAGTTACCTTGAGTTTTGTAGGTCTTGTAGGTTGTTGATAGCAAGTGCGCCAACATGTCTTTGGTTGTTGTTTTACCATTTGAACCTGTGACAGCAAAGACATCAACTGCTGTTTTTTCAAGATAGTAGGCTGCTAGGGTTTGAAAGGCAGTCAAGACATTATCTACTAGAATGTAGGGATGATTTGCGACCTTTTTCTCAGACAAGGTTACTACTGCACCATTTTCAAAGGCTGTTTCGATAAAGTCATGGCCATCACGCGCACCCTTAAGGGGCACAAATAAATCCCCTGCCGCAATCAAACGACTATCAAACTCAGCTTTCTCTAACTGGATGTCCTCAAAGGTGCTAATATCATTTTTAGCTCCTACAACTTGGGCCACTTCATGAATTGTTAATTTCATTTCTACTCCTTTAAAAAGGGTTGAAATCCGAGAACTAAAATCACCTTGCAGTGATGGTTCTGGTTTCTACCCTCTCTTTCATTTTTATAGCAAATGCGCTTCGCGCTTGTCAAAACTTTCTTTAGCAAGATCAACCAATCGCTCGATTAAGTCTGGATAGCTGATTCCCATATTGTCCCAAAGTAGTGGGTACATAGACCACTGGGTGAAACCTGGCATGGTATTGAGCTCGTTTAGGAAAATCTCTCCCTTATCTGTATAGAAGAAATCGCAACGAGAGAGACCGAGGCCCCCAATGGCACGGAAGGCAGTTTCTGCATTTTGACGCATGACAGCTACCACATCATCACTGATTTTGGCTGGGATGTCCATAGTAATCTTGTTATCAATATACTTGGCATCGTAGTCATAAAAGGCAACATCCTTGACTACTTCTCCTGGTAGCGTACTCTTGACATCGTAGTTGCCCAGTAGACCAACCTCGATTTCACGGGCATTTACCCCTTGCTCTACCAAGACACGGCTGTCATATTGGAAGGCAAGTTTCAAGGCTTGAAGGAGTTCTTCTTGATTTTCAGACTTAGAAATACCGACACTAGAACCCATATTAGATGGTTTTGTGAAAACTGGGTAAGTCAACTTTTCTTCCACTTCGGCAATTTTAGCAGTCACATCATCACCTTCGACAATTGCCACATAAGGAACTTGGGCAATCCCGACAGATTCTAACACACGCTTGGTGGTGATTTTGTCCATAGCAAGACTAGATGACAATATGTTACAACCAACATAAGGCATTTTCAAAACTTCGAGGAAGCCTTGAACAGAGCCATCTTCTCCCATCGGACCATGAAGGACTGGAAAGACCACTGCTCCCTCTTCGTATATAGCACTTGGTGCAACTTGCTTATCCCAATCAATGGTTTCATTGGTCATAAGACGATCCTCTTGACCTGGAGTCTGGCTAAATTCTTGCGTTTTAATAAAGTCACCTGACTGGCTGATGAAGAAAGTCTTGACTGTGAACCGATCGTAGTTGACCGCACGCATCACACTCTCAGCTGAAAGAACAGAGACTTCACGCTCTGCACTACGTCCACCGTATAAAAGAATAATCGTTTGTTTCATATTATTTGTTCCAATTCTAATAGAATACTCGTTCTTTAGTATATCATATTTGCTTCTTTTTTGAAACTTGAACCTGATACTGGCCTTCAATAAATCTAAAAAAAGACCGATAAAACAACTGTCGGTCTCCGTGATTTTTGTATAAATGAATTGAGCGTGTTAATTTGTCCAGACTTACAACTCTGTTCGATTTTCAATGGCTCGTAAAAGTGTAACTTCATCCGCATACTCAATGTCCGCTCCGACAGCAAGACCTCGTGCTAGACGCGTAACCTTGATACCAGCCGGCTTGAGCAAACGTGAAAGATACATGGATGTCGCTTCACCATCTGCTGTAGCATTTGTTGCTACGATTACCTCTGAAACTTCACTATCCATCAGACGAGTCATCAGGCTCTTGAGATTGATATCATCTGGACTGATACCATTCATGGGAGAAATGAGACCATGTAAGACATGATAGAGTCCATGGTATTCTTGGATATTCTCCATGGCTGCCACATCGCGACTATCTTCGAGAACTAAAATCGTCGTCTGGTCACGAGTCGGATCGGTACAGATAGAGCAAGGATCGTCATCAGTCAGGCGACCGCAGATGGAACAGTAGGTCAGCTCTCTCTTAGCAGAAAGGAGATTTTTAGCAAATTCATTGACATCGTCATCAGACATTCCAATAGTATAGAAGGCCAGACGGGTAGCCGTCTTAATCCCGATACCCGGTAACTTAGAATAACTGTCAATTAGCTTAGCAATAGGTGTTGGATAAAGCATATGTTCCTTTCTAATTCATTGGATGGTGTTGGTTATAGAGGTTGATAATATCGCGCGCAATGGAAGGTCCGACACCATTTGTAAGGTTGGTGTTATGAGGGAAGACAACAGCTACAGCGATTTGAGGATTATCTGATGGTGCATAGGCCACAGCATTGGTATTGTTAGCTTTTTGACCACCCTCAACATAACTTTCGGCAGTACCTGTTTTTCCACTAATGGATACCGCTGCGCCATTTGAAAAGGCACGACCGGTTGTCAAAGCACTTCCACCATATGAAACTTGATAAAATCCTTGTTGAAGAATGGAAACATCAGACTCAGAAATATTAATTTTATTCATTTCCTTGGTTTCAACAGATTGGATTAAGTTCCCTAAGCCGCCTTGTTCATTATTTCCATAAATCCCCTCAACAATGTGGGGCGCAATCCGAACACCGTTGTTGGCAATGGTTCCAACGTACTGGGCCAATTGCATTGGGGTGTAGTTATCAAACTGACCAAAGGCATTGGTAATGTAATTAGCAAAATTATACTCTTTTGGTATAAAACCAGTTGACTCATCTGGAAGGTCAATGCCTGTTGAGGCTCCAAGACCATATTCCGCAAATGTCAAACGAAGTTTCCCCATAGCGGATTCTAAATTGTTAGTTAAAACAAACATATTGGGTTGATAGGTCTGACCCATAATGCCCAAAGCCGTTTGAACCATATAGGTATTAGAAGAATACTCCAAGGCTTCCACAGCTGTAATCGGAAATGAACCGTAAGCCTGAGTGTACCAAGAATTAATTGGAGCTGAACCTTGGAAAACAATCGGTTGGTCTGTCAAGGTCTGATTCCCTGATAAGACTCCATTCTCCCAACCAGAGCTGATGGTCGCCGCCTTGACAACAGAACCCGGGACAAAGACATTGGTTACTGTTCCCAAGGAATCAGGTGTTAAATCTCCCGTTTTCAAGTCATGTTTTAGCCCTGACATAGACAAAACCGCACCTGTTTTTGGGTTGAGGGCGACTGCATACACACCTTCTGAATACTTGGCTCCTCCATTTCCCAGTTCGGAATTGAAATAACTCTTAAGCAGATTGTCCACGCTATCTTGGAAGGCCAAATCAATAGTCAGTTTAATATTATTCCCTTTGGTACCATCTTCGATATTTTCGACACTTTCCATGTTACCGTACTTATCTAGATGGATCTCCTTAACTGAGCGTTTTCCTTGCAAGGTTTCTTCATATTGTTTTTCTAGATAAGAAGTCCCAACACGGTCATTTAAAGAATACCCCTTTTTGATATAAGCATCTGCTTCTTCAGCTGGAAGACCAGCTTTTTCACTGGATACACTTCCTACTATAGACGAAAGTGAAGTCTCTAAAACCTTTCGATCCCACGAAGTTGAAATACTGATACCAGGTAAATTCTTAGAAGCCGAAGCAATCAAGGCAATCTGAGTATCTGTCAAGGAGTCTGTCGCAATGGTCCCTGTCGCAAAATTTCCAACTGCATTGAGTTGGCTAAAGAGGTAAATTTCTTTCTTTTCGTCATCCGAGTAGGCGAATTGGCTTGGATCGATACTTTCAACAGTATTATTGTAAAGCTCGGACTCAGATAATTGATTGCCATCAGAATCAAATCGCTTCTCACGTGGTAAACTTTCCACTGCTTTCTTATAGACATCTTGATCTGCTAGGTAATAGTCCGCCAACTGTCGGTCAGTCAATGTTGGAGAAGAAACTCCCACATAAGCCAGCAACTTCTTGGCTGTTTCTTTTAAATCTGCAGCCGTCATTTTGTTGTTTCGAGTAAAGGAAACAACTTGTTTCACAGTATTTTCAACTAAGGGCTTGCCGCTAGCATCATAAATTTCGCCCCGAGCCGAACTAGTAGTCACCTTTGTTTTACTGGCAGATGCTAATTTTGTCTCATAAAAATCCTTGTTCAAAACCTGCATATAAAGCAGGCGACCAATGATGGCCATAAAGAGCAAAATGACAATCGAAAACAATAAATTAAGCCGAATCGGAATCGAATGGCTATCAAATTTTCTCATACAAATCAGTCTCATTTCTATTTAAAATCTTACTCTTCATTGTACCACAATTTGAGAAGAAAATTATGGAAAAGGAAAAAGCTTTTTTCCTTTTTACGGGAAAATACGCTTTTATTTATCTATCCCTATATTATATGATATAATAAATGTAAAAGTTCGATGACCCAGTCTTTTTTCCAATACGACTCATTTAAAGGAGCCTTTCTATGGACAAACCAGATATAGCAACCATCATTGATTCCCACTTCGAAGAAATGACCGATTTAGAGCAAGAAATCGCTCGCTATTTTTTACAAACAGAAACCCTTGTAGATGATTTATCTTCTCAGCAGGTTACTCAAAAATTACATATTTCTCAGGCTGCTTTGACCCGCTTTGCTAAAAAGTGTGGTTTTACAGGCTATAGAGAATTTATTTTCCAATACCAACACCAAGCAGAGAAACAAGACACCCATTCTCACAAACACAGTCCACTGACAAAACGAGTCCTTAGAAGTTATAGCAGTATGCGGGAACAAACACAGGACTTGATTGACGAAGTCCAACTAGAACGAATTGCCCAGTTAATCGAAGATGCTGAGCGTGTCTACTTCTTCGGAACAGGGAGTTCTGGCCTCGTAGCTCGTGAAATGAAATTACGCTTCATGCGTCTAGGTGTGGTCTGCGAGGCTTTAACCGATCAAGACGGTTTTGCCTGGACAACCAGTATTATGGATGAGAATTGTCTCGTACTCGGTTTCTCACTTTCTGGCACAACTCCTTCTATTTTAGATAGTCTATTAGACGCTAAGGAGATGGGGGCAAAGACTGTACTTTTTACAAGTGTTCCCAATAAAGATAGTCAGACCTATACGGAGACTGTTCTTGTAGCCACCCACAGCCAGTCTTCTTACATCCAACGTATATCCGCTCAACTTCCTATGCTCTTCTTTATCGATTTGATTTATGCCTACTTTTTGGAAATCAATCGTGAAAGCAAGGAGAAAATTTTTAACAGCTATTGGGAAAATAAAAAACTCAATGGCTATCGTAGACAAAAACGTGTAAGAAAATCCTAGTTTGGTTTAACCAAACTAGGATTTTTATTCATCACCAAACATACCTCTTCTAGATTATGAATTAGTCATATCTTGACTTAGTCTTAAATAATTTCATGTAATCACTTTTTGAAGGGAGTAAATAAGCAAGTCTGACGGTATCCTCAACAATTGTATATAATACGATGTAATCCTTACTCAAGGTCAATCCTCGCGTTTGGCAGTGAGGATCTAATCTCTTACCAAATTTTTCATCGGCATCAAATCCAGCTTGGGGGAAAATTTCTAGCCGATTAATATCTTTTCTAATATTGGCTACTTTTCGTCTCGCAGCCTCTACAGAACCGATTTCCTCCGCTATATACTGATATATTTTATCCAGACTATCAATCACTCTAGGAGAATACAAAATCCTATATTTTTTATAATCCATAGCGTGTCACAACATCCTCATCTGTCAAGTAATTCCCAGCCTCAATCTTGGCATAACTTTCTTGAACTTCTGCTTGTAATTGTCTAAACAAATACTCCTTCTCTAATTCCTCTTCACTCAGTAAATCTACTTCATTTGTTACGGCAACATTCTTTAAAAATAATCTGAGTGCCGATGAAAGAGAGAGATTTTGTTCTTTTAACACTTCCATGGCATCATTTACTAATTCTCTATTAGCTTGGAAGGTCACAACTTTACTCGAATTTGCTATAGCCATTTTATATAATTCCTTTATATATTTTATTTATTATCTCACAATTATAAAGAAAGTCAAGGGAACTTGATTAGAAAATCCTAGTTTGGTTGAGCCAAACTAGGATTGTTTTGTTTTGAAATGATAATAAGCACCCAACATACCTGCTGTATTTTGATGATGGGCAAATTCTAATCGTGTTTTTTCAGCAAGGCTTGGCACCAAAGCCTCTTCCAAGGCTTTGCGGATCTTGGGTTTGAGAATCGCCTCTTGTCCCATGATACCGCCACCGAGAATGACCACTTCTGGATTGGCAACGTAGCAAATATTTGCCAGACCTTTTCCTAAATAGTCTACCATACGGTCAATACCAGCCATGCAGATTTTGTTGCCTTCGGTAGCTTCCTTAAAGATGCGTCGGCCATTCCAGTGTTCCACTTCCTCACCATGACCTGCTGCTACATACTCTACCAAGGCTGTCGTAGAAGCCAAGTCTTGGAAAGCTCCATCCTGCATGTGCATATAACCAACTTCACAGGCTGAATTGCTAAATCCATGGAAGACTTTCCCATCCATAATCAAGCAACCACCGATACCGGTTCCAATTGTCAAGCAAAGAGTGACACTCGCTCCCTTACCTGAACCAGATACCGCTTCAGCCAGACCTGCACAGTTGACATCATTTTCAATCTCACAAGGAATCGCAAAGCTAGTCTCGATTTCCTTCTTGAACTGAGTTCCTGCATAATTTGGAATCTGAGGCCCAGCATAGAAAATCTCACCCTTGTCAGGATCCACCATTCCTGCAGAAGAAATAGCAACACCTACTACTGGCCCTTTTTCTAAATAACTAGCTACGATATCTTTGGTCTTTTGTAAGATATGAGGTCCACCCTTATGCGCCTCTGTTGGCATTTCATGTGATTCAACAAGTTGGCCTTCTTGGTCGATCAAACCATATTTGATATTTGTTCCACCGATATCAATTGCAACGTAGTGTGTCATAAATACCTCCTTATGGATTAGAGGAAGCGCTCCTTGGTTTCACGAATCAAGGCTGCAGCTGCTTCTACAACTGGACGATCCTCTTCAGTTACTGGCGTCAATGGTGAACGAACAGAACCAATATTCAAGCCTTCATTGATCTTCAAGACTTCCTTAATCACACCGTACATATTTCCATGTGCAGCAGTCAGTTTGCCAATGATTGCGTTAATAGCATACTGTAATTCACGCGCTGTTTTCAAGTCTTTGTCAGCAATCAACTGATTGAGTTTCAAGAAGAGTTCTGGCATAGCACCATAAGTACCACCGATACCAGCTTTAGCTCCCATGAGACGACCACCTAAGAACTGTTCATCTGGACCGTTAAAGACGATATGGTCTTCCCCACCAAGGCTCACAAAGGTTTGGATATCTTGGACTGGCATAGAAGAGTTCTTAACACCTATAACACGTGGATTCTTCAACATTTCAGTGTAAAGACTTGGAGTCAAAGCAACCCCTGCCAATTGAGGAATGTTATAAATCACGTAGTCTGTATTTGGAGCTGCAGAACTGATATCGTTCCAATATTTAGCAACTGAGTATTCTGGCAAGCGGAAATAAATCGGCGGAATCGTTGCAATGGCATCTACTCCTAAGCTTTCTGCGTGGCGAGCAAGTTCCATACTATCTTTAGTATTATTGCAAGCTACGTGAGCAATAATAGTCAACTTACCTTTGGCTACCGCCATGACTTCTTCCAAAATTAACTTGCGATCTTCAACACTTTGGTAGATACATTCACCAGAAGAACCATTGACATAAAGACCTTGAACACCTTTTTCAATGAAGTATTGAACCAAGGCACGCGTACGCTCTGGACTTACTTCTCCTTGATCATCATAACATGCGTAGAAGGCTGGAATGACACCTTCGTATTTTTTTAAATCTGACATAGATTTTCTCCTAACTTATTTCCGAAATGAGGGGAGAAAATAAATTTTTCATCCCCTTTACATTATGTTTATTTTACAATTTCTGACAATTTTACTTTACGATCTTCGAACATAGATTGGGTACAAGCATCTGCAGTAGCAATCGCTTCTAAAGCAGCTTCACCTGTCAACAATTTTGCAAACTCTTCTGATACTGGAGCTCCTTGCATAATCTCATGCAGATAGCGCATTTCTTTGTCAATGACAGATGATAACCATAATGGAGTACGTTTACCTGGTTTACCATAAGCAATTGCTCCGTCCATCTCTGTACTATGATAGATACGAGTCCGATCATCATCTTCTTCTTGCGATTCATGAATCAAGAAATAACTTTCTTGTCCATCTAGCTTAAGAGTTCCTTTGCAGTTGAATAAATCTAAGCGGATAGCACCTTTTGTTCCTTGAATTAAGACATAATGTTCACCCCAACGATAAGCTGAACCCCATTCTAACAATGCAAAACGCTTATTAGAAAATTCCATATTGACAAAAATCATATCATCTTCATCACCGAAATTTTCACCTTCATGGGCTACATTTCCACCTGTCATGGTTACAGTTTCAGGCATACCACCCATAAGAAATTGCACGCAATCCAATTCATGGATGTGGTGATACAAGTGACCACCTGATTTTTCACGGATTTTTTTCCATGATACTGATGGTTGTTGTTCTTCCCAACCATTACGAGCTGTGTGACAGTATAGAACGTCTCCAATGACTCCTTGATTAATTAGTTCTTTTGCATGATGAACACCATTAAAGAAATTCATAATATGTCCTGCCATAAAGGTTACATTGTTTTCTTTACATGCATCTACCATCTCGCGACAATCTTGATAAGAAAGCGCAATTGGTTTTTCACAGAAAACATTTTTACCATGTTGTGCGGCCTTAATAACTGGTTCTTTATGAAGATTATTTGGAGTTGCGACAATAACACAATCTACTTCATCGCTAGAAACCAACTCATCTAAGGAGCTTGCTACTTTTGCTCCCAATTCTTCTGCAATTGCCTCTGCATTATCTGGATCATAGAGAAGAGTAATCTCTGCTCCATCATTCTTTTGCATATAACGAGCTAACTCAGCTCCAAAATATCCTGTTCCAACAACACCATATTTAACCATGTTTTTCTCCTTTATTATTGAATAAACTTTCTAATTTTAACTTATTTTACAGATCCTTCTGATAATCCACTTGCAATTTTATTTTGGATGATAGAGAAGAAAATAATCGATGGAAGAACTACAATAACAGATGCAGCCATCATATCTCCCCAGTCTAAAATTTCTGAACCATTAAGTGAACGAAGGGCTACTGCTACTGTCATCTTTCCTGTATTGTTAATCAAAATCAAAGCATACAAGAATTCATTCCAAGCATTGATAAATGTATAAATAGCTGTTGCTACAATACCTGGTGCTACAATCGGTAGCACAACTTTATAAAAAGTAACAAATTTATTTGCACCATCAATTCTAGCTGCTTCTTCAATTCCAATTGGAACTGTTTGGAAAAATCCAACTAAAAGCCAAACCGCATATGGAACACTAAAAGATAGATAAACCATCATCAAGCCAAATAAACTATTTGTTAATCCAACTTTAGCAATGGCTATTGAATAGGGAATTGCTAGCAAAATTGGTGGAAAAATGTAGGTAATGACAAGTAGTCTTGACATGATTGCTCCCAATTTAGGGAAGAATCGAACAATACCATAGGCTGCCATAGCAGAAATAATAATCGCAATAACAGTTGTAGCTAAGGCAATGATTAAACTGTTTCGAATGTTATCAATAAAGTGCAAATCATTGATAACATGAGTGAAATAATCCAATGTAAATTGTTCAGGCCAAAATCGTGTTGGATACTGAGTTAATTCCCCTTTACCTTTGACAGAAGATATGATAATCCATACCAATGGGAAAATTGCAACGATGGTCGCACCAATCAAGAGTACATGTGAGAGAATATCTAAATAAATACCGGATTTCTTCTTCATTATTTTCTACCCTCCTTTTCCCACTTACTGATGATAGCAAAGTAGATAAAGCAAATTGCCACCAAGAAGATAAAGAGCAATACTGTAACTGCTGAAGCACGACCCAACAATTTAGTTCCCCAACCTAGGTTGTAGGCAAAAATTGGAAGCGTCGTTGTAGCATTGGCTGGTCCACCACCTGTAATTAGGTAGATAATGTCAAAGTTATTAAAGATCCATACAGTTCTCAAAACAACTAGAAGCCCTACAACCACTTTAATATGTGGAAAGACGATAAATTTGAAAACTTGCCAACTTGAAGCACCATCTATCTTAGCAGCCTCAAATTGTTCTTCGGGTACTGTTTGCAAAGCTGAAAGTACATTAACCATAATCATCGGCGCTCCAAACCAAATGTTGATAAACACCAAACATAGGAATGCCCATGTACTATCTGTCAAAAATGCAGGCGTATGTTCCATTAAACCTAATTTTACGATTAGATTAGGTAAGTAGCCATAAACCCCGTTTAGGATCCACTGCCAAGAAAAAGCAATAACGATGGTAGGAAATGCCCAAGGAACAATCAATAAGGTCCTATATAATTTCTTGAAGTGGCGTACTCTGTGAAGAGCTAAAGCCAATACAAACCCTACTAAAACTTGACCAACTAATGAGAAAACGGTCCACTTAATTGAATTAAAGAACGCATTAAAGAAGTTGGGATCTGATAGCACAGCTTTATAGTTAGCTAAACCAACAAATTTATAATTAGGCATAATCAAATGCTTATTGGTAAAGCTATAAAAAATACTCGAGAAAAACGGATAAACAAAGAGTAATCCTACGATAATCATAGCTGGCAAAACAAATATCCAGCGAGTTAAATTACGTTCTTTAACCATTCTCCTTCTCCCTTCTTTTACAAGATTGGGCTAGGGCTTTTCAGCTCACTAGCCCACCTATTTTCTAGTCTTTTACATCTACTGAGCAGCCTCAAATAAATCGTTTAGTTGTTTTTCTGCTTCTTTTGCTGCTTTCATAGGATCTGTTCCATTTGAAATGATATCTTGGAACATTTGTTCAATAATGTGTTGGTTAGTCAACATACCAGCTTGTACACTTGGTCCATTTTCATAACCAATAGCAGTACCTTTTTTAACAGCTTCAGTAATTACTTCTTCAGCATGTTTAAATTTCTTACGAGTTTCATTTTCTTTATAGGCTGCAGAATCGCTAATTCCCTTAATAGTTGGCAACATACCTACTGGAGTTGAATCAAGGAATTTAATATAGTCTTCTTCATTGTAAAGTGATTCCAAGAATGCTTTAGCAACTTCTGGATGTTTTGAATTTTTCCAAACAACCATTGGAATGTTTGATGTTTCAATTCCTTGGTCTTTATCAGATTCTTTGATTTTTGGAATAGGATAGGCATCAATCGAATCAATCAATTGAGGACTGTTGGCATTAATTCCTCCAATATGGAAGCCAGAGTTAAAGTCAAATGCTGTTTTTCCTTGATAGAACAAGGTAGCTTGTTGAAGGACATTAAAGTTCAAAGAATCTTGAGGTGAAATTTCTTTATACATTTTAACCCAGTATTTAATACCATCTTGAGCAAGTTGACTTGTCAAATCTGCTTTAAGATCTTTTGTTAAGAGACTTCCACCACCACTACGTACGTAGAAGTTCAAGAAACGTGTTGCCATTAAGTCATTTGTTCCAAACGGAACAGACAAGCCATAAACTCCAGCTTCTTTCAATTTTTTAGAAGCTTCATAGAGTTGATCCCAAGTTTTAGGAACCTCAATATTATGTTCTTTTAACAAATCTGTTCTAACCCACATGACTTGTGCATGTGAATAAAGAGGAACAGAGTAGTAATCATCTCCGATTTTTGCTTCATTTAAGGCAGTTTCGTTAAATTTATCCTGTCCAATACGCTTGATAGAATCGTTTAGCGGAACCAAAGCATCTGAGTTGACCATTTCCATTACTTGGTTAGGAAGAGCCGTACTGATATCTGGCACATTTCCATTTGCTAAACCTGTAGTCCATTTAGTATAGAAGTCATTCCAAGAGAATGTTTCAATCTTGATTTTCGTTTTTGGATGCTTTTGCATAAAAGCATCTGCTGATTTTTGAATACTTTCCAAACGTGGTCCTTGAGTAAAGGAGTGCCACATTGTAATCTCACCAGATAATTCTGTCGGTGGTTCAGTATCAGCTGTAGTTTCTTTCTTTCCTGAACAAGCTACCAAGGCAACGGCTGCTAGCGCAACTCCAGCTAGACATAAAAACTTTCTCATTTTTTTCATTGTTCTTCCCTTTCTACATTAAGAAATCGCAACTTTAAAGACAACTTTTTTAACAGGTTCATCATTTATACGAACCTTGGGTTGATGTAAATCTTCTGGAAAAGTGATAAGGCATTCACCAGCTCTCAAATTAACTAACTGTTCCACTTCTCCTGTGTATAATTCAATATCTTTTTCTTCATCATATTTTTGGGTAACGCTTACATTTTCTGGCGATGTAACAGCCATGGCTTCTTCGTTTTCCAAAACTAAATGAATATCCAAATATTTTTGGTGAGTTTCAAAGAAGGCTCCTGCTTGACCGTCTGCTAGATAAGTAAAGCAATTACCAAATAATCGATCACCATCGATATCAATCGGACCTTCTGTTAAATTTTCTAGTCCTGTTTTTTCTAGAAAATCTATTAATGTTGCAAAATGTGGATTTACTTTCACATAAGTTCCTAAACGACTGATTTTAGTAATAATCATACTCAATCCCCCTTTCTTTATTTTTTATTTAAGACCAGCAACGAAGCGTTCTGTAATCTCTTTGGGTCTAGTAATAGCGCCACCAACAACGATACCTCGCACTCCATATCCCAGGATTTGTTTGGCTTGTTCAGGTGTATGAATTTTCCCTTCTGCAATGACATCTACACCGGCATCACAGAGTTTTTTAATTAATTCAAAATCGGGACCATCCACTTTTGGACTGTAAGATGTGTATCCTGATAAGGTTGTTCCGACAAAGTCAATTCCTGCTTCAACAGCTGCCAATCCTTCTTCGAAAGTACTTGTATCAGCCATCAAGAGCTGGTTCGGATATTTTTCCTTAACCTGACGAATAAACTCTTGAATCTCTAAACCATCGTAGCGTTCACGCTTGGTACAATCCAGAGCAATCACCTCGATGTCAAGCTCTGCCAATTCATCAACTTCTTTCATAGTAGCAGTGATGAAGGGTTCTTGAGGTGGATAATCTCGTTTAATTATCCCAATGATTGGAAGGTTGGTAACCTCCTTGATTTCCTTGATATCGCGAACACTATTTGCTCGGATACCGACTGCTCCACCTTGCTCAGCCGCTTTGACCAGCAAGGGAATGACTCCTCCCGCTTCTGTATAAAGCGGTTCGTGAGGAAGGGCCTGACAAGAAACGATGATTCCATCTTTGATTTTTGCAATCAAGGCTTCTTTAGTAATCTGTGGCATCCTCTTTCCTCCTTTTCCTTGTTCTTATGAGGTCATTATATATCATTTATTAAGCGCTTTCAATACTTTGTGATAGAATAGATTTCAGTTTCAAAAGTATTTTATAGAACAGCTGTTTCTGAAAGTAGTTTCAGAAAAGACATATCCTTTCAATCTATTGTCCCATAAACTAAATATACTATCTTTTGATTCTTTCACTTAATGATTTAGAAAGTAATCGTCTACTCTGAACTGACTCCATTCTACTCTAGCTATTTATAATTACCGTTCAAATCTTGAAAAAACTCAAACAAAAAAAGAGCATTTCGCTCTTTCTTCCTTATATTTATATTATTTTGTTGCTTCTTTCTCCTGGAAAGTGGTTTGGTAATTTACTTTAATCGTTACTGTCATGTGAGAGTCCTCGTTTCTTTTTGATGACTCTAGTATAAGGGCCAAACCTGAAAGCTAGCTTAAGATTTCCTTAGAAAAAGCTTAATCTAGATGTTCTTTCTTCTCCAAATGAAGGGCAATCATGCGCCATTCTGGATCCTCTTGCCAAGCTTCTATCGAACTAATGTAACTAGCAACTTTTCTGGCTTCTTCTAAAATTGGAAAATCTTCAATAATATCAGCCACTTGGAATTCTGGAAGGCCTGACTGTCTGGTTCCAAAAATCTCACCTGAACCACGCATTTTCAAATCTTCCTCCGCAAGGACAAATCCATTGGTGGTTTCTGTCATGATGCGCATGCGATCTTTTCCAGAATCCGTCTTGGGATTGGAAACGAGAACTGCATAGGACTGCTTGTCCCCCCGACCGACACGACCTCTGAGCTGGTGAAGCTGGCTGAGCCCGAAGCGATCGGCATCCATGATAATCATGACGGTCGCATTGGGAACATTGACCCCGACCTCGATAACCGTCGTCGAAACCAGAATATCCGTTTTTCTCTCTTTGAACTCCTGCATAATCTGGTCTTTTTCATCACTCTTCATCTTACCATGTAAAAGAGCCACCTCTGCCTTACCTGCAAAATGAGACGTCAACTCTTCTGATAAGGCAATGGCATTTTTCAGATCCAGAGCTTCTGATTCTTCAATCAAGGGAGAGATGACATAGGCTTGGGAACCTTTTTGAATTTCCCCCTCTAACCAAGTCAAGACCTGATGTAGTTGCTCATGCTTGATCCAGCGTGTCACAATAGGCTTCCGCCCTGCTGGCATCTGGTCGATAATGGAAACATCCATATCGCCAAAGGCTGTGATAGCCAGCGTCCGTGGAATAGGAGTCGCTGTCATCATGAGAACATCTGGATTGTCGCCTTTTTCCCTTAGAATACGCCTTTGCCCCACACCAAAACGGTGCTGCTCATCGATAATAATCAAACCAAGGCGATCATAATCCACTCCATCCTGTATCAGAGCATGGGTTCCAATAATCAAATCAGCCTCACCCTTGGCAATGGTCTCCAAAACTTCTCTCTTTTCTGCAGCTTTCAAGGAACCTGTCAAAAGAGCCAGTTTCAAGTCTGGAAAGAGGTTCTGTAAACTCTCAAAGTGTTGCTCTGCGAGGATTTCTGTTGGTACCATTAGGGCAGCCTGATAACCAGCTGTCACCGCCGCAAACATAGCCAAGCCAGCAACTACTGTTTTTCCGCTCCCCACATCCCCTTGTAGGAGACGATTCATGTGGTGGTCCGACTTCATGTCGGTCAAAATTTCCTGTAAACTCTTTTCTTGAGCTTGAGTCAGGGCAAATGGCAGACTTTCTTTAACAGCTGACACTTTTTCCTGAGACCAGTCCAGAACCAGACCGCTTCCCTGAACTCTATTTTCAGATTTGAGCGTTTGCAATTGCATTTGGAAATAAAAGAGTTCCTCAAACTTGATACGGCGAAGGGCCTGCTTGTATTCTCCCAAATCCTTTGGAAAATGCATAGCTCGGACTGCCTGACAACGGGACATGAGTTTGTATTTGTCCAGCAAAGACTGAGGAAGATTTTCCTCAATCAAGAGGTCCAATCCCTGATCAAAAGCCGTCTTAATAACCTTGACCAGACTGGCCTGACTGATTCCCTGAGCCAAGCGATAAACAGGTTGGAGGTCATCTTCCACCTGAGCTAGGACCTTCATCCCTGTCAGACTAGCCTTGGCGCGGTCCCATTTTCCAAAAACAGCAAGGGTTGCTCCCAACTCTATTTTATCAGCTAGATAGGGCTGGTTAAAGAAATTCACCGCAAAAACGACTTCTCCCTGCTTGAGGCTAAAGCGTAGGCGATTACGCTTGAAACCATAGTACTGGACACTAGCAGGAGTCACGACTTGACCAGAAAGAACCGCCTTTTCACCGTCTTCCAGTTCCAGCACTTGCTTTGTCTTGAAGTCTTCATATCGGAAAGGAAAGTAGAGCAAGAGGTCTTGCAAGTTTTCAATTCCTAGTTTGGCGTATTTTTCTGCTGACTTTGGTCCCACACCAGGTAAGACATGCAAGGGTTGATGTAGATTCATGCCCCACTCCTTTCTTTTCTAATAATATTCTCTCGGAATGCGATCGCTGAGAAGACAAACCACTTCATAGTTAATGGTTCCACGGTAGGTCGCTACCTGAGTTGCTGTGATTTCCTTGTCCCCGTTTGAGCCAATCAAGGTCACCTTTGTTCCTAGCGGATAAAGCTTAGGCAGACGAATGGTGATTTGGTCCATAGATACTCGCCCAACGATTGGGCAAGCTTGCCCATCTACCAAGACGGAGAAATTCTGCATATCTCGTGTCCAACCATCTGCATAGCCGATTGGCACCGTCGCAATGACTTGCTCGCTATCCGCCTGATAGGTCGCTCCATAGCCCATGCAAGCTCCAGCTGGAACTGTCTTGACATGAACCAAGGCAGACTCCAAGGTCAAGGCTGGAGTCAGGTCATAGGGTAAGTTCAAGACCTCTCCACTCGGATTTAGACCATACATGGCATCTCCCATACGGACCGCATTGAAAATAGTCTTTGCATGCCAAAGAGTCGTTGCCGAATTGCTGGCATGTATCAGCTCTGGAAGACCTTTCATACTGGCCAAAATAGTTTTAAACCGTTCTAACTGGGCATTAAAGTAGTCATCTGATTTCTCATCTGCAGTAGCAAAGTGGGTAAAAATCCCTTCAACACGAGCACCATGTTGTTGGAGCAAATCTTGAGCCTGCTCAGCCTCATGAGCCTCTCGAAAACCAATTCGTCCCATTCCTGAATCAATCTTGAGGTGGACTGTTAATCCAGTTAAGTCCGCTTCCTTATCTAAGAGTGCTTGAATCCACTCCAGTCCAGCTACAGTCAAGGTGATGTCATATTCTTTAGCTAGAGCAACAACTTCGATTTCAGAAACTCCTAAAATAAGGATTCGCTTGCTAAGTCCAGCCTGTCTGAGTTCAATAGCTTCATCGATATTGGAAACGCAAAAGCCATCAACATCATCTTGAATAGTCGTGGCAACGGCAACAGCTCCATGACCATAGGCATTAGCCTTGACTACTGCAAATTTGAGTGTTCCTTCAGGGATATGAGCCCCCATTTGCTGAATATTTTGTCGAATAGCTCCCAGATGAATCAGAGCCTTGGTTGGTCTATGCGGACTAGCTTTCATGATTTTCCTCCAAAATGACACTAGCTGTCACAAACTGATCTGTATGGCTGATAGACAGCCAAATCTTTCCTAAAAATGGTGCCTGACTAAAATAAGGCGCCCCGCGTTCATTGTTCAAGACTTCCAAATCCTGAAAACTGAGCTTGCCAATACCCGTTCCTATAGCCTTGGAAAAGGCCTCCTTAGCCGACCAACGACCAGCCAAATATTCAATCTGTCTGCGCCCTTTAAGACTGGTGAAGCGCTCCATTTCCTTAGCGGTCAGCACGCGCTTAGCAAATCCTTCATGTCGTGTAACTGCGCTTTCTATCGAAGCCAATTCTTCGATGTCAATTCCGTGTCCAACTATCATTTTCATCAAAAGGAGTTGAGATTCCCCCAACTCCATCCTTTTCACTTATTTTGTCAAGGTAGCATAAATCTCTTCTACCAAAGCCTCTGTATTTTCCCAACCTAGGCAAGGGTCAGTAATAGAGCAGCCAAAGACCTCTGGTTGGTTTTGACGACCATCTGCTAGGTAGGATTCAATCATAAAGCCTCGAACCGTCTTTTTAATTTTCTCATTCCAATCACGATTTTGCAAGGTCTGGCGAACAATTCGAATCTGCTCCATATATTGCTTGCCGGAGTTATCATGATTGGTGTCAATGAGGATAAAGGGATTTTCAAGTCCCATGGCTTCATAGCGCTCAATAGCATTTAGCAGGGTTTCATAGTAAAAGTTAGGCTCATTTTTCCCATATTCATTAACTGCACCACGAAGGATGACGTGGGCCAAGGGATTTCCTGAAGTCTCAACTTCTTGACCATGGAAGAGGAAGGTTTGTTTATTCTGAGCGGCATAGATACCGTTAAACATAACACCAAGATTCCCAGAGGTTGGATTTTTCATCCCGACTGGTGCATCAATCCCTGAAGCCACAAAGCGGTGCTCTTGGTCTTCCACAGAACGAGCCCCTACAGCATGGTAGCTGACCAAATCATCTACCAAGACCAGATTTGACGGATAAAGCATCTCATCTGCCGTTGTCAAACCAGTCTCTGTAATCACGCGGTAATGCAACTGGCGAACAGCCTGCAAGCCGTTAATCAGACTTGGAGCCTTAGAGGTATCTGGTTGGTGAACCAAACCTTTATAGCCATCTCCGTTGGTGCGAGGTTTAGCTGTATAAACACGCATAACCATGAAAATCTTGTCCGCCACCTTCTTCTGCAAGGCAGATAAACGGCGGGCATATTCCAAGACAGACTCTTCATTATCAGAAGAGCAAGGACCAATTACCAAAAGGATACGGTCATCTTCTCCTGAAATGATGTCTGCCAATTCTCTATCACGACGATCCTTTAATCGCAAGGCTTCCACAGACAATTGAGTTTCTGCCTTGATTGCTTCAATATCGATTTCTTGACCTTTTTCAATAAATGCCATCTTATTCTCCTAACGTTTGGTAGATTTCTCTGACGAGGACTTCCGTATTCTCCCAGCCAAGGCAAGGGTCTGTGATAGACTTGCCAAATACTTCCGGTTCGTTTTGACGGCCGTCTTCTAGATAAGACTCAATCATAAAGCCACGAACGTACTGCTTGATTTTTTCATTCCAATCACGGTTAATCAAGGTCTGGCGGACAATTCGAATCTGGTCCATATATTGCTTACCAGAGTTGTCATGATTGGTATCCACGATGATAAAAGGATTTTCCAAGCCCATCTTCTCATACTGAGCAATAGTATCCATCAAATTATCATAGTAGTAGTTAGGAATATTCTTACCATACTCATTGATTGCTCCACGAAGAATAGCGTGCGAAAGCGGGTTCCCAGTTGTTTCCACTTCTTTTCCTAGGAAAAGGAAACTTTGTTTGTTTTGAGCAGCATAAATCCCATTAAACATAACATTGAGATTTCCAGATGTTGGATTTTTAAACCCAGTCGCGAAATCTGCTCCACTTGCCACAAAGCGGTGTTGCTGGTCTTCAACAGAACGGGCACCAACCGCCATGTAAGAAATCAAATCATCTACAAGCGGAAGATTTTCAGGATAAAGCATTTCATCAGCCGTTGTCATACCTGTTTCCGTGATAACACGATAATGGAGATGGCGAACGGCTTTGATTCCATTGATAAGACTAGGCGCTTCTGTCGCGTTAGGTTGGTGAATCAAGCCCTTATAGCCATCTCCGTTGGTACGAGGTTTGGCAGTGTAAACACGCATAACCATAAAGATACGGTCTGCCACTTCTTCTTGCAAAGCTGCCAAACGCTTAGCGTATTCAAGAACAGCTTCTTCATTGTCAGATGAGCATGGCCCGATTACCAAGAGAATTCGCTGGTCTTCTCCACGTATAATGGCTTCTAGCTCTTGATCGCGCTGAGATTTTCTCTCCAAAGCTTGGCCTTCTAATTTTGATAAGGCACGAACTTCTTCAATATTAATTTTAGGACTTTTTGCTGTAAATACCATAACTCATCTCCTTATAAATCAAACGGATACCAAGTAAAAATTTACTTTTCACAAGGTATCCGCCTCTAAACTATCTCATTTTATTGTCTTTTACCGTGACAGTTTTTAAACTTCTTACCAGAACCACATGGGCAAAGTTCATTCCGTCCAATCTGACTCAAATCCAGATTTTCAGGCATATTTGCTTGGTGGGCAGCGATATTACGGGTCGCTGTTGTACTGATATGGTGTTCTGCTTGTGGTCTTTCTTGTTCATGAATTTGTGCTTTCATCATCAAACGTGTCACATCAAACTCAATCGAACCAATCATGTCATTAAACATACGGAAACCTTCTGCCTGATACTCAACAACAGGGTTGTTCTGAGCATAGCCACGAAGTCCAACCGCGTTACGCAATTGATCAAGGGCATCGATATGATCTGTCCACTTGTTATCCACCACTCGTAGAATCAAGACTTTTTGGAATTCTTTAACTGCTTCTTCATCGCGTAGTTTTGAAACCTGACTATCGTAAACTTGCAAGGCACGTTGGAAGAGCTCTTCCTTGATGGCCTTATCAGACAAACCTGACAAGTCTTCGATCGTAATAGAATCTTCTGGAAGCAAGTTATACTTAGCAAAGTTCAAAATTGCTTCAAGTTTTTCGTCTTGTTTAGCACGCGCATGACCATCAACGACACGACCAATCGTGCGTTTGATCATTGACTGAATTTCAGGTGCCAAGTCACGGTCTGCAGTGATGACATCGTAACGTTGAGCGTAGATAATCTCACGTTGTTCACGCATGACATCGTCATATTGAAGGACTTGTTTACGGGTATCGTAGTTATTTCCTTCGACACGTTTTTGCGCTGCCTCAACCTGACGCGTCAACATACGAGACTCAATCGCCTCTTCAGACATGTTGAGACGTTCAAAGATTCCCTTCAAGCGTTCAGAACCAAAACGTTTCATCAAGTCATCTTCAAGAGAGAGGTAGAATTGTGACTCACCTGGGTCTCCCTGACGACCTGAACGTCCACGAAGCTGGTTGTCGATACGACGGCTTTCATGACGTTCTGTACCAATAACACAAAGTCCTCCAAGTTCGCGAACCCCTTCACCAAGCTTGATGTCGGTACCACGACCGGCCATGTTGGTTGCGATGGTAACAGCACCACGTTGACCAGCATTCATGATGATTTGGGCTTCTTTATAGTGGTTTTTGGCGTTCAAGACTTCGTGAGGAACACCAGCTGCGACCAATTTCTTAGAAATGTAGTCACTGGTCTCAACTGCAACTGTACCAACCAAGACTGGCTGACCTTTTTGGTAACGAGCTTTAACGTCTTCGACAACCGCCTTAAACTTAGCCTCGATACTTGCATAAAGAAGGTCTGAGTGGTCAATACGTTGAACAGGACGGTTTGTTGGGATTGGAATAACACGAATGTTGTAAATTTCACGGAATTCTTCTTCCTCAGTCTTACCTGTACCCGTCATACCAGACAATTTCTTGTACATACGGAAAAGGTTTTGGTAAGTGATAGAGGCAGATGTCTTGGTTTCATCCTGGATTGGAACACCTTCTTTGGCTTCAATGGCTTGGTGCAATCCATCAGAATAACGACGACCTTCCATGGTACGACCTGTAAATTGGTCGACGATCAAGATTTCTTGCTCTTCGCTCACCACATAGTCAATATCGAGAAGCATGATGTAGTTGGCACGAAGGGCGTTATCGATAAAGTGAGTCAGAGCTACGTTTTCGATGTCATAGAGATTGTCAAGTTTGAAGTAGCTTTCAGCCTTGTCAATCCCTGAATCAGACAAACCAATAGTCTTAGACTGCACATCGATGATGTAGTCGTCTTTGTCCAAAGATTTTACATAGTGGTCTGCCATGTGGTAGAGCTGACTGGTTTCAACTGCATTAGCACCTGATACGATCAAAGGTGTACGGGCCTCATCAATCAAGATTGAGTCAACCTCATCGACCAAGGCATAGTTAAGCGGGCGTTGTACCATGTTTTCAGCACGAACGACCATGTTGTCACGAAGGTAGTCAAATCCGATTTCTGAGTTAGTTGAGTAAGTAATATCACACTCATAGGCTTCTTTTTTCTCCATTGGAGACTTGGCAGCCAAGTTAATCCCTACTGACAAACCAAGCCATGAGTACAATTCACCCATCTCAGTCGCGTCACGCTCTGATAGGTATTCATTGACCGTAACTACGTGAACCCCTTTACCTGAAAGGGCGTTGAGGTATACGGGCATGGTCGCAGTCAAGGTTTTCCCTTCCCCTGTACGCATCTCTGGCACGTCACCATGGTGAAGAACGATTCCCCCCATGACCTGAACCTTATATGGGAAGAGACCTAGGACACGTTTGGCACCCTCACGGACAACCGCAAATGCTTCATAAAGCAATGAATCCAGTGATTCTCCATTTTGATAACGTTCTTTAAATTCAACTGTTTTTGCTTTTAGTTGGTCATCTGTCAAAGCAGCCATTTGGTCTTCGTATTTGAAAACCTTGTCAGCCATCTTTTCCAGACGACGGATTTCTCCTTTATCATTTTCGATAATTGTTTTTAAAATATTAGCCATGTTTTTCCTTACTTTAAATTCCGAATATTTTAGAATGTTCTTTTAATTTTAGCACAATTACTGATTATTTTCAAGGAAGAATCCCCATTTTGAAAAGGAAAAAGAGGCTAGTTTCCAAGCTAACCTCTCTGACTTTTATGATGATTTAATTGCCAACAAAAATCGGCAAAATCGCAAATAGGATAAATAGATTTATCCAAAGAGAAAAACAGCAGATCAATCCAAAAACAAAGAGACTGACTTTCTTGGACAGCAAGGCCATCAAAATCGACATAATTCCAAAAACTAGTAAAACTTTCTGTATGCTGAAGAGGTCAATCTTTCCCCCCAGAATCGGACTGCCCCAAGGAAGAAAGAAGAAAGCAATCCAGATCAACAGAACTAAACCAATATAGAATTTAGAATATTGTGTAATAAATGATTTTAGACGTTCCATAAGCAACCTCCTACAAATAGAAAGTAATATAATAATCAATGAAAATCAAAGAGCAAACTAGGAAACTAGCCGCAGGCTGTACTTGAGTACGGCAAGGCGATGTTGACGTGGTTTGAATTTGATTTTCGAAGAGTATAAATCAATGCCTTCCACCGTTAGACTCCCCTAGTTCTCGTCTCAAGCGAAACATGTTTTTGAAAAAGATATATTCTAACCAGTCACTGCCTAGAGATAAGACTATCAAAAGCAACCAAACACCCCAAGTACTAGCATCTGATACATAATTTAGAACAAAAGGGAAAAATAAGAATGAAAAAATTGTCATATCCAAGCTAAACAGAGCTAAAAGGGAAATATAAATCCAGTAGAAATAGTAGATAATGGGGAAAAACTTACTGTTTCTATCAGCATTATCTATCCAATAAAAAAAGTAAAAGCAGGGAAATAAGAGTATCAAATGAAACCAATTAAACGACAGTTTCATCATCGACACCTCCTCTTTAAAATTGTTTTCTTTAGTTTCATTCTATTAAATGTTCTTACCAATATAAATCAATGCTTTCCACCTTTAGACTTCCCCAGTTCCCGTCTCAAGCGAAGCATTTTTTTGAAAAAGATATAGGTTAACCAAGAACTGGAAAAAGCAATAAGTAGTAATAATAGCCAAATGCCCCAAGACTTGATGTCTGCCACATTTCTCAATAGGATATTGAAAAACAAGACTGAAAAAACTGTCCAAGCAAGGCTAAAAAGAGCATAGAGGGTGATGTAAATCCAGTAAAAATAGTAAAAAATTGGGAAAAATTTACTATCTCTGTTGGCCTTTTCAATCCAGCTGAAAAAGTAAAAACAGGGTAATAAGATTAACAATTTAAACAAATGTTCCATCATCAACACCTCTTTTTGATAGCGCTTTCTTCAACTTCATTTTATCAAAAAAATCTGGAAATGTCATTCCAGATTCTGCTTTTTTATTTACGTTTTCTTGCGATGAGATGAATCGGTGTTCCTTCAAAGACAAAGGCCTTGCGGATTTGATTTTCCAAGAAACGCAGGTAAGAAAAGTGCATGAGTTCTTCTTCGTTGACAAAGATAACAAAGGTCGGTGGTTTGGTTGCCACTTGAGTCGCATAGAAAATCTTAAGTCGTTTTCCTTTGTCTGTCGGTGTTGGGTTGATGGCAATGGCATCCATGATAACATCGTTCAAGACAGCTGATGGAATACGTGTGTTTTGACTTTCACTGATTTGTTTGATCATCTCAGGAAGTTTGTGGAGACGTTGCTTGGTCAAAGCGGATACAAAGATAATCGGTGCGTAAGGTAGATATTGGAACTGCTCACGGATATCTTCTTCCCAGTTTTTCATAGTGTGGTTGTCTTTTTCAAGTGTATCCCACTTGTTGACCACGATAATCATCCCTTTACCAGCTTCATGGGCAAATCCTGCGATACGCTTGTCGTATTCACGGATTCCTTCTTCCGCATTGATGACCATCAAGACCACATCCGAGCGGTCAATAGCACGCATGGCACGCATGACAGAGTATTTTTCTGTATTTTCATAAACCTTGATAGAGTCCTGATAAGATAGGGGAAGGCAATCTTTGATACTTTTAGACAAGAGTTCTTGACGCTGGTTAAACTCCAAATTTCCCAAGTTTTTTCTAGCAACAAGCTAAATTTTTGTTCATCAAAGGCAGGGGACGCTTCTTGCAATCGTCGACTCAGTAAGATAGTGAGCCTGGTCATAAATCCCGTACTCAGGTTTTTTAAGTGCTGTGAATGCTGACAAGAAGAGAAAGACTATCAGCAATCCAAGCAAGCGAACCAACAAACTATTTTTAAATAATCTGCTTCTTTTCATAATAACCTCCCTGATAAAGGAAAATTGATTTAAGGAATTATAGCATTTTGATTTTTACAAAAAAAGTGCATTTTCATTACAAATAGGTTACAAAAGCTAGGAAAATGATTGAATTTTGATGACTGATTCAGCTCTATATCTATTTCCCCACCAAGACCAACAAGGAATAATTGTGAAAATGACTACCTTGTAGTCAAGAGGGGAATAAAAAAGAGAGCCTGAGCTCTCAGTTAAATCAACGAATTCGTAATTTTTTCATTATCTGTATTTGTAGATTATATCGATACAAGCTATCGTTACTTCTGACAATTGACGGACATCCAATTTGCTGTGCAATTTCTTCTAACTTTATTGTTGAATACTTAGTATAAGTTATTCTCTTCTTGAGTAAAAGTAAAATATCATTGGTATCAGAAAATTGGTTAAGAATTATTCTTCCATTTACCCTAGAATCAACACTAATCAGACTAAATAGGCGTGCGGTTTGTTCCGAGGTAAAATAATTTGAATATTTAGTTCTAAAATAATGGAATGCCTTCAATAAATCTTTTAATCTGTGGTCGGAATTAATAAACTTATAATTAAAACCAATTCCAAATTTTAACTTATGATCAGTACCTTTTTCCCCACTCGATGTTACACCATAAATTAAATTTTTTAATCTATAATAAAGAATCCAGAAATCTTCATCAGTATGAGAGGAAGATTTATAATATTTAAAATATCTTGTAAGTCTATTTAATACTTTTTTGTCATACTTTTTTTTAGAAATATCAATGTGTAACTTTTTATCAGATATATTAAAACTATATCCAAGATACTCAAAGTTTAGTGTATTAATAGATGGTCTGTATTCATAAATATCTGTCTTAGTTTCATTAGCTGATAAACTAATTTCGTTCAGTAAACTAAATAATAAATTTTTCTCACTATCTTTATCAATAGTCATACTTTTAGGATAACTTTTTATCATTAATATGTCATCTACATATCTAACATAAAAAATTGGAGCAAACTCTCTCCTTATTGCATCATCAAAATCTTCTAAATATACTTCAGAAAGTGCACTAGAAAATGGCATACCTAAAGGTATACCCGAAATATCATTATTAAATATAAACGATTTAATAATATCAAGACTAGTATCTTTTAATATAGAAGATTTAATGATTTTTTTATAAAGTCTATGCTTATTAATTGATGGGAAGAAATTCACAATATCAGCCTTAATCACATAGAAATTCTGAACAGTAGCATCTAAATCTGCTTGATTACAGTATATACTTCCTTGGCTTAAAAATTGAATTAATGATTTGATAATAGCGTTTCTATTTGGGAGCACTATGCTGAATTTATTTATAATTTCAGTATTTACATCCTTCAATTCTGAACGTAAATCCTCTTTTTTTAATTTATAAACCAGTCGCTCTCCTACCTTATTTTTTGAAAAAATCGAACTAAATTTCATGAAATATCCCTAAAATCGTAGGCACAGAGGAAGGATAAAATAATCTCTATTACGACAGATTTTTTTATCCTTACCAAGCTAGATACCATATACAACGCGAAGTACATAATAAAATGTACGGTACATGATACCTTAAGCAAAAACTTGAAATAATCTTTTTGTGTGTATGAGAACTCAATCTTGTATTAACTAGTATTAAAATATTTAGTGTTCTCAAGCCTACGCTTTATATGGTACAATATAAGAGACAAAAAATCAAGGATAATTTAATTATGAATAAACAATATCTTAAGCAGGAATGGTTTTTAGCAAATGAAGTCCTCCCTTCTGAGGTGCCAATCTTTTTCTCAAATTCACCATTAAAAAATAATTTAGAAAATTTGATTAATCTAGTTCCAACGGATAATAAAAAATTTAACAAAAATTTCAATGACAAATATACCATCCCTCTTCGCTACGAAATTCCTAAAAATAATGGTAGTTATAGGACAATTTCGTTGATGCATCCTTCTTCACAGTTAAAGTTTTTACTTTATATTATGAAATACGAATATCTATTAATTAACTTTCTTCAAAAGTCTAAATTTAATGTTCGTAAAGTTCAAAAAGCAAATACTATAACATATTCAGAAAGTAAAGCTTTAGAAAAAAAACTGTTAAAAATGGAACAAGATTTTGGCATCGAAGGAAATAATTCTATTACAAATGAAGAATTGGATCCTTTCTTTAAAAAATATTTCACCTATAACAAACATCATAAATTATCTAACATTCTGAATTCTCCTAGTTTTAACAGAGATAGTTTACGATATCGATTTTTTTCTAAACTTGATATTCAAAACTTTTTTGGAAGTATATATACTCATTCAATTACATGGGGGATAGTTGGAGATAAACACATAGGTAAGGAATACTCAAGTGAGAAATTAAAGAATACTTTTGCAGCTCAATCAGACATACTACAACAAAAAAGCAATGATAACCAAACCAATGGTATTATAATTGGGCCAGAAATAAATAGAATAATTGCTGATATTATTTTAACGCACTGTGATTATAATATTGAGAAGAACTTAAATCGGCAAAACATCATCTTAAATAAAGATTATAAAATTTATCGATTCATTGATGATTATTATGTTTTCTCATCAAAGTATGAGATACTCGAGATTATTGAGCAAGAAATTTCTAAGGAGCTTTCTAATTTCAATTTAAAACTCAATCTTGAAAAACATCAAATTAAAGAGCAGCCTTTCTCATTGGCTGATTCGTCCATTATACAATTAAAGCACATTCTGAATACTTTTAACAATATTAGAGAACTCAATATTTTAAAATTATCAAATAATACTAATGCAATTGAGAAATATCGACAACTTCTCACTAACAACTCTGAGAAATACAGTATTTCTGAAGCGAAGATAATTATTAAAGAATCTGCTTGGATCAATCTATATGATGCAATAAGGAATATTATAAGCGAAACACCTAGTTCTAAACGGAGAGTTGTTCTATATTTTTTAAAGACTATCTCTTTAGAAATTTATGAACCAATTTTTATTAATCAAGAAACGATTAACTATAAGAAAAAATTTTATGAATACCTTCGGACCATAAATACTGCTCTTGATCAGATAAATAATATCTATTCAATCCATCCTGATTCTGACACTACAAAGTCCTATATTAGTACTTTAATAAAATTCAGAGCTTCGATATCTAAATTAAGAAAAACAATCAACAATCAAAATGGAAACTTTATAACAAATAGTGAAAATTATTTATTAAGTATTGAAAATAGGATATTTGAAAATATCTATCGTATATTGAAGAATAACTCAAATAGAATCAATAATATTTCTGATCTAATTGTATATTTAAAATATTTTGATAAGAAATTGAGTTCGCAATTTTTATGTCAACTACTAGATGAAAATTCAGAAGATTACTATACACTTTGTGCTATTGGTTATTATATAATTGGATATGGAAAAAGATATAAGGTTGTCTTAAATTATTTATTCAAATTGATATTGAATTTTTGTAAAAATTACCAAACGCATACAAAAAGTTTATTAGAAGATGCCAAATATTTTTATATTTTAAATGATTTTCTTTATTACCCCGAATTTCACGGACTAAAAATAAAAAATCGAACTGCTATACAAATTTTACAAAGATTTAAAAATGATGAATTGAGGAAACTAGATAACGGTAATATTGATGGTACTAATCGTATAATTTTCGATGAACTTATGAGGCAGTCTTATTATAACTGGAGTCTACGGCAAAATGATTTTAAAAAATTACAAATTCAAAAGATAATCACAGATAGAAATAATTTATCTTTAGATGACTACTAATATGATTTTCAGATCAAAAAATATGAAAACTATACTTTCTGATAATGAGAAAATATGCAGTTAATTATTGGAAGAGTATATCTTTGGTAGCTAAAAATACAAAATACATTATTTCTTTCTAAGTGAGCATGAAAAGAATGTTGATTTATCAGCATTCTTTTTCATTTCAAACCTATTCTGAGAATCAAGATAAGATAAACAGAAAAAACCTGAGACAAAATAGTTCTCAGGTTCTTTAAGTTATGCTTATTGGAAAATAAGTAAGGTTTATTTACGTTTTCTTGCGATGAGATGAATCGGTGTTCCTTCAAAGACAAAGGCCTTGCGGATTTGATTTTCCAAGAAACGCAGGTAAGAAAAGTGCATGAGTTCTTCTTCGTTGACAAAGATAACAAAGGTCGGTGGTTTGGTTGCCACTTGGGTCGCATAGAAAATCTTGAGTCGTTTTCCTTTGTCTGTCGGTGTTGGGTTGATGGCAATGGCATCCATGATAACATCGTTCAAGACAGCTGATGGAATACGTGTATTTTGACTTTCACTGATTTGCTTAATCATCTCAGGAAGTTTGTGGAGACGTTGCTTGGTCAAAGCGGATACAAAGATAATCGGTGCGTAAGGCAGGTATTGGAACTGCTCACGAATATCTTCTTCCCAGTTTTTCATAGTGTGGTTGTCTTTTTCAAGTGTATCCCACTTGTTGACCACGATAATCATCCCTTTACCAGCTTCATGGGCAAATCCTGCGATACGCTTGTCGTATTCACGAATGCCTTCTTCCGCATTAATGACCATTAAGACCACATCTGAACGGTCAATAGCACGCATGGCACGCATGACAGAATATTTCTCGGTATTTTCATAAACCTTACCAGACTTACGCATACCAGCCGTATCAATCATGGTAAACTCTTGACCATCTGTATCTGTAAAGTGGGTATCAATGGCATCACGTGTTGTTCCAGCAACAGGACTAGCAATGACACGGTCTTCTCCCAAAATAGCGTTAATCAAGCTTGATTTTCCAACGTTTGGACGACCAATCAGGCTAAACTTAATCACATCTGGATTTTCTTCTTCATATTCATTTGGAAGATTTTCTACGATAGCATCTAGCACATCCCCTGTACCGATACCATGGACAGATGAGATAGGCAGTGGTTCACCCAAACCGAGGGCATAGAAATCATAGATATCATTTCGCATTTCAGGGTTATCCACCTTGTTCACTGCGAGGATGACTGGTTTGTGGGTCTTATAAAGCTTACGGGCTACGTATTCGTCTGCATCGGTAATTCCTTCCTTACCAGACACCACAAAGACGATAACATCGGCTTCTTCCATGGCAATTTCTGCCTGGTGCTTGATTTGTTCCATGAAAGGAGCATCGACATCATCGATTCCTCCTGTATCAATCATGCTAAACGAACGATTGAGCCACTCACCCGTCGCATAGATACGGTCACGTGTCACTCCTTCGACATCTTCTACAATGGAGATTCGCTCACCAGCGATCCGATTAAATAGGGTTGATTTCCCAACATTGGGACGTCCTACAATGGCAATAGTTGGTAGGGCCATAATTTCTCACTTTCTACAATAACTTCTTCTGTTCAAGATTTTTTCTAGTTGAGCTTGGTTCTGCTTGACCAAACTGTTCTGCTAGGCGCTGACTCCAGCTTGTGGTTGCACGCGCCCCAGCATAGTCAGCCTGTACACGGTCATAAGACTCAATCACATCAACTGTTTGTTCCTGATATTCTTCCTCAAAAACCACCTGATGCAATGGCAAGCGAGGTTTGACTTCATGTTCCTCATTTGGTACACCTAGTGCCATCCCAAAGACAGGATAGGTGTAGTCAGGCAGGTTAAAGAGCTCTGCCACTTCTTCTGACTTGTATCGAACTAAGCCAATAATGACACCACCATAGCCCAAACTTTCGGCTGCCAGCAGGGCATTTTGTCCAGCAAGAGCTGCATCGACCGAACTAATCAAGAGACTTTCTACACCTTGAGGTTGGAAGGTGTCAGTATGAAGTCGGGCTCCCTTTTCCGCTCGGTTCAAATCTCCGACAAAGAGAAGGAAAACAGCAGACTGGCGAATGGCTTCTTGAGGCACCAATTCGTACAAGGCATCTTTCTTTTCTTGACTTCGTACCACAATCACAGAGTAGGATTGGAAATTCTTCCAAGACGAGGCCATCTGGGCTGCTGTCAGGATTTCAGTCAAGTCTTCCTGAGGGATGACTTGCTCCTTAAATCTTCGCACAGACTTATGAGCTTTCATCAGTTTAATCGTTTCTGTCATCGACGGTTTACTCCTTCTAAACGAGTCTCATCAGCCAAATAACGGATGCGTTCCATGACGCGTCTGGCTTCCCAAGTTTCGTCATTTCCATGCTTCCCTTTAGCGAAATGCAGCTCCAATTCTTCAAAGTTAAAGTTGGAAGTGAAAAAGGTCGGTAAATTTTCCTGCATCCGATATTGGAGAATGACTTGCAGGATTTCATCACGTACCCAAGCTGTTGATTGCTCGGCACCAATGTCATCTAAAATCAGGACTTCAGACAGCTTAATCTCATCCACCAAGGTCTTAACATTACCATCACCGATAGCATTTTTGACATCAATGACAAAGCTAGGATAGTGGAGAAGAGTGGATGAAACACCTCGTTTTTCTGATAAATCATGAGCCAAGGCAGCCACCATGAAACTTTTTCCCACACCAAAGTCTCCATATAAGTAAAGACCTTTTCGAATAGCTGGATATTGCTCCACGAAGGCTAATAGCTTTTCAAAAACTGGCAAGCGCCCCAAATCATCCAAATCTACTTGAGCCAAACTAGCTTGCTTGAGACTGGCTGGCAGATTAATTAACTTGAGACGATTCTTAATAGCCGCTTCTTTTTCAGCCGCGATTAGTTCAGGAGTTTCCTCATAAGAAACATCCGCATAACCATGATTCATAACCAAAATCGGCTTGTAGCCTTTGGCAATATAATCCGTATCCCCACGGAGAAATTTGTCACGCTCGGTGATGTACTGATTAAACTTGGAGATACTGCGATTTAATTCCTCTGGAGTAAGGGATTCTTGCTGGATAAAGGCCGCAACATCAGGATCCTTCATGATTTTCTGGACCAAATCTTGATAATGAAAACGGCTAGGTTGACGTTTGAGTACGTCTCCGACACTTTCCATCTAATCTCCTCCTTTTTCTAATCGAGCTAATAGTTCTTGTTTCTTACGTTCTAGTTCCAGACGAGTTTCCTCGCTGGTTTCGTTTTTATAATCTGGATTGCTCCACTTGGGTACATTGGACTTGGCAGGACTAGGGTTACTGCTTTTTTGAGCCTGACTCTTCTGCCCACGTTCACGAATGCGCAAGACTGCCTCTTCTGCCGAATGAATCTTTTGATAGGCATAGTCATTGGCTACCTTCATGGCATATTTCTCATTGATGTTTGCTGAATCCACCTTATTAAAGGTCAATAAGAGAATGATATTGATGACTTCATCTAGCAAGCCCAAGCCAGCCATCTGTTGCAAGAGTTCTCTTTCTGTTTGGGTAATAGTTCCCTTGCGTGTCTGCTTGATTTCTGCCAAAAACTGCAGAGCAGTCTTACTTTTGGCTTCTTTGATAATAGTCGCTTCCTTAGGACTAAAGTCAGAGGAAACTGGTTTTTGAGCGATTTTTTCCCGCATCCGTTTGGTTGAAATAACCTGGGAAACAGCTGTTGACTTAGCCAGTTGATATATCTCAAACCAAGTCCATTTCTTCTCCTCGGCAATGGCAAAGAGGTTTAAAACATCGGACTGCTCATCCGCAAAACGAAGCCCATCTCGAGCCATTAGCTGGCGAAAATGGTCCAAGTCAAAATCATTGGCCACTTTCTTCTTGAGACCAAGGTCTTCTTGACTTCCAAGCTCTGCCAAATCTGGAAAGACTTGATTGAGTGAGACAGGTATTTCTTCTCCCTCAGCACTTTCAACTTTCAAATCCTCCACAGCTGCATCACCAATCTTTTTCTCCAAAAGTCTGCGATAAACAGGATGTTCCAAGAAGTCCTGACTCGAGAGAGGAGCATGGAGGGCTAACTGATAAACATCCCCCTTTTGATAGAGGGTCAAGAGATTGAAAGCAGACAGGATTTTCAGGGATTTTATCAGTCTATCCATCCCAAAGTTGAGATGGTTAAGAATGCTTGAAAAAAGATATTCCTTTCTACCATTATCCCAAAAACTAATGGTATAAAGATAAAGGCTCAGTGCCTCCTGACCGATAATCGGGAGGTAGCACTGTACCAGAGATGAGGTATCTTGCGACACCCGATTATTCTTTAGATAAGAAAAACGGTCAATTGGCTTCATTTATCTTTCCTTTTTCTTTTTAGAGGACTGGGTGATTTGTTGGAGCAAGCTCTCTAACTCACTGACATCCTTAAAGCTACGATAGACACTGGCAAAACGTACATAGGTAATCTCGTCCAGTTCAGCTAACTCCTCCATGACGAGTGAACCAATGTCCTCACTTTGAATTTCATTTTCATTTCGACCACGGAGTTTCTGTTCGATACGATTGACTACCATGTTGATTTCATCACTTGACACAGGACGTTTCTGGGCTGAGCGGATAATCCCATTAAAGATTTTATCTCTGGAGAATTGTTCCCGTGTGCCATCTTTTTTAACAACCACTAAGGTTCTTTCTTCTACCCGTTCGTAGGTTGTAAAACGGTGCTGGCATTCATCGCACTCACGTCTTCTACGAATGGTGTTCCCTTCTTCTGCTTGGCGACTATCGATAACACTTGACTTGGTAGCCCCACATTTTGGACAACGCATCCTTTCCCTCCTTATCGTTTTCTTTTCATTATACCATTTTTTAAGCGATTCCCAAAACAATTCTTCTTTTTGCTTGACAAGTTTTTTGTTTTGTTGTATTATTTAATTAAGACAAAGAGATAAGAGAAAGGAGACCAAGATGTCCTGGACATTTGACAATAAAAAACCCATTTATTTACAAATCATGGAGAAAATTAAGCTTCAGATTGTCTCCCATACACTGGAACCCAATCAACAACTTCCAACCGTGAGAGAGCTAGCTAGCGAGGCCGGTGTCAATCCAAACACCATCCAAAGAGCCTTGTCAGACCTTGAACGAGAAGGATTTGTCTACAGTAAGCGCACAACTGGACGATTTGTGACTGAGGATAAGGAGCTAATCACCCAATCGCGCAAACAATTATCAGAAGAAGAATTGGAACACTTCGTTTCCTCCATGACCCATTTTGGCTATGAAAAAGAAGAACTACCAGGCGTAGTCGGCGATTATATTAAAGGAGTTTAAGCCTATGTCATTACTAGCATTTGAAAATGTATCCAAATCTTATGGAGCAACACCAGCCCTTGAAAATGTTTCCCTTGACATTCCAGCTGGAAAAATTGTTGGTCTCCTTGGGCCAAACGGCTCAGGAAAAACAACCCTGATTAAACTAATCAATGGCCTCTTGCAACCAGATCAAGGACGTGTCCTCATCAACGACATGGACCCAAGTCCAGCAACCAAGGCCATCGTAGCTTATTTGCCGGATACGACCTATCTCAATGAACAAATGAAGGTCAAAGAAGCCCTAACCTACTTCAAGACCTTCTATAAAGATTTCAATCTTGAACGTGCCCATCATCTACTTGCAGACCTAGGTATTGATGAAAATAGTCGTCTCAAGAAATTATCAAAAGGAAACAAGGAAAAGGTACAACTGATTTTGGTTATGAGCCGTGATGCCCGCCTCTACGTTCTGGACGAACCCATTGGTGGAGTGGATCCAGCAGCCCGTGAGTATATCCTCAATACCATTATCAACAACTACTCACCAACTTCTACCGTTTTGATTTCTACCCACTTGATTTCTGATATCGAGCCAATCTTGGATGAAATTGTCTTCCTCAAAGACGGAAAAGTCGTTCGTCAAGGCAATGTAGATGATATTCGCTACGAGTCAGGTGAATCCATCGACCAGCTCTTCCGTCAGGAATTTAAGGCCTAAGCAAAGGAGATTATTATGTTTTGGAATTTAGTTCGCTACGAATTTAAAAATGTTAACAAGTGGTATTTAGCCCTTTACGCTGCCGTGCTAGCCCTTTCTGCCCTTATCGGAATACAGACACAAGGCTTTAAAAATCTACCTTATCAAGAAAGTCAGGCTGCTATGCTACTTTCTCTAGCTACAGTCTTTGGTGGCTTGATGCTTACACTTGTGATTTCAACCATTTTCTTGATTATTAAACGCTTCAAAGGTAGTGTCTATGACCGACAAGGCTACCTGACTTTGACCCTTCCAGTATCCGAACACCATATCATCACAGCTAAACTAGTCGGTGCCTTTATCTGGTCTATTGTCAGCACTGCTGTACTCGTAATCAGTGCTTTTATTGTTCTGACTCTAACAGCTCCTGATTGGTTTGTAACTTCTGACTTGATTCCATTTATAGAAACACACCTCCCTCAACTCTCTCTTATGGGGATATCCTTCCTACTAAATACCATTTCTGGAATCCTCTGCATCTACTTGGCCATTTCCATTGGACAGCTGTTCAATGAATACCGTACTGCACTGTCAATTGTAGCCTACATTGGTATCCAAATCGTCGTTGGCTTTATTGAACTCTTCTATCGTTCTAACCCTGGTTTCTACTTCCCATCAACCACTGGAGGAGCTGATCAGTTCCAGATGGGCATTATCATGACTATTCTGGAAGAAGTTATTCTTATAGCCATCTACTATCTAGGAACTTATCATATCTTGAAAAACAAGGTTAATTTGCAATAAAAAATGCCCAGCTAAAAAGCTGGGTTTTGATTTAACTTAATATCAAACTGGCTACGATAGGGCTGACAAAGACATAGAGAATACCAGTGACACCGATAGCCAAGCCACCCATGGCTCCTGCTACAGAGCCGTATCGAAAGGCTGTTCCTGTTCCGACTGCATGCCCTGTTCCTCCGAGGGAAAGCCCGACTGCTACTGGATCGTCAATTTTCATCCACTTCAAAAGGGTTGGGCCGATAACACTAGTCAAAATTCCAGTTGCCACTACGACAACCAAGGTCACGGTGGTCAAGCCTTGCAATTTTTCTGTAATTCCCACTGCCATAGCGGTTGTCACTGACTTAGGAAAGAGAGAAATGGCTAGGAAAAAGTCCATGCCAAAGATTTTAGCCACAAGAGCTGTGAAAGAGGTATTGACCACTACCGCTAACAAACTACCAAAGAGAATACTCCGAGCATGATGCTTCATCAAGTGAAAACTCTTATAAAGCGGAATCCCTAGAGCCACTGTCGATGGGACAATCAAGTTGTTCAAATAAACCCCACCTTGATAGTAATCTTGGTAAGAAATCCCCGTCACCTTTAGAAAGATGATAATGAAAACAGCTGACAAAAGCAGAGGAGTTGTCAATGGATGGGGAAAACGTCTATAAATCAGCATTCCCACTAAATAAGCTAAGATAGACAGGGCTAGCCCAAACAGGGGATTGGAAACAAATTCACTCATTTGGCATCTCCTTTCTCATAATCTCCCTCAAACCGTCTCTTGATGAACTGAACCACCAAGGCAATGAGGATAATGTTGATAACAGCCGCAAAAAAGACAATCAAAACAATGGGCAAAAGATAGGGAGCAATCACATCAAACTTTTCCATGATTCCCACTGCTGGTGGCAAAAAGAGAATAGTCATATTGGCCAGCAAGAAATTTCCGACCATGTTGACATGTCTAGTTCTCAGCCACTTGAACTGTAGGGCTAGAAAAAGAATAATCAAACCGATAATACTGCCTGGGATGGGCAAATGAAAGAAACTGGAAATCCCCTCTCCGATTAGAGAAATCACAAAGAGAATCATTAATTGAACATATAATTTCATCCTAAACTCCACGAAATAGACTTCTTGCATACCAGTTTACTCTTTTTTCAGAAAATTTCAAGGAAATGCACAAGAGTTGATAAAAATTAGAGAAGAAAGGGGATACAGACAATTGAAGACTAGCATAAACAGGCGTAATTGAGGATAAAAGATTTCATCATCCTTCTTGCCAGCTTTCTTGAAAAGTAGTATAATTATTGCATGCGCAATCATCTTGTGATACAGAGACTGTCCGTGAATGGACTTTCTTCTATTTACAACTCTAAAAAGAAAGGAGATACTATGACCTATTTGGAAAAATGGTTTGACTTCAATCGGCGTCAGAAAGAAATTGAAAGTCTCTTGGAAGAGACTATTGCCCAGCAGAGCGAGCAAAGTCTAACCTTGAAAGAGTTCTACCTGCTCTACTATCTGGACTTGGCTCAAGAAAAATCTCTACGCCAGATTGACCTGCCAGATAAACTTCATCTGAGCCCTAGCGCTGTTTCTCGGATGGTGGCTCGCTTGGAAGCCAAAAATTGCGGTCTACTTAGTCGCAGGTGTTGTGATCAAGATAGACGCTCTAGCTTTATCTGCCTGACAAGTGATGGGCAAAAGACACTAGCCTCTCTACAGAAGGCTGTCGAAGAAAGCTTGGAAACTGGTTTGGATTTCTTGCTTTAAGATGATTTTAGAAAAAAAGTTGCGTGCGCAATCATTTTTCTTGACATTCTCTTTTACAAGGAGTAAAATAAAGTCATCATTAAACAAAGGAGTTTTTAAAATGATTGAAATTACCTATCTAGATGCCAGCAAGAACGAAAGAACTGTAACCTTCGATTCTTATGAAGACTTTGATCGTTCGCAACAAGCTTGCCTTATCGGCGTCGCAGACTACTACCCTGTCCAAAAATTAACTTACAACGGTCATGATTTGGACTACCATGGGACTTATGGAGATGTCTTCTTCTATCTCATGAAACAAGATTTAAGCCAATATAACTAAAAAAGGAGAAATACAATGGCAAAAGCAATTACAGATGCAACATTCGAACAAGAAACAAAAGACGGTTTGGTCTTAGTAGACTTCTGGGCAACTTGGTGTGGTCCATGTCGTATGCAAGGCCCAATCTTGGATAAATTGTCTGAAGAACTTTCAGAAGATGTTTTGAAAATCGTTAAAATGGACGTTGATGAAAATCCAAACACAGCTCGTGCTTTTGGAATCATGTCTATCCCAACTCTTCTCTTCAAAAAAGACGGCCAAGTGGTGAAACAAGTTGCTGGTGTTCACACAGCAGAACAAATCAAGGCCATCGTTGCTGAATTGAGCTAATCAAACGAGAGACCAAGTACTTGCTTTGGTCTCTTTTTTCTTGCCCTTTGCCATTTTTCAAAAAATATGCTAGACTGTTAGTAGAATATTACGATGTTTGGGACATGCCATCGCTAAAAAAAACCTCTACTTGGTATTTTTTAGCTCCCTCATGGGAGCTTTTTGCGTGCTCTGAACATTTCCCATTTTGGAAGGAGTACTATGAAACGTCAATCAGCCTTGGTCGTCTTTAGTGGCGGTCAAGATTCCACAACCTGCCTCTTTTGGGCTAAAAAACATTATGAAACAGTCGAAGCTGTCACCTTTGCCTACGGCCAACGCCATCATCTCGAAATTCAAGTCGCTAGAGAAATCGCTAAGGAGCAGGGTATTCGTCATCACATCCTAGATATGTCTCTGCTGGGACAAATCACTGAAAATGCCCTGACCTCTGATCTAGAGATTGAGCAAAAAGAGGGAGAGGTGCCCAATACCTTCGTTGACGGTCGCAACCACCTCTTTCTGTCCTTTGCGGCAGTTCTTGCTAAGCAACGAGGCATTAAAGATATCGTGACAGGTGTCTGCGAAACAGACTTCTCAGGCTACCCCGATTGTCGGGATGTCTTCGTCAAATCTCTTAATGTTACCCTCAACCTTGCTATGGATTACGACTTTGTTATCCAAACACCTCTCATGTGGCTAGACAAGGCTGAAACTTGGGAATTAGCTGACCAACTCGGTGCCTTTGACTATGTTCGTGAAAAGACCTTAACCTGCTACAACGGGATTATCGGAAGTGGCTGTGGGGATTGCCCAGCCTGCCACCTACGTCAGCATGGACTAGATGTTTATCTCTCACAGAAAGGAGAGGACTAATGTTTTTTGCACCCAAAGAAATCAAACAGGAAACTGGAGAATCTCTTGTCTACAATCCCCACAGAACCTTAGTATCAAAAGAATTTACCTTTGATGCTGCCCACCACCTCTTTCACTATGAGGGAAAATGCAAATCCCTGCACGGCCACACCTATCATCTGCAGATTGCTGTCAGTGGATTTTTAGATGAACGTGGCATGACCTACGATTTCGGAGACATCAAAGTGATCTACAAGAACTACTTAGAACCCCACTTGGATCATCGCTATCTCAATGAAACTCTTCCCTATATGAACACAACTGCTGAAAATATGGTTTACTGGATTTTCCAAACTATGAACCAAGAGTTGCCAGACGAGCGCGGTCTCCGTTTGGAATACGTTCGCCTCTATGAGACTCCGACTGCCTTTGCAGAGTTTAGACGGGAGTGGTTAGATGACTAGGGAACGTGTCCTCAAACTACCAGTTTTGGAAATTTTTGGCCCAACTTTTCAAGGTGAAGGTCGTGCTATCGGGCAGAAAACCATGTTTGTCCGCACTGCAGGTTGCGACTACCATTGCGACTGGTGCGATTCTGCTTTTACTTGGGATGGCTCTGAAAAGCCAACTCGTATGACTGCTGACGAGGTCATTGCTGCCTTGGATAAATTGGGGAGCTACGACTATGTAACCCTATCTGGTGGAAATCCTGCTATCCTAGCAGCCAACATGGCTGAACTCGTCACTAAACTCAAGGAACGTGGTGTCACTCTAGCTGTTGAGACCCAAGGCTCCCGCTGGCAAACTTGGTTGAAAGACATCGACCAAGTTACTCTGAGTCCCAAACCTCCTTCATCCAAGATGGAAGTCAACTTTGAGACCTTGGACTTTATCGTTTCCCAACTTGATCCAGACAAGGTCACCTTTAAAATCCCTGTCTTTGATGATGCAGATTTGGCTTTTGCCAAAGGCATACAAGAACGCTACCAACCAGATGTTCTCTTCTTATCTGCAGGAAATCCTGAACCCAAGGCTACGGGTAATATTGTCCAAGACCAACTGGACCGCCTCAAAGAACTCTGGGAACGTATCGCTGCCGACGATAGCTGGGGCAATGTCCGCGTCCTTCCTCAACTCCATACCCTCCTCTACGACAACCAACGTGGTGTTTAAAATTAGAAAGAAAAAATCATGTCACAACAAGAAGAAATGAAAAACCTCAGCCTACTAGGCAACAAAGAAACCAACTACATTTTCGAGTATCAACCAGAAGTCCTCGAATCCTTTGACAATCGTCATGTGGAAAATGACTATTTTATCAAATTTAACTGTCCTGAATTTACCTCCCTTTGCCCAATCACTGCTCAGCCAGACTTTGCGACGATTTATATTTCCTACATCCCTGACAAGCTCTGTGTCGAGTCAAAATCCCTCAAACTCTACCTCTTTAGTTACCGAAATCACGGAGATTTCCATGAAAACTGTATCAACACCATCGGAAAAGACTTAGTCAACTTGCTAGACCCTCGATATTTAGAAGTTTGGGGAAAATTTACACCTCGCGGTGGCATCTCAATTGACCCCTACTACAACTACGGTAAACCTGGAACTAAGTATGAAGGCTTGGCAGAACAACGCCTCTTCCAACACGACCTTTATCCAGAGAAAATTGACAACCGTTAATACTCTTTAAACCGCGTCAACATCGCTTTGCTGTACTCAAGTATAGCCTGCGGCTAGTTTCCTAGTTTGCTCTTTGATTTTCATTGAATATAAACAGATACGAAAAAGCCCTGTTCCTCAAAACGAGGGGCAAGGCTTTTTGAGTTTCAATTATTCTTCTGTTCCTAGGAATTTTTTTGCAACGAGGGCTGCAAGAACTCCACCAGCGATTGGTGCAAGGATGAAAATCCAAACTTGTCGAAGGGCTGCGCCACCTACCAAGACAGCCGGTGCCAAGCTACGAGCTGGGTTTACTGAAAGTCCAGTGATGTTCAATCCAACAAGAATCATAGCCATCAATGACAAACCGATTACCAAACCAGCAATCGCGCCATTTCCCTTGCTTTCTGAAGTCACTGTCATGATAACCAAAACAAACAAGAAGGTTGCAATAACTTCAAACAAGAATCCACCAAAGACAGTGATACCGTTTGCCAAAGCATTTTCACCAAGACTAGCAGTTGACATACCTGAGTTAGCCAAGAGGAAGAATACCGCAGCTGACGCAAGGAAAGCTCCAACAACCTGACCAAGGATGTAGTTGACAAGGTCTTTTGATGACAAACGTTTGTTAACAAACATAGCGATAGAAACAGCTGGGTTCAAGTGTGCACCTGAAACAGTTCCGATTGAGTAAGCTGCAACCACTATTGCCAGACCAAAGGCAAAGGCGATCCCTAGGTGACCAAGACCTTCAAGACCATTTCCAAAAACAACAGCTCCAGTCCCAACGAACACAAGCATGAACGTACCGATTAACTCAGCGACAAATTTTTTCATTTTCTTTCTCCTTTTTTCAAAAACTAGATACTAGTCTATCAAAAGAGGGAAAGGGTTTCAAGAAAATTGATTGGAAATTTTCAGGATAAAATTCTATAAAAACGGTAGTGTTTATTTGAAACATTTTTTCTAAAGGTATATAATGTCAATATAGTTCTAATAATTTATTTATTCCCTAATTTGAACTAATTTTTACAACTTTGCTGTTCTTTTATGAACGTTTGAATGGTATCGTGGATACCAAGGAGGAATCATATGTCTAAAGTTGCTATTGTCACAGGTGCAGGTCAAGGAATCGGTTTTGCAATCGCAAAACGATTGGTTCAAGATGGCTTTAAGGTAGGAGTCTTAGACTACAATCCCGAAACAGCTGAAAAAGCTGTTGCCGAATTATCAGCCGAAAATGCCTTTGCTGTCGTGGCCGATGTTTCGAAACAGGCCGAAGTTGCACAAGCATTTCAAAAAGTTGTTGACCATTTTGGTGATTTGAATGTTGTCGTAAATAACGCTGGTGTTGCTCCAACTACTCCTCTTGATACAATTACTGAGGAACAATTTACACGCACTTTCGGTATCAACGTTGGTGGTGTCATTTGGGGTTCACAAGCTGCACAAGCGCAATTTAAAGCACTTGGCCACGGAGGTAAAATTATCAACGCAACCTCTCAAGCCGGTGTAGTCGGTAACCCAAATCTAACTGTTTATGGTGGAACCAAATTTGCTGTTCGTGGAATTACGCAAACATTAGCACGTGATTTAGCAGACTCAGGCATCACTGTTAACGCCTACGCACCAGGTATTGTGAAAACACCAATGATGTACGACATCGCTCATGAAGTTGGTAAAAATGCAGGAAAAGATGACGAGTGGGGTATGCAGACATTTGCAAAAGATATTACTCTAAAACGTCTATCTGAACCAGAAGATGTGGCTGCAGCCGTCAGCTTCCTTGCAGGACCAGATTCAAACTACATTACAGGACAAACCATTATCGTTGATGGTGGTATGCAATTCCATTAAGATAGACAAAAAGAGGTTGGAAAATGATTCAACCTCTTTTATTAGTTTTCATTATTAGTTAGGAGGGTACAATAGAAACTCTTTCAATAAGTAATATTAGCTTATCCCTAGTATTGAAAAGACTGGATAGCTTCTTTCAAGTCATCTTGTAAACTATTTCTCTGGTCAAGTTGGACATAGACTTCCAACAGACAAGATCTGAAGTTGGAAAATTTATAAAAATCTTCCCTTTCTTCTATCGGAAAGTCAACAGCTTTTATCCAAGAAGCTACTTGCTCTTGCTCCAACTTACTTTGTAAAATAGGTTCATAGATCACTCTTGCTAAACGCCAATCCTCATCATCTGTAAAACGAATCGAAATTCTTTTAAATAGTTGGCCAAGTATATCAAATACTTCATGAACCCTGTTTTTAGGAAAGTCTGGATGACAAACCACCTCTGTCAGTAAATCGGCTCCATGTGCAAAAGCATGAACCCAACCATACTGACTTGAAAAACCCGTTGTATCCTTTTCTTTTGAAAGATAGTGCAAACCTTGATTTAAAAGGACATTACGAATTTCTGCTTTTAATCCCTGATAAAAAATCGATTGCTGGTTGGCATCTGCAGACAAGAGATTTGCATAAATAAGCGCCCTAAAAGAACGTTCAAGGGTTGACAAGCCTACCTTATCAATCTCTTTATCTAGTCCTCCATCAGCTGATACCACCTCAGCAATGAACTGAAATTGTTCCTGTGTAAATAGCTCTTCCTGAATCCCTCTAGCAAAGCTTATAAAAACAAGGTCATCGCGAATTTCTGGAGAAGAATCTCCCAAATGATCAAGCAACCATTGGATTTCTTCCTCATGATAACTTGGTTTTTCTTCTGCTATTTTTCTAAGTAACTCTTGATACATGGTCAATACCTCTACATTTCTAGCAACTTGATATAATCTAGACCCCATTTCTCGACAGCATCTAAAACAACTCTGAATTCCTGCCCCATTTCAGTTAAGCTGTACTCAACTCGTGGTGGAACTTCGGCATAGATCTTTCGTTGAACAATCTTATCCTTTTCTAATTGACGGAGATGACGGGTCAAAATAGTTTGAGTAATCCCAGGCAATAATCTCTGCAATTCTTTAAATCGTTTGGTACCCGTACTCAACTGATAAATGATTACCAGTGCCCATTTCCCCGTTAAAACCCTCTGCGTTGTTGCAAATGGACAAATACCATACTCACTCACTTTATTTGTCATAAAATATCTTCTTTCTATTTTTTAAAAAAAAATTTATCTTTTAGTATCAATAAAAGTACTACTTTTGATACTAGCTATCGAAAAAGTGTCTACTTGTTTTTTTGTTTGTAACTGTTACAATTATATCATAAAAAAGAAATGGAGAATAGATATGTCAACAAACTTAGAAATTTTCAATGCTTATAACCAAGCTTTAATTGCTGGTGACTTTCCTGGTGTCTTTGAAACGATGGCAGACGATATTATCTGGCATCAACCTGGTACTCATAGTATATCTGGTACAGTTGTTGGTAAGGACAAGCTAGGAACTCACCTGGCTACATTTGCTGAGAAAACTAATGGAACCTTTAAGGTGATAACAAATTGGGTTTCTGACAATAAGGATTTAATCGCAGCCAATGTTACTTTTCTTGGAACACGTGCTGATGGTACTGAACTCAATATGAACGGGATTGACCTCTTCCGTATTGAAGACGGAAAAATCAAAGAAGTTTGGCTCTTCTCTTCAGATCAAGCTGAAGAAGATAGCTTTTGGGGATAATTTAAGAGGCTAGGACAAAAAATTTTGATTTTAGGAATTCTTTATTATAAATTTTTAAAATCGATAGATTAGAAAAAAAGCGAACAAGACAGAATTCTGAGTGTCAGATAACTCGTTTTGTTCGCTTTTTATATTTAAGGTTAGACTTTTGTCCCAGACTCTTTTAATTTACTCTCCCAACTGGGCACTGTAGGCGATAATCTGATCAACTGTGTCAGACAAGAATTGGATGGTATCACGGAGTGGTTTATCTGTTGAAATATCAGCTCCGATGATCATAGCTGACTCAAGCGGTGTCTTGCTACCACCTGATTTGAGAAGATTGAGCCAGTCCTCATCTCCAGTTTCTGAATGTTTCAGATGAAGGTAACCAGCAGTCGAAATGACTAGCCCTGCTGAGTAGGTGTAACTATACAAGCCCATGTAGTAGTGAGCTTGGCGCATCCAAGTCAGAGCTGCATCATCATCAATCTCAATGGCATCTCCCCAGAAATCGGTCAAAACTTCCTTCATAATGCTGTTGAGTTTACTTGCACCAAAGGTCTCCCCTTCTTCAATCAATGTATACACCTTACGCTGGAAGGCTGCTTCCAAGAGGTGGGTAATAAAGTTATGGAAGTAGGTGTCTGTCAAGCGGTGAGCCAGAGCAAAGCGTTTTTGACGAGGGTCGTCAGATTGGTGTTCCAAGTAATCACTGAGAAGCAATTCATTGAAAGTTGACGGCGCTTCAACATAGTAGGTAGACATGTGGGCATTGAAGTAGCTTTGGTGATTGTCCGAAAAGATGAATTGACCAGAATGCCCGATTTCATGAATCAAGGTATAGACATCGCTCAAACGACCTGTCCAACTCATGAGGACATAAGGGTGCACGCGATATGGGTCCGCTGCATAACCCCCAGAATCCTTGCCACTATTAGCAGCAAAGTCAACCCAGCGTTCTTCTTGATAACGGGCAACTTCCTGACAATATTCTTCACCCAATGGTGCGACTGATTTCATGACCAAGTCATAGGCTTCGTCAATAGTCACTTCAGGATTCAATGCACTGTCCAAATCCAATTTCCAGTCAGCAAAGGTCATCTTTTCAAGATCATTTACCTTGGCAACATGCTTAAGGTATCTCTGAGCGACTGGCGCAAAATCCTTCATGATGAGGTCAATCTGACGGTCAAACATGGCACGGTTCACTTCTTGCTCAGCTAAAAGATAATCAAAAACTGAGTTATAGCCTTTCATATCTGCCAAGAGTTTTTCAGACTTGACTTGGGCTAAATAGGCTGCCGCAGCCGTATTTTGGTGCTTACGAAGTCCTTCCGAGAAGGAACGGAATGATTTCTCACGAACCTCAGCGTCCTCATGGTTTTGGTAGAAATTCTCATAGGTCACAAAACTATTTTTGTAGGTCTTACCATGGGCTTCAAAGTCAGCCATTTCAAAATCCCCAGCTCGCATCTTAGTGTAGATGTCCTGCGGACTGTAGAAAACTTCTCCTAGATTGGTCAAGGCCTTTTCTACATCAGCTCCGAGATAGTGGGCTTTTTTGATTTTTGCCTGACGAATAGCTGCCGTCAAGTGGGGAAGTTCCCCCAAACGGTCCAAAACAACCTCTTCTGCTGCTACCAAGGCATCGTCAAAGAAGGTAAGAGCTACGCTAGCATCTGTTTCAAATTCCATCCCAGCTTGGGCAATATTGGCAAAATCTTCATTGCTATAATCTGTCGTCTGAGGCATAAAGCCATAGTTGCCAATATGGCTCATCTGAATGTAGATTTGTTCCAATTCCGCAAAGGCCTTTTCGAAATCTTCAAAAGTATGAAGATTGCCCTTGTAGTCACGGCTAAATTGATTGATGTCTTCGCGAGCCTTCTCGATTGCACGCAAGAAATCCTCTCGGTCTTGATATAGGGCTGTTAAATCCCAAAGTTCCTTTTCTGGAAATTCTGAACGGTGTTTTTGTTCCATTTTCTTCCTCTTATTTCTCTAATTCTAATAAAACACTAAGGGCTGATAAGGCGTAAAGTGGTGCTGTTTCTGCTCGCAAGATACGAGGGCCAAGTCCTGCCAAGACTGCTCCCTTAGCTTCGAAACTCTCGATTTCCGCAGGTGACAGGCCACCTTCTGGACCAAAGATAAAGAGCAGTTTGGCTCCTTTTTCAAGACCAGAGACCGCTTGTAAGAGCGCAGCGGCTTCTCCTTCTTTTGCTGATTCTTCATAGGCTACTATGATAGAGTCAAACTGGTCCAGTTGAGCTAGAAAGTCTGATTTTTTCTCGAAAAGTGTTACACTCGGTACTAGATTACGCTTGCTTTGTTCTGCTGCTCCAAGGGCAATTTTTTCTAGTTTTTCAACCTTTTTACCCAATTTCTTGCCATCCCATTTGGCGACCGACCAATCGGCAGGAAAGGCCCAGATTTGGCTGGCTCCTAGTTCCGTCACTTTTTGAGTGATAAACTCCAGCTTATCTCCCTTAGGAAATCCAGATGCAATGGTCACTTGGACAGGTAGTTCCACATTGTCAGCTAGTTCTTCTACCAATTCAAACTGACGAGCTTCCACATCCAACACACGCGCCAAATGCTTGATACCATCATCAAAGACTAAGGTCACCTCATCATCTTCTTTCAAGCGCATAACCTGAAACATATGCTTGCTGGTTTCCTTGTCCTCGATGGTGACAGGAGAAATTGCACTCCCCTTGACAAAATACTGTTGCATGCTAGCCTCCAATCACACCGGAAATATCCTTGGTTTTCTTAAAGACACAGGCATTCCATTCCCCTTGGATCATATGAGTTTCAAGGAAAAATCCAGCTGACTCAGCCGACTCGCGCACCATTTCCCACTTGTCCTTGATAACCCCACTCATGATGAGGTAGCCTTCGTCCTTAACCAAACGATAGGCATCGTCTGTCAGATGAATGAGGATATCCGCCAAGATATTAGCTACAATCACATCTGCCTCAATCTCAACTCCCTTAAGCAAGTCTCCTGCTGCTACATGGATGTTTTCCATACCAGGGTTTAGCTCAATATTTTCCTGAGCAACTCGAACTGCTACATCATCCAGGTCGTAGGCAAAGATTTCCTTGGCACCAAGCAACGAGCTGGCAATAGAGAGAACCCCTGAACCAGTCCCCACATCTAGCACTGTTTCCCCACCACGAAGAACCTGTTCCAAAGCAAAAAGGCTCATCTTAGTTGTTGGATGCGTCCCCGTACCAAACGCCATGCCTGGATCTAGCTTGATAATCTTTTCCCCAGCAGTCGCCTCATAGTCTGTCCAAGACGGCACGATGGTCAAATCATGAGTGATACGAGCTGGTTCATAGTATTTCTTCCAGTTGTCTGCCCAGTCTTCCTCAGCCAAGGCAGTCGTCCCCATCTTGACCTCTCCCAGATCCATAAAGTCTGTCAATTCTACAAGACGTGCCTGCAAGTCCGCTTCTACTACTGCTACATCAACCGTGTCAGGGTAGTAGGCTGTCACAACGATTTCTTCTTGCTGCTCGACCTCTGGGAAAATCTCGCCGAAACGATCCACATTTCCCACATAGTCCATGCTGTCTTCAATCGCAACACCTTGCGCTCCCAGCTCGATTAAGAGATTGGAAACCAATTCCTCTCCCTCACGCTTCACTGTAACTTTTAACTCTTGCCATGTTTCCATTTTGTATTTTCCTTATTCTTCTTAAATTCTTCAATCACATCTGTATAGTGTTCTTTCATTGCGCTATGAATCTGCTGTTTAAAAATACCAAACATAAGATAATAAACAAATAGAACAATTCCTGCAAGCAGTAGCAAAAATACAAAATGTACTGAAAGGGGCAGTACGAGACCTTCACCACTCATTAAGGGTAAAACAAGCATTAATCCCCAAATAACAGCCATAGAGATCCCAGCTACTTTCGTACCACTTTCTCTCTGCTTCTTTAACTTTAAATATTCCATGTAAATGAATGCAGCTTCTTCCCTAGAGTATTGTCCAGTTTCTAGCTTACGCTTAACTTCTTTATTCAACGTGGTTGTTGCAATCGCAAAAATCATTTTACTTCCTCCAAATAATCCCTCAATCTCCCCTGTAGCTGAGGCACTGCCTGTTTAGACTTCAAAAACTCCTCAATGTTCATCAGTTTATAACCCTGTCCCTCATCTCCAAATACGATACTGTCAAACTGGTTCTGTGTTAACTGACCAACTAGAAAAACGGACTGTTTGTCTGTAAAAAGCATACTTAGATAAACCTTACTCCAAAGCAGACAATCCTCAGTCAGATGAATTCCCAGTTCTTCATAAACTTCACGCGCCACGCACTCAAAAGGACTTTCATCCCCCTCTCGTCCCCCACCGGGCAGTTCCCACATATTGGGCCAGGGAATGCTTGCCTTATCATCGCGTAAGATAGTCAAGAGCCTATCCCCACAAAACAAAGCGATCTTACAGCCTGTGAAATCAGAAATCTCTATGTCCATGTCAAACTCCTAGTATCTCGGATAAGGATAAAACTCTCCCTCTTCCAAGCCTACTTTTCCTTCTTCAAAGACTTCTTGGTTCCATTCCATGACAAATTCTTCTGCTTCTGGGTCTTCCAAAAAGTCCATGAGGGCATCTAGTCCAACCTCGGCAGTGTCTTTAAGGAATAGAGCAAAATAAGCTAAAAATTCACGAGAAAAACCTTTTTTAGGTAGGTAAGGAATAACCGTCAAATAGTCTTCCTCATTGACTGTTGATTTGGCAGGATTGTAAAAAAGCACTGCTTCCTCAAAGAGAATGTCATCTGACGAAACCTCTCCGTCTTCATCTACCATCTCCACACCTGCAGCGTTTTGCGCTTCCAATAGAAAACTCACTTCAACCGCGTGGTTACGCTTGTCCCAACTAATCTCAAAGTCAAAGGGAAAATTCTTCTCCAACTCTTCCTCTAAAACATCTAAAAATCCGTATGTTGCCATTTTGTCCTCTTTCTATGCGACTCTTTAATCGCCCCGATTGCTCGGAAATATGCTAAAATAGATACTACCATCTTACCACATATACATCAGAAAATCCACGTTAGAAAGGACTGCTATGCCAGACAATCTCGCACTTCGCATGCGCCCTAAAACCATCGATCAGGTCATCGGTCAGGAACATCTGGTCGGACAAGGAAAAATCATCCGTCGCATGGTGGAAGCCAACCGCCTGTCCTCCATGATTCTATATGGACCTCCTGGAATCGGCAAGACCAGTATTGCTTCAGCCATCGCTGGGACTACTAAGTATGCCTTTCGAACTTTCAATGCGACAGTTGATAGTAAAAAGCGACTGCAAGAAATTGCGGAAGAGGCTAAATTTTCAGGTGGACTTGTACTACTCCTTGACGAGATTCATAGACTAGATAAAACCAAGCAAGACTTCCTCTTGCCTCTCTTGGAAAGTGGACTGGTCATCATGATTGGCGCTACAACTGAAAATCCTTTCTTCTCTGTCACTCCTGCCATTCGCAGTCGCGTTCAAATTTTTGAGTTGGAACCTCTGTCTAACCAAGAAGTCAAAGAGGCTCTACAGATAGCTCTAAGTAACCCTGAGCGTGGTTTTGATTTTCCAGTAGAACTAGATGAGGATGCGCTGGACTTCATCGCAACCTCTACAAACGGAGACCTGCGCTCTGCCTTTAACTCACTGGATTTGGCTGTTCTTTCTACCCCTGAGAATGATAAGGGCATTCGCCATATCACTCTAGACATCATGGAAAATAGTCTTCAGAGAAGCTACATCACTATGGATAAGGATGGAGATGGCCACTATGATGTTCTCTCAGCCCTGCAAAAGTCTATCCGTGGCTCAGATGTGGATGCCAGTCTCCACTATGCTGCCCGCTTGATTGAGGCTGGTGATTTGCCAAGTCTCGCTCGTCGCTTGACTGTTATCGCCTATGAAGATATCGGCTTAGCCAATCCTGAAGCCCAGGTTCACACCGTAACTGCTCTGGATGCTGCCCAAAAGATTGGTTTTCCCGAAGCTCGCATCCTCATTGCCAACGTCGTGATTGATTTGGCTCTTTCTCCAAAATCCAACTCAGCCTATGTAGCTATGGATAAGGCACTTGCTGACCTCAAAACATCAGGGCACTTGCCTATTCCGCGGCACCTGCGTGATGGGCACTACAGCGGAAGCAAGGAACTGGGGAATGCCCAAGACTATCTCTATCCACACAACTATCCTGGAAATTGGGTCAAGCAAGACTATCTACCAGAAAAAATTCGTAATCATCACTATTTCCAAGCAGAAGATACTGGTAAATATGAACGGGCTTTGGCTCAAAGAAAGGAAGCTATCGACCGTTTGCGAAAAATCTGAAATCCTTTTCAAAAAATTGCACTTTCCTCTTGATTTTTTTTGAAAAAGTGGTATTATATAAACATAGAAACGCTGTGGTGTACGACTTCACACTTAAGTGTTGACCGACTATTTTTTGTATTATTAGGGAAACAAAAGTCTTCTAACAGCATGTAGGCCGTCTCACACGGAAACAGCTTCAGTTAGAGCGAGTTGCCCACCTGCTTAATTGCGCGGGTTCAATACAAACCGTGAAGTTTCGGCACCAATACAGCTTTTTTCTTTGCCTCCTTAGCTCAGCTGGCAGAGCAGCGGACTCTTAATCCGTGGGTCACAGGTTCGATCCCTGTAGGGGGCATCTAAATACAACAGGAAAAGCCTTGATAATCAAGGCTTTTTTTGCTTGTCTATAACTGATTTACCCCATCATTTGTCCCACATTTTAAATCTATCTTTTCTTTTTGAATCAAATTACATCTTTACAAATAGTGTAAAGCCAGTTACTTTTGCTTTGATGCCATACAATATTTTCATGTAGAGAAGACAAATTTTATCTTCTCTTTTTATTTTCAAAATAATAAAAACTGATTTTCTTTTCATAAATCAGACTGAAACTTCCAAATTTTCCATTTTGTTTATTGACATTTCCTCTAAAAAGGTGTATAATATTTTTATTATCAAACTATACTATACTATATAGGGGGTATTGAAATGAAATTTTCTAATCGTTTACTGCTATTCCTTGCAGGAGTTGTTTTTGTCCTTTTAGGACTTTTCCTATTTACAAACCCAGTAGCTAATCTTGTTGTTTACAGCTGGTGGATTGCATTTGGTTTACTGGTTTCTTCTATAGCAGCTATTTTAGGCTATTTCTCTGTACCAAAAGAGCTTCGCTCACCAGCTCATCTTTTCCAAGGGATTGTTAATCTTCTCTTAGCTCTTTACCTCGTTGCCTATGGCTTTGTGACGCTGCCAGTTGTCATTCCAACTATTTTAGGAATTTGGTTAATTGTAGAAGCCATTATAGCTTTCTTTAAAGGCAATCGTCTGGGATTGATTTTCCCTATTATTGGCAACCATATCATGTGGATAGCGTTGCTTGCATTTTTACTAGGTCTAGTGATTTTGTTCAATCCAGTAGCTACAAGTGTCTTTGTCGTTTATGTCGTTGCCTTTGCATTTTTAATTGTTGGTTTCACCTATATCCTTGATGCCTTTCGTAAATAATCTAGCTGCCATTTTGGGCATATTAAAAAAGCTGGGAAGTTACATTCTCAGCTTTTTATTTGCCTTCTTAGATCAGTTGGTAGAGCAGTAGACTCTTAATCTATGGGTCGCAGGTTCGAGCCCTGCAGGGGGCACATCTAAATCAACAGAAATAAGCCTTGAAACCAAGGCTTTTTTTAACGTCTAATAGCTTTTTGTAGAAAAGTATTTAAAAATAAAAGAGAAGAGAATCTCTCACTCTCTTCTCAGTATATCTTATTAAATTTAGTTTTTCTTAATCTACCTGATTTTCCTTTGCAACGACAAATTCTTTAACCAGTCGATAGATAACAGCAAATACGGGGGTAAAGAATATCATTCCAAGTAGTCCGAAAAGATTCCCTCCGATACTAGCAGCCGCAAGCGTGAAAAGGGCTGGTAAGCCAATAGATTGACCCACAACTTTGGGATAGATAAGATTTCCCTCAATCAGTTGTATGATTTGATATAGAAGAAGAGAAAGTAAGGCTTGAGTAGGACTCACTGTGAAGATAAAAATCGCTCCCACAACACAAGCAATCATAGGCCCTACATAAGGAATGAACGATAGCACTCCTGCAAAGATACCTGTCATTACTCCATAGGGTATCCCAAACACGCTGTAACCAACCGCTATCATAACTCCTATGATAACTGCTTCAATCAGCTGACTCATCAAAAATTGGTCATAAGTCTCTAGTGCTACTTGTCCAATGTAAGTCAACTTTATCACCACCTTCTCTGGAAGAAAAACTTTTAGAAGTCGACTCGTCATCGCTGCCAAATGTTCCTTACTGGATAAAAATAAAAAGGTGAAGACTATAATCAAAAAGGCATTCATCAAACTTGAAAAAATATTGCCGATATTACTAGTCAGACCTGATAAAAAACCTATCAAAGCTTGGCTAATAGAACTAGATTGTCCCTGTATGCCTGATACGATAGTTGACAACATGTCTTTGGTTACAAATTCCGAGCTGCCTAGCAATTTCCCAAGTTGAGTAAGGACTGTTGAAAGGACTGTTCCCAGCTGACTAATAGTCTGGGCTAGGGTTGGCAGCACCAAAACCAAAAGAGCAATCACGATTAAGATAAGAGCTAGGAAAACAAGTACCATGGCAATCGGACGACGCAACTCTGCCTTTACCTTCAATTTAACTAAGTACTGTTCAATTTTTTTCATAGGAACATTAAGCACAAAAGCAATAACAGCACCATAAATCAAGGTTGATATTACATCAAAGAGAGAGATTGCTCCTGATATAAAGCTCGATGCATTCAGAATTACAAGAGCAACCAGCCCTATAAAAAGTATTAACGGGGTGTATTTTTTTACTAAGTTCATAAATTCTCCTTAATAAACATGTTTAGATACGACTATACTATTTGGTTTTTCAAACTCTCGATTAAGGTAGGCTTGGTAAGTTCCTGGAGCGATAAATCCTTTGGGTGAGAGGATATCGGTGCCAGCCTGACCGACTATGGTATCAGCCAAGAGCACACAGTTTGTAGATAAGACAAAGTAGGATTTAAACTTAGATTTGATAAATTTATAAAGTTCCCCATCTGTCTCATGTCTGATTTTATAAGCGTAGGTGTAGTCTTCCTTACCATCACCTGTCATGATTTTATCTGCACTTGGCTCCCATGGAATCGTCAGTTGTTTCAATTCAGCCAACTTTTTCTGAACTGCTTTTTCCATTTCAGGCGTCAAATCTATCCCATAACCAAAAAGCGTTTTTTGACTCTCACGTTTACATAGGTCAATGTACTTGTCACGATCACAGAAATATAAGACACCATCTCCTACCATGCCAAATAAGGTCTCAGAAGACGGATCATAGTTGCCATAAGAAATAACACGGCCTTGATAGCAGATATCCACATGACCAATTGCCGAAAACAGAGAGGTCTCAGCTGTATGAACAAAAATTTCAAGCTCCGCTGTCTTACCAGACTTCACTATTCCAAGATGGATATCTTCTTCCTCATCAGCATTTTCCAGCATAAATTTGTTAACTTTTGCTAAAGTTCTTGCAGGGATGAGAGCGGCTAGGACAATAGGTAAGCTAATTCTAATACGACGTTTGAGATGGTTTTTCCCAATTTCCTCCTCAAACAAGAAACCATCACGGATATTGGACACACCATAAAGGAAAAAATAAGCCCCTAATACAAAGAGTTGAAAGACAGAATTTCCTGTAGAGGACAAAAGACTAGTCCCACCAAGAAAAACTAGTACGAGTCCATCTAGTAAGAGACGAAAACGAGGTCGAATTTTGTTTTTGCGGTAGAGAACATAGGTGACAAGGTTAATACTAGCATGAAAAATCTGATAAACTCCAATCACAAGAGCCAAAATATAAATCGGCACATCCGTCGCAAGATTGGAGCCAAGCAAATATCCCAGCACTAACAATTTAACCAGTGCAACTCCCAAGGTGTCCGTTGACTGACTTTTTTTGAAAATACGTAATACTAAATCTAAGACCGTTGCTATCCAAGCTAAAAACAGAACCAGTCGAATAACCTTTACTGGCAACCAAGTCCCCGTGACCATCAAGATGAGACCTAGCAGAACAAACAAGAACCCCTGAGCAAGTAATTTCTTACCTGTCAGACCTAAAGATAGAATTTTCGCCATATAAAAACCTTTCAACAATAAAAATTAAACACTCCGATTAAACTGACTAGTAAATAGCCAACACTACAAACAGCCTGTGCCAGCAACATATGGTGACTAGAAATGACTGTAGTAATGTCACCATCTTGTCTTATGCACTTCTAAAATTTGTTATATTGATTAGAAACCAGAGCTTATAAAAACTAGCTAAACTCGAGAGATAGACACAATTGCGACGAAAAAATGTATAACCAATTCAACTTGTTAAGGTAAGAAAGCATTATTTCCAATCTATTAATTATTCATCTATTACCTATTATGACACAATATTCCCTATAGTTCAACTTTTTACTTGTTTTTATATTACACGGACTAAAAAGTTTTCAACAGTTGATTGCATTTGTTTTAATAAGTTTTAACCTTTCTTGGTTAGATAAAAAAAGAATCATACAGTTTAGAATCTGTATGGTTTTTGCCCCACTTTTGTCCCATTTTTAAATCATGACATTGAAAATACCTAAAATCACTTATATTTCAATATTTTTAATTGCTCTCAATATGAAAGTCCTTTCCAAATCCCTGTAGGGGGCATCTAAATCAACAGGAAAAAGCCTTGATTTACAAGGCTTTTTTGCTTGTCTATAACTGATTTGCCCCACTTTTGTCCCATTTTTAAATCATGACATTGAAAATACCTAAAATCACTTATATTTCAATATTTTTAATTGCTCTCAATATGAAAGTCCTTTCCAAATCCCTGTAGGGGCATCTAAATACAACAGGAAAAAGCCTTGATTTACAAGGCTTTTTTGTGTATCTGTTCTACTTTTGGTCAACTAATGGATATCAACGGTATAATTTTATGAACACCCTTCCCAGACAGCTCTAATCTGATTGCTCTTAAAATTTTTTAAAATTTAAAACAAAAGTCTTGCTTTTCTTTTAATTTATGCTATACTTGTTCTTGTATCTGATACAGGATCATGAAAAGGAGTTCAGATGGATACAAAATTCTCAGTTGCTTTACATATCTTAACAATGATTAGTGAAAGCAAGGAAACATTAAGTTCTCAAGCACTAGCTATTAGTGTTGGGACTAACGCTAGTTACATTCGAAAGGTGATTGCCTTATTGAAAAATGCAGATTTGATTCATTCCCAGCAAGGAAAAACAGGTTATCAACTCAGTAAGTCTCCAAAGAAAATGACTTTACTAGAGATCTACTATGCTACTCAAGAAATCAATCACATTAGTTTATTCCCTGTTCATCAAAATAGCAATCCTGATTGCCCTGTTGGAAAACATATCCAAGGAGCAGTTTCACCGCTTTTCGCTAGTGCCGAATCTCAATTAGAAAAGGAATTAGCAAATCAAACTTTAGAAGATGTCATTGACAATCTATATAAACAAGCTAAACAAGTCCGAAACTGATTTGATAACAAGTCAGTTTTTACTGGAAACAACATATACTTGTATTAGATACAAGTATATTCAGTCGTGTTAAAAAAGAAAAGAGAAGACAATGAAAGCCGCACAACATACTACTTATAACAAAAATAATATCACACTGAACATCACAGAAATCGCTAAACCAAGTATTACAAACAAAGAAGTTTTAATCAAAGTCACCGCAGCTGGGGTTAATCCTCTGGATAACATGATCTCTCGCGGTGAGGTTAAGATGATTGTTCCTTACAAACTTCCTCAAACTGCAGGTAATGAGGTCGTTGGGATCGTTGAAAGCATTGGCAAGAAAGTTAACAACTTTCAGGTAGGAGACCGTGTCTTTGGACGTCTGCCACTTGATCATATCGGAGCCTTTGCAGAATACGTAGCTGTCGATAGCCAAGCCTTAGCCAAGGTTCCAGACTATCTATCAGACGAGGAAGCTGCTACTGTACCTTTGACTGCCTTGACTATCATGCAGGCTCTTGACCTCATGGGCGCTCAAGCTGGGAAAACGATCTTTATTTCTGGTGGTACTGGAGGTGTCGGTGGCATGGCCATTCCGATTGCCAAGGCCAAAGGTTTGAAGGTCATTACCAACGGTTCTGGAGATAGTGCTGAGCGTGTCTTGAAACTAGGAGCAGATAGATTTATCGATTACAAAACAGAGGATTATACAAAAACTGTTAGCCAGGTGGATTATGTCCTCGATACTCTCGGTGGAGCTGAAACTGAAAAACAAATGTCTATCATGAAAAAAGGTGGTCATCTTGTTTCCCTTCGTGCCATGCCAAACGGTGCCTTTGCCAAACGCATGAATCTACCAAAATGGAAACAGATTATTCTTGGCTTAGCAGGTCGCAAATTTGATAAGATGGCTAACAAATACGGTGTTCACTACCATTTTATCTTTGTAGAAAACAATGGTACTCAATTACAAGAGGTAGCTGACCTCTTTAGTAAATTAGACATCAAACCCTCTATCGATACAGTTTACCCATTTGAACAGGTAAATAGCGCATTAGACAAAGTCGCTAATGGTCGCTCACGTGGAAAAACAGTTCTCAGCTTTAAGAAATAAAAAGGAAAAAATCATGTCATATATTACAACTAAAAATCAATACATCACTTGGCAATAGATAAGTGGTTCGGAAAAGGTCTAACCAAACGTCAGTAAGGCTTGCCAGGCCTAGCCTACTATCTCATTGAGGTTACAAGTAAAGGGGAACTCCTCATCATTGACCAGCATACACGTGAAGTTGAGATACCAATCACATGGTTAAACTAAAGAGAGTTAGAATTTAGAGATCCAGATAGTATCCTAATCCGTATTCGCATATCCAACCAATGATCGGCAAGGGTTTCGATTCAATCTGTGACACATCCTGTTTCAAGTATTTTGATAAAGGATTAAAAGATCTTTCTTTTCAACTTCTGATGCTTGGTTCTGTATATATACTATTTAAAACAGGTCCCAAAATGAATGTAACTAGGATTTCTGCTAATGATAGATATGAAATTTTTTAATATTCAAAAAGACTCCACCTATCTAAAGGAAATCTACCCTAGAGATGGATGGAATCTTCTTTCACTCACTAATCTAATCGAATAAACATTATGGCATTTAACAAAGATATGAGTGAGACCGTGTTTATATTATTTGATATAGATGAGTCTCTTATTTTCAATCGGAGGAATAATAAAATTAGAAATGATGATATCATAAGGCGATTCTTCTAAAGGTTCCTTTGATAATTCTAATTCAGTCCAAACTTCAAGTTCAAAATTGTTGCTGCAATAATAAGAAAGTGTTTCTGCTACTGATTTTGCATGATAGTGATCAAAATTGCTCATGACTAAAACCTTTAATTTAGGTTAATTTTGTAAAAGATTTAGAACTAAGTGTTTGCTATGGGTGATAAAAGTATAGGACAAATGATTGACTTTCATTGAATTACAATCCATACCTAAAACCTCTAGATAATGTTCAATTCCTTCCTTCACCTCTGAAACAAATTTAGGAAAAATATTTTGAAAATTCCTGATTGTATTCCCTTTTTGATCAAATAAAATAAACTCAGTGGACAACTCTTGACGATACAGATGTGCGGTATTATGCAGATGCCAAATCAGATTATCCTTATTCTCAATCTCAATCTGATACTTGACTGAAATCTGATCAATAAAATCACTCAATAGATGGTAAGATTTTTCAACATCGCTATCCTTTTTTACGCATTTCATAAAGAAACTTTCATCTATGAAAAACATTTTTTGAAAGTAAGACACAAATAATTGGCAAACAACTTCCTCATCTAAAGAGATATTGTATTCTGATTCAAAACTCTGAGCAGCACCTTCTATTCCTTCTGCCTGCATTAAAAAATCCAAACTTTGGTCGTTAAAAGAATCTTTCTCTATTTCCATAAGATGACCAAACTTTATTCGATATAGATTAATAACCAGGAGCAGATTTAACATTCTATGCGTTGACAAATTCATTGGAAAGCTTGTTTCCTTATAAACCAATTCTAACAATTGAGATAGGGGCTCTGATGAAAAATTTTCAAATGGCCATTCTAGGAAATAATATTTTTCTGAAAAATATTGTGCAAAAAAGTAACGAATGTCTCTCTCATTTCCAATGATTTGAACAGGGGTCAGACTGATTTCAAATTGAAATTGCCTTTTAATCACTTTATTGATTTGGCTAATAATACGATAGAGCGAAGATGAACTGATATAAAATTCTTTACAAATACTCTCAGCTTGACAACCTTCATTAAAGAATATAAATTCTAAAATCGAAAAATGAGTTGAATCCTTAAAGAAATGATGGTAAACCATTTCAATATCGCTATCATCGGTATTAATAATGCGTATACCATTAGTAGAAGAATGAAAAATCAAGTCAGGAAAAGCAGATTTAACATGGGATAGATCATCTTTGACTGCACGTTCTGTACAATTTAATAACTCTGCTAGTTCAGAACGATGAAACCAACGTTTATGTTCAAATAATAATTCTAATAATTCTAATTGCCTATGACTTTTTTTAGATAATAAATCTCTCATGAATGTCTTTCTCTCTTTATAAATTATCGGATTAAACCTCTTGCAATTATACCACAAAGAATAGGTATAACATGCTGTAACGACTTTTACTAAGATCCTTTATTTCGTATAATAACACTACGGAGGCAATATATAAACAATTTTCTTATTTTACCGTCTATTGAGGGCGTAAATACAGAATCAAATTCAAGTCGAAAGATTATATTTTTAATTTTAAAAATTATATAATAGCAACAATCAAAGAATTTGATTTTTTTATATTAAAATTATACAATAGCAATAATCAAAGGAATTGATTTATTTTTTGATATTAAAATAAAAAAGGAGGGTAAGCAATATTGTGGTCAATCATTGCTGGAGGTCTTATTGGACTTGTAGCAGGTAGAATCACTAAAAAAGGGAGTTCTATGGGAATCGTCGCAAATGTATTCGCTGGTTTAGTCGGGTCATCTGTAGGACAATCCCTTTTAGGTAGTTGGGGCCTATCCATCGCTGGAATGGCTTTGATCCCATCTATTGCAGGAGCAGCAATTGTTGTTACTGTAGTATCATTCTTTACAGGTGAAAAATAATTACTTGTAGAATAAACTATTTTTAAATAGATTAGACGGGTAAAAATAGTTTAATGTTAAATCGAAAGGATTGTATATGTCAAAAACAAAGAAAATATTTTTCATTATTTTCTGTATTTTAATCTTGACAATTTTCCTTCCTGTTTTGATAGATTATCATCAAGTTAGTGATTTAGGCATTCAGCTATTTAGCTGGAGACAGAATCATTTCGTTGAATTTTATCTCTCTAGATATATATTCTGGGGGATAGTGGCTCTATCAACTTTAGTTTTGTTATCGATGTTAGTTGTGTTGTTTTATCCTAAACGTTATTTGGAAATTCAACTTGAAACTAAAAACGATACATTGAAATTAAAGAATTCAGCAATCGAAGGTTTTGTTAGAAGTTTGGTGAGTGATCATGGATTGATCAAGAACCCAACTGTTCATGTAAATTTACGAAAAAATAAATGTTTCGTTCATGTAGAAGGTAAAATTCTTCCTTCGGACAACATCGCTGACAGATGCCAACTAATTCAAAATGAAATAACTAATGGATTGAAGCAGTTTTTTGGTATTGAGCGTCAGGTTAAACTAGAAGTTCTAGTAAAAGACTACCAGCCTAAACCAAAACCTCAAAACAAAAAGACTGTTAGTCGTGTGAAGTAAGGAAGTAAAAAATGGAATGGCTTAAACAATATCGATATCCAATAATCGCAGGTCTCATAGGCGTATTTCTCGCTTGTTTGATTATCTCCTTTGGCTTCTTCAAAACAATATTTGTATTGATTTTAGGAGCACTGGGAGTTGCAGCTGGATTATATATCGAAAAAAACTATATAGATAAATAAAAAAATAAAAATTACTAATTTAATTAAAGGAGTTTCATATGTCAAACGAAAAAAACATTAACACTAACGTAGAAAAGAAAGATGCTACTGCTGTAGCTCACGAAATCAAAGGGGAACTTACTTACGAAGATAAAGTTATCCAAAAAATCATTGGTCTGTCACTAGAAAACGTTTCAGGTCTTTTGGGAATCGACGGTGGTTTCTTCTCAAATCTTAAAGAAAAAATCGTTAACAGCGATGACGTAACAAGTGGTGTTAACGTAGAAGTTGGTAAAACACAAGTTGCAGTTGACTTAAACATTATTGCTGAGTACCAAAAAAATGTTCCAGCTTTATATTCAGAAATCAGAGAAATCGTATCTTCAGAAGTTGCTAAAATGACTGACTTGGAAGTTGTTGAAATCAACGTAAACGTTGTCGACATCAAAACTAAAGAACAACATGAAGCAGACTCAGTAAGCCTTCAAGATCGCGTATCTGACGTTGCTGAATCAACAGGAGAATTCGCTTCAGAACAATTCGAAAAAGCTAAATCTGGTCTTGGATCTGGTTTCTCAACTGTTCAAGAAAAAGTTAGTGAAGGTGTAGAAGCTGTTAAAGGTGCAGCAACTGGTGTAGTATCTCACGAAAAAACTCGTGTAAACTAAGATAAAATAAATATAACAGGAGAAATTATCATGTCAGTAGAAGAAAAATTAAATCAAGCTAAAGGTTCTATTAAAGAAGGTGTTGGGAAAGTCATCGGTGATGAAAAAATGGAAAAAGAAGGAACAGCTGAAAAAGTTGTTTCTAAAGTAAAAGAAGTTGCTGAAGATGCCAAAGACGCTGTAGAAGGCGCTATCGAAGGTGTTAAAAACATGTTGAGTGGCGACAATAAATAAGGCTAAAAGTTACTTTATCTTTTTAGTAACATTAGTCAAAAGAGTCTGAGTCAAGATGATTCTCAGAAAACAAAAAGCTAGAAATTTCCAATTGCGGAACTCTAGCTTTTTAATTTTGCCTCTTTCTATTATTATATTTCAGCAGGTTGTTGACCGTGAGTACGAATCCCATGTCAATTCTCACTTGGCTCTTACCTCTCAGATAACATCTCTTATAACCCAAACAAACCTTTATCTGCCCAAAGACAGATTTCATATCAATCTTACGTTTAGCGAAAATTTGTCTACCCTTGGAAGATAAAAGTGCCTGATATTCTTTAGTTTTTAAACACTGGTAACGTTCATTCATATACAGACCCTTTTGAGGGGCTGATTCAGGTTCATCATCGCAGTCAACATTGATTTCAAGGCTGTTTGATTTCTACCTCCTCTTTTTCATGATGTATTTTCGTACAGGTTCTTCAACTATTTGAACGATTTCAAATCCTTCTTTTTGGTAAAGATTCTGAGCTCTTTGATTTGCCTCGAAGACATTTAGAGAGATGCTGTCTATATCTCTATTTTCAAAGACCAAACTAACAAATTTCCTTAAAGCCTGCCTACCTAAGCCTTGCCCCTGTTTCTGAGGATTGATAAAAAATCTTCCAATATGAAGATTACTGTCTTCTTGCCTGATTTTCTGGATAACCCCCACAAACTCTTGTCCTTCAAAGATTGAAAAGATTCCTTCCAAATCTTGCAAAACTTGAATTGTCAAGGGGAAAGGAATCATTGGTCCCATCCATTGTTCTTGAAAGGATTTGCCAAGGGAGTTGGACCATTGGCATACGAATTGAGCGTTTTCTGGGCTCACATTTTCTTCAAAACGAATTGTCATCTTGACCTCACTATCTTGTCTATGTTTCTCCATTATACTACTTCTCCCATTTTTTACGAATAGATAAGTATGATTGATATTTATTTTTTTCTCGTCGGTAGCATTCTCGCTTCCTTTCTTGGTTTGGTCATTGACCGTTTTCCTGAGCAATCCATTATCCAACCTGCTAGTCACTGCGATTCCTGTCAGACTCGCTTGCGCCCCTTAGATTTGATTCCGATTCTCTCGCAAGTGCTCAATCGCTTTCGCTGTCGCTACTGCAAATCTCCTTATACAGTCTGGTATGCCCTCTTTGAACTAGGCTTAGGGCTCCTCTTTCTGGCTTGGTCTTTGGAATTGCTTTCCTTGGGGCAAGTCGTCCTAATCACCGCTGGTTTGACCTTGGGCATCTACGACTTTCGCCATCAGGAATATCCCCTACTGGTCTGGATGACTTTCCACCTAATCCTCATGGCTTCCTCTGGCTGGAATCTGGTCATGGTCTTTTTCCTTGCTCTTGGCTTTTTGGCTCATTTTATCGATATCCGCATGGGCGCAGGGGATTTTCTCTTTTTAGCTTCTTGTGCTCTCGTCTTTAGCGCAACAGAATTACTCATCTTGATTCAGTTTGCTTCTGCAACAGGAATTCTAGCCTTTCTCCTGCAAAATAAAAAGGAAAGACTTCCTTTCGTGCCTTTCCTCTTACTCGCTACTTGTGTGATTATTTTTGGTAATCTACTGCTTGTTTGATAAAGTCCTGAATCGGCTCTCCTTGGTGGAGAGCTTTTACGATTTTTGAACCGACGATAACGCCATCTGACACTGCATTGAAGCGTTCTACATCGGCTTGACTAGATACGCCAAAACCTGTCAAGACTGGGATATCGGCCACTTGATGCAATTGTGCCAAGTGCTTGTCCAAGTCTGCGCGGTAATTGCCAGATTTCCCTGTCACCCCATTGATGGCAACAGCATAGACAAATCCTTCTGCCCCTTTAATTAATTCTTTCTGGCGCTCAATCCCTGTCGTCAAACTAACTAGGGGAATCAAGGCGATATCTGTATCTGCCAAAAATGGTTCTACAAAGTTGGCATGCTCATGAGGCAAGTCTGGAATAATCAAGCCCTTAACCGCTGTATCTGCCAAATCTTTGACAAAGTTCTCCACACCGTACTGAAAGAGGGGGTTGAAGTAGGTCATAATGACCAGTGGAATCTCTGTTTCAATGGTTTTCAAGGTTTCAACCAAAGCCTGGGTAGAGGTCCCGTGGGCTAAACTGCGCAAGCCAGCTTCTTCGATAACAGGTCCATCTGCGACAGGATCTGAAAAGGGAATGCCCACTTCAATTGCAGAGACACCCAAATCTTCTAAAAAGTGAATTGTTTCATCTAGACCATCCAAACCTTTTTCGTGGTCACCAGCCATGATGTAGGGAACAAAAATTCCTTTTCCAGTCGCTTTAATAGCATTTAATTTTTCTGTTAGTATCTTAGGCATGAGCTTCTCCCTTCTTTGCTTCATCTGCTTCCAAGCGGTCTTTGACTTGGACCACATCCTTGTCCCCACGACCCGATAGGCAGACAATCATGGATTTGTCTGGTCCAAGTTCTTTGGCCAATTTCACCGCAAAGGCGATAGCATGGCTAGATTCCAAGGCTGGGATAATCCCTTCCACACGAGACAAGAGTTGGAATCCTTCCAAGGCTTCTTCGTCCGTCACAGGAACATAGCTGGCACGTTTGATATCGTGGTAGTGAGAATGTTCTGGACCGATACCAGGATAGTCCAAACCTGCCGAGATAGAGAAGGCTTCAAGAATTTGACCATGAGCATCTTGGAGCACATCCATGAGGGAACCGTGAAGGACACCAGGACGACCCTTGGTCAAGGTAGCTGCGTGGTGCTCCGTATCCACACCAAGTCCAGCTGCTTCAGCCCCATACATGGCTACTGACTCATCTTCTACAAATGGATGGAAGAGCCCGATAGCATTAGAACCACCACCAACACAGGCTACTAGGGCATCTGGCAAATCTTGACCTGTTAAGTCACGGTATTGTTGTTTGGCTTCTCTACCGATGACACTTTGGAAGTCACGAACGATTTCTGGGAATGGATGAGGTCCCAAGGCAGAACCAAGGATATAGTGGGTATCATCGATATTAGCTACCCATGAACGAAGAGCTGCATTGACCGCATCCTTGAGCACGCGCGAACCATCAGTCACAGCCTCGACCTTGGCTCCCAAAAGCTCCATACGGAAGACATTAAGGGCTTGGCGTTTGACATCTTCCTCACCCATGTAGATAGTACATTCCATGTTAAAGAGGGCCGCAGCTGTTGCAGTTGCCACACCGTGCTGACCAGCACCTGTTTCAGCGATAATTTTCTTTTTGCCCATGCGTTTAGCCAGAAGAACTTGTCCCAAGGCATTGTTAATCTTGTGGGCCCCTGTATGGTTAAGGTCTTCACGCTTGAGATAAATCTTGGCTCCGCCAATATGCTGGGTCAAATTTTTTGCGTAGTAAAGGGGAGTTTCACGTCCCACATACTGGCGCAAAAGTTGGTTTAATTCCTCTTGGAAACTTGGGTCTGCCTGACTTTCACGGTAGGCCTTCTCCAACTCCAAAACTGCTGTCATCAATGTTTCTGGGACAAAACGTCCGCCGAATTTTCCGTAAAATCCATCTTTATTTGGTTCTTGATATGCCATTCTTTACCCTCTCTATAAATCTTCTAATCTTTTCATGATCTTTTTGTCCGTCTGTCTCCACTCCGCTCGATACATCTACTGCATAGGGAGTAAAGTGTTGAATTGCTTTTACTACATTGTCTTCATTAAGGCCACCTGCGATAAAGAAGGGTTGAGTTAGTCCAGTCGTATCCAGTTGAGCCCAGTCAAAGATCTGGCCACTCCCAGCCACAGGGGCATCAAAGAGTAGATAGTCTGCCTGAGAATTGGGTACATGCCCCTCTCCATCCACCTGCACAGCCTGAATACTGGCACAAGGCAAATTCTCAAACAAATCATCTGCCACCTGACCGTGAACTTGAACCAAGTCCAAGCCAACTTTGTCAATGACTTCTAGCAGTTGAGCCCGACTTGGTGAAACAAATACACCAACCTTTTTGACATCTGTAGGAATAAGCTTTGCCAGCTCAGCAGCCTGATCCAAGGTCACCTGTCTTTTACTAGCTGCAAAGACAAAACCGATGTAGTCCGCCCCTGCTGAAACAGCTGTCTCCACCGCTTCTTTGGTCGATAATCCACAAATCTTAACCTTTGTCAATCTGCAACTCCTTGATTCTCTGGGCTACATCTTCTGCCTGCATAAGAGCTGTCCCAACTAAAATTCCATTAAAGTATGGTGCTACTCGTTCCGCATCCTGCCCTGTGAAAATAGCAGATTCAGAAATGTACAAGCAATCATCTTTGAAATGTTTAGCCAAATCTACACTGGTCTGCAAGTCAACTTCAAAGGTAGTCAAATTGCGGTTATTAACACCAATAATCTCCGCACCAAGTCTGTGAGCTACCTCTAGTTCAGCTAGATTGTGAGTTTCCACCAAGACTTCCAGACCAAGCTCTGTCGCATAGTCATAAAGTTCCTTGAGGCGTTCTTCGGACAAGGCTGCCACGATGAGCAAGATGACTGTCGCACCTGCATTGCGAGCTCGGATGATTTGTTTTTCATCGATAATAAAGTCCTTGTTAAGCGTCGGAATCTGTACCTGACTGGAAATCTCCCGTAGATAATCCAAATGTCCTTTAAAGAAAACTTCATCTGTCAGAACAGAAATCATCACTGCTCCGTTCGCTTCATAAGTCTGGGCCTGTTGCACAATATCCACATCTAGATTGATATCTCCCAGACTAGGGCTAGCTTTCTTGACTTCAGCGATTACCTGTAAACGGTCCTGGTGATTCTTCAAAAATTCTGCCAAGCGATAGGTCTGGCGCAGGGGCTGGATTTCCTCCAGCTCCATCTGCTCAACCTCACGTGCCTTCTGCTCCAAGATTCGTGCTAAAAATTCCTGACTCATTTTTGGTACTCCTGTAACAGTCTGAGTTTTTCAAGGGCTTTGCCACTAGCAATCACTTGACGGGCCAAGGCAACTCCTTCCTTAATACTAGCTACTTTACCATTAGCATAGAAACCAAGACCAGCATTTAAAACTGTCGTTTCCAAGAATGGACTTGGTTCATTTTTAAGAACGCTGAGCAAAATTTCTGCATTTTCCTGAGCGTTACCTCCACGAATATCTTCGATAGCGTAGCGTTCCATCCCTAGATCTTCTGGAGTAAAGCTTGACAAGCTGATTTCGCCATTCTCAAGAAGTGCAATCTTGGTTGTTCCATTCAAACCAGCTTCGTCCAATCCTTCTGGACCAGCAACCACTATAGCACGTTTGCGACCCATATTTTTCAAAACCTGAGCTGTACTTTCTAGCAGTTCTGGACGACTAATACCAAGAAGCTGTGTTTCCAAAGCCATTGGGTGAATCAGGGGACCAGTCAAGTTCATAATCGTTGGAATTCCCAACTCCAAACGAGCTGGCATGATGTATTTCATAGCTGGGTGCATATTTTTAGCAAAGAGAAAGACGATGCCAGTTTTATCAAAGACCTTACCTAGTTCAGCTGGTTTGAGGTCTAGGTTGATGCCCAAGGCTTCTAGGACATCTGCAGAACCAGATTTAGAAGAAATCGAGCGGTTACCGTGTTTTGCCATATGAACACCGCCACCAGCCAAGACAAAGGCTGCAGTTGTGGAAATATTAAAACTGAAAGACTTGTCTCCACCTGTACCACAGTTGTCCATGGCATCATGAATTTCAGTTGGAATATGTTGGGCATGCCCTCTCATGACTTGGGCAATGGCTGTGCGTTCTTCAGGTGTTTCCCCCTTCATCTTAAGAGCTAAGAGGAGAGAAGCAATCTGCGCCTCCGTTACACGCCCAGTTACGATACGCTCAATGACATCCGTCATTTCCACACCTGATAAATTTTCAAATTTTGCTAGTTTTTCAATAATCTCTTTCATCCTAGTTTCCTCACTTTACAACCTTCTCAATAAAATTCCGAATAGAAGACAAGCCATCTGGCGTTCCAATGCTCTCTGGATGGTACTGGAAGCCATAAATTGGAAGGGTTTTATGTTGAATCCCCATGATGGCTTGGTCATCAGTCGAACGAGCTGTCACTTCAAAGTTTTCTGGCATTTCTTCAATTAAAATACTGTGGTAACGCATGACCGCACGGCCATCCTCAATGCCTTGATACAAAACAGATGGCGCTTCAAAGCTGATATTGCTCTGTTTCCCATGCATGACTTTTGGAGCCAAACCTAACTTACCACCAAAGACTTCTGCAATGGCTTGGTGACCCAAACAAATCCCAAGAATCGGCTTCTTGCCAGCAAAATCACGAATCATATCTTCCATCTTTCCAGCATCAACTGGCCAACCCGGACCGGGCGAAAAGACTAGACCATCTGCTTTTTCAGCTTCTTCATACAGCTTGGTATCATCATTTCTCAAGACCTGTACTTCTGCAAAATTCCCAATGTATTGGGCCAAGTTATAGGTAAAAGAATCATAGTTGTCAATCAATAAAATCATGGTCTTAGTTCTCCAATTCTAGTCATAGATTTAGCCTTGTTAATGGTTTCTTGGTATTCGTTTTGGGCGATAGAATCGTAGACAATCCCTGCCCCAGCCTGCACATAGGCTGTTTGATTTTTGAGAATCATGGTTCGGATGGCAATGGCGAAATCCATATCACCCGTCGCAGACAAGTAGCCGATTGCTCCTGCGTATACGCCACGTTTTTCTGTTTCCAGTTCATAGATGCGTCTCATTGCTCGAATCTTTGGTGCTCCTGAAACTGTTCCAGCAGGAAGTGTTGCTTTCAAGGCATCCATGGCAGTAAGTTCTGGAAGCAAACGCCCCTTGACCACACTGGTCAAATGCATGACATAACGGAAGAGCTCCACTTCCATATACTTGGTGACTTGGACACTGGCCGTTTCAGAGATGCGACCAATATCATTACGACCCAAGTCTACTAACATCCGATGCTCTGCTGTTTCCTTCTCATCCGAAAGCAGGTCTGTCGCCAAAGCCTTGTCTTCTTCATCCGTAGCTCCTCTTGGTCGCGTACCTGCAATCGGATTGGTTGTCACGATGCCATTTTTGACAGAAACCAAACTTTCTGGACTAGCTCCGATGATTTGATAATCCCCAAAATCATAGAAATAAAGGTAATTAGAAGGATTAGTCACGCGGAGATTTCTGTAGAAGTCAAATGGATTTCCAGTCACTTCTGCTGAGAAGCGTTGACTAAGTACACATTGGAACATATCGCCATTACGTATCAAGTCACGAGCCGTTTCCACCATTTCCTCAAACTTCTGAGGAGCGATATGGGGTTTGAAGTCTAACAGAGATAGATCCAAGTCTTCAAATTCATTTGGAGCAGGAATGCGTAATTCCTCAAGCACTTGGTTCAAGGCTTCTTCCAAGTCTTCTTGGCTACGCTCACTATAAAGAGCATCCTCGATGACATGGATTTTTTCCTTCTTGTGGTCAAAGACCATGTAACTCTCATAGACAAAGAAATGCATGTCTGGCGTTCCAATTGTATCTTCAGGAATTTGACCAATTTCTTCATAAAGCGAAATCATATCGTAACCAACAAAACCAATGGCTCCCCCACCAAAAGGTAGGTCTGAATGGTGCTGGCTCTTATGAGTCACTTCATAAAGGAAATCCAAGGGATCCCGATCAATCACTTGACCATTTTGATAAAGAACTCCATTTTCAAACTTAATCTCAAAAACTGGATTATAGGCTAGGATAGAAAAACGAGCTGTTTCCTTGTCTCTCGGAATACTCTCTAAGATAACCTTGTGTTGCCCCTTTAGGCGCATATAAGCCAAGATTGGTGATAAGACATCTCCATGAATGATTCGTTCCATTGTAATTTCCCTTTCAGTTCTACTTCTAGTCCGTGGCGACTGTATGAAAAATCCCCACGCAAAATAACTTGCGTGAGGACGAAATTCGCGGTGCCACCTCAATTATAGGATTTCTCCTATCTCTCATTCCTGTCTCAGAACCTTCCTGTAACAGGCTGTGCGATAAAGGGCACTCCCTTGAGAATTATGTTTTCTTCTCTCGTTTCAGATGGACCCAACCTTACAGCTTTCTCTGCTTGTTTCCAGCAACCACAAGCTCTCTGTGAGAGAAAGGACTGTAATTTTTCCATCTATTATTTTTTAGCTTCTAGGTAGTCTGCAATCGCAGCTACGTCCTTGTCTCCACGACCAGAGACATTGATGATGATAATGTCATCCTTACTTAGTTTCGGTGCACGTTTAACCGCTTCTGCGATGGCGTGCGAACTTTCAATCGCTGGGATAATTCCTTCTGTCTTGCTGAGAAGGAGCAAGGCTTGAACAGCTTCTTCGTCTGTCGCAGCGACATATTCCACGCGACCTGAATCTTTAAAGTAAGCGTGTTCTGGGCCAACCCCTGGATAGTCCAAACCAGCTGAGATAGAGTAAACTGGAGCCAGCTCTCCATCTTCCTTAAAGACTGCATAGGTCTTCATACCGTCGACAATTCCGATACTACCTTTTGTCATAGTAGCTGCGTGCTTGTCTGTATCAAGTCCGTGCCCAGCAGCTTCGACCCCAACCAATTTGACTTCTTCATCAGCCACATACTGTGAAAAAGCACCGATGGCATTGGAACCACCACCTACACAGGCAATAACGTAGTCTGGTAAACGGCCTTCTTTTTCCAAGATTTGACTGCGAGATTCTTCACTGATGACTTTTTGGAATTCATGAACAATTGTAGGATAAGGGTGAGGACCCACAGCAGATCCCAAAACATAGAAGGCTTCAAGGTCATTCATCCATGCTCCAAAGGCTGCATCAACCGCATCCTTAAGAGTTCGTGTCCCCGTTTCAACTGCGTGAACAGTTGCTCCCATCATCTCCATGCGGAAGACATTGAGACGTTGACGCTCCACATCTTCTGCCCCCATATAGACATCACAGGCCATACCAAACTTGGCCGCAGCCGCTGCTGTCGCAACACCGTGTTGACCAGCTCCTGTTTCAGCAATCACTCGTTTTTTGCCCATGCGTTTAGCCAAAAGAATTTGTCCTAAAACGTTATTGAGCTTGTGAGAACCAAGGTGGTTAAGGTCTTCACGCTTGAGATAAATCTTAGCTCCATCTAGGTGCTCTGTCAAACTTTCTGCAAAATAGAGCGGTGTTTCGCGACCGGAATAGTCCTTCAAGTAATGGCGAAATTCTGCCAAAAATTCTGGATCATCCTTGTACTTGTCAAATGTCACTTCCAACTCATCCAACAAAGCCTGAATCGGCTCCGGTACAAAACTACCACCAAATTGTCCAAAATAACCTTTAGTTGTCATAAAATTTTCCTCTTTCTGTATTGGTTCCAAGATATGAAAAAAGCCCACACACAGAAAATACTTCCGTGTGAGGGCGTTGGTAACGCGGTGCCACCTCAATTATAAAGGGACTATTCCCCTTTACATCTCTGCCTTGTCTAACAACAAGTTGCACTGTAAGGTGTGCGCACCGAATTTTCATTGTTTCAAATTCATTTTTAAAATCAGCCCACTTTCACTACTTCCAACCACCTGTTCACAATCACCACAGGCTCCCTGAAAATCAAAAATAGTTACTTTTCTGATTTATTGAACTTATTTTAATACTTTGTTTTTCCTTTGTCAAGACTTTTTTACAATTTTTTTGATGAAGCTAGTACTTTTTCAGAAACTGTTTTGAAAGTCTCAATGATATAATCCACTTCTTCATCGCTTAGTTTAGTATGAAGAGGAAGCGTAATTTCATTTTCAAAGAAGGCATAGGCCTTAGGATAGTTCGCCATATCAAAGCCAAGATTCTTATAGGCTGTCAAGAGCGGAAGCGGTTTGTAGTGGACATTACTTGCAATTCCTGCTTTGGCCAATTCTTGGATGATAAGATTGCGTTCTTCTAAGCTCGCTCCATCTACATGGGTGATGTATAGGTGGCGTGAAGATTCGACAGTTTCAGTCTTGTGTGCCAATGGACGGATGCGAGAGCCTGCAAAACCACGATCATAGCGGTCCACAATGTCCTTACGACGTTGCAACAAACTTGGATAGCGGTCCAATTGTACCAAACCAAGAGAAGCCATGATATCTGTCATATTGCACTTGTAGGCTGGTGTGACGATATCGTATTCCCATGAGCCCAGCTGCATCTTAGCTAGGGCATCTTTTGTTTGCCCGTGAAGGGAAAGGATTTGGAATTCCTTGTACATCTCTTCGTCGTCAATCGCTGGATTGGCTTTCCAAGTGGCGCTTCCACCTTCTGCCGTTGTAAAATTCTTAACCGCATGGAATGAGAAGGAAGTAAAGTCAGCGATAGAACCAGCTGGTTGTCCTTTATAAGTAGATCCCAAAGCATGAGCACTATCAGAAACTATCACGATACGGTTAAAGGCTTTTTGCCACTTGCTTGAAGCAGTAAAGAGATCACGTTTCTTCTCCACAACTTGGAACAAACGGTCATAGTCGCAAACAATCCCCGCAAGCTCAACCGGAATAATCACCTTAGTCTTTTCAGTAATGGCTTGCTCAAGCAGGTCATAGTCCATCTCAAACGTATCTGCTTGGATATCCACCATGACAGGGGTTGCTCCTACGTGAGTGATAACACTACATGAAGCTGTATAAGTCATGGCTGGAACGATGACTTCATCACCAGGTCCCACTTCCAAGACACGCAAAATTAACTCCAGAGCGGCTGTCGTAGAGTTGAGACAGACAGTCTTAGGTGTCTGTGTGTATTGGGACAAGCGGCGCTCTAGTTCTTTTGTCTTAGGACCTGTTGTAATCCAACCAGAACGCAGAGTGTCTGCTACTTCAGCAATTTCTGCTTCCGTAATATCGGGTGGTGAAAATGGAATATTGTAATTTGGCATTGATTTGCTCCTTTTATCTGTACTCATTTTCTCATGACTACTTTATTTTAGCACTTCAAACACGGTTTGAAACATGATTTTGATGTCTCCAAGGAAACTAAACTCTCGGAGATAGGTGAGGTTATAGCGCATCTTTTCAGGAAGGACGTGTTCGACATAGGCTTGGTCAACCGACAGACCTTTCTCCGTCATTTGACTGATGATAGTGTCCTCATCCTTATAGTTGATGCTGGCTGGAGAGGTAATCCCTGCTGGCAAGAGCAAGGTCGCCATCATTTCAGGGCTATACTGCTCTGTGTAGCGTGGCACTTCAGGTCGTGTACCGACAAAGGACATTTCGCCTTTAAGAACATTGACCAACTGAGGCAGTTCGTCCAAACGGACACGGCGGATAAAATTGCCAACCTTGGTAATGCGGTTATCGTTAGCAGAAGTCACCAGACTCCCTTTTTTATCCGCATCCGTCACCATGGTACGGAACTTCCAAATCTTGAAAGGTCGATTGTACTGGGTCACGCGCTCTTGCTTGTAAATCACCGGCCCCTTGCTATCCAACTTGATCCAAATGCTCAAGATGAGAAAGATAGGAGAGGTCAGAACCAGTACAACCAAGGCCAAAACCCAGTCCAAACAACGCTTAAAAATCAACGACCCCTTCCTTTTAGAGACAAGCTGGTAGTAAGACTCAACCTCGCTTGATTTCATTTCCACGGGCAAGTCTTCCCATTTCAGCATGCTGTTTCTCCTTTGTTTTTATTATACTATTTGTCAACATTTTTCATTATACCACAAAATGGAAAAGGCGGTGAAAGAAATCTGTAATTTGAAGGATTTCCTTCTTACACTCAATAAAAATCAAAGAGCTAGCCGCAGGCTGATCAATGTGCAGCTTTGAGATTGCGGATAAAGCTGACATGGCTTGAATAGATTTTCAAAGAGTATTAGGACATGGCACCCGCTTGCAAACTATACATCTTGTGATAGGTTCCTCCCAGAACCAAGAGTTCCTCATGGGTTCCACTCTCGATGATGCGCCCCTTGTCCAAAACATAGATACAGTTGGCGTCTTGGATGGTAGAAAGGCGATGAGCAATGGCAATGGTTGTCCGTCCCTGTCTCATCTTAGCCAGAGAAGCTTGAACCAAACTTTCTGTTTCAGAGTCAATATTGGCTGTCGCTTCATCCAAAATCAGGATTTTAGGCTGACTGGCGACTGTTCTGGCAAAGGCAAGAAGCTGACGCTGACCTGTTGAAAAACTGGAGCCACGCTCAGAAACAGGGGCGTCATATCCCTGAGGAAGTTCTTGAATAAAGGAATCTGCATCCACGAAGTCTGCAGCAGCCTGGACCTGCTCATCACTGATTTCTTGGTACATGGCGATATTGGACTTAATGGTCCCATGATAGAGGAAGGGATCCTGCAAGACCAGACCAATGTTTTTTCTAAACTCTTCCTGACTGTAGTTCCTGATATCCACATCATCCAAGAGAACTCGCCCTGACTGGAATTCATAAAAGCGCATGAGGACATTGATAATAGACGATTTCCCAGAACCTGTATGCCCTACAAAAGCTATGGTTTCACCCTTATTAACAGAGAAAGAAATGTCATCCAGAATCGGATGTTTGCCATCATATGAGAAACACACATTTTCAAAACGAATATTGCCTTCTTTGACCTCAGCTTGGCCATTTTCTTGAAGGGGCTCATAGTTCCTCTCATCGATTAAGGCAAAAACACGGCCTGCAGAAACCATAGACGTTTGAAGGGTTGAAAAGTTTTGCGTCACCTCAATCAAGGGGTCAAAGAGGCGATTGATATACTGGATAAAGGCATACATGGTCCCTGCTGTTATTCCCAGATAAAGTCCACGGTACCCAAAATAAGCCATTAACACTGCATATCCTAGGAGTTTCAGCAAACTCATGGCAGGGCGCAAAAAGAGGGCATCCAAGGCTACAGAACGGTTGGCATAGACCAAGTGTTCTTGGTTAATCTCATCAAATTCTGCCTGCAGGCGCTTCTCTTGATTAAAGGCCTGGATTATTCTGATTCCCTCGATGTTTTCAGCCAGCTTGCTATTGATATCCGACAAGAGACTTCTGGTTTTTTCGATAATCTTGACGGATTTTTTCCGATAGAGATTGACCAAAAGGAAAATCAAGGGGAGAAAGAGCAAGACTAAAGCAGTCAAACGAAAATCCAACACCAACATGGTATAAAGGGTTGTCAGAAAGATAAAAACTGCTGAGATAAAGCTGGATAAAATTCCCGAAAACATATCACTGATGGTCTCGGTATCATTTGTCAAACGAGAGACAATCGAACCAGCTGGTGTCTTATCAAAATAAGACATACCCAATTTCTCCATATTGGCAAAGGCATCCCGACGAATATCCCTAACAATACTGTAGGACACCCTCGCAAAAAGAAGATTGCCGACATACTGGACCAGAGTTTGTAGGATATAAAGGCCATAGTAGACCAGCAAAACGGTAACGGCAAGTTGGTTGAGATTGCTGAGATACTGGTCAATAAAGTGGGAAGCCACAAGGGGAATGACGCTTTTAATGATCGTAGTCGCTAGGAGAAAACTGAGTGCCAAAAAGGTAAGGAGTCCATAGGGCTTGAGATAAGACATCAAGCGCTTCAATACAGTCCATTGTTCTTGTTTATTCTGCATCTTCTTCTCCTTTCATTTCCAGCTGCTGAGACTGGTAGGTTTGGGCATACCAACCATCCAAGGCTAGCAAGTCTTCATGCCTACCTCGTTCAATGATACGACCATCCTGCATCACCAAAATCAAATCTGCATGGACTACTGCACTGAGGCGATGGGCAGTGATAATGGTTGTTTTGTCCTGACGCGTTTCCTTAAGATTATCAATAATGGCATACTCTGTCTTGGCATCCACGGCCGACAAAGAATCATCCAAAATCAAGATATCAGGGTCTAAAATCATAGCCCGACTCATGGCCAGACGCTGCTTTTGACCTCCAGAAAGACTGACTCCTTTTTCTCCAATCAGCGTATCAAATCCCTGAGGCATAGCTACAATGTCTTGGTAAACTTGGGCTAGCTTAGTCGCTTCCTCGACCGCTGAAAGGGGTAAATCAGGATTCCCAAAGCGAATATTGTCTAAGATAGAAGTCGCAAAGAGGAACTGGTCCTGAGGGACGTAGCCCATGAGACTACGAAGATCTGTCAGACGATAGTCACGAATATTATGACCGTTTAGGTAAATAGCACCCTTATCCACATCATATTCACGCAAAAGGAGCTTGATTAAGGACGTTTTTCCAGAGCCTGTCTGACCAACCAAGCCCAGAGTTTGCCCTTTTTCCAAACTAAAGTGAACATTTGTCAGTGTTTCCTCATTTTCAAAGGCAAAGCTATCAATGGCATACTGCAAGCGCCCGTTTTCAATGCCATCTAAAGGAAACTCAGGGTCTTGTACAGGTGATTCCTGAGACAAAAGTTCCTCAATCCGCTGATAGGAAACCTTCCCTCGCTGGGTAATATTAAAGAGGAAGCCAATGGCCATGAGAGGCCAGACCAGCATATCCAAGTAGCTTATAAAGGTAACTAGATTCCCAACTGTAATCTTCCCTTCCTGAACCATCAAGGAGCCGACCAAGAGGGTTAACACATAGGATGAACCAACAAACAAGAGAACCATGGGGTCAAAGAGACTATCGTATTTCATGGTTTGCAGGTTCTTTTGGAAGGTCAATTCATTGACTGCCTGAAAGGACTTCAACTCGTCCGCCTGGTAACCGAAAGACTTGGTCACTTTAATACCTGATACAGACTCCTGTACCTTGTTATTAAGTTCGGAAAAGGCAGCTTGGGATTCGCCAAAGGCCTTGTGGGTCTTTCTCCCTAGACGACTGGTCGCATAAGCCATGAAAGGCAGGGGAAGAATGGCAACCAAGGTCATCTGCCATGAAATGCTAAAGAGCATGGTCAGCAAGGTCACTAAAGCTGTGATTGAGGCATCAACCGCTGACATAACCCCTCCCCCTGCCAGACGCGTTAAGGCATTGATATCGTTGGTTGCGTGTGCCATCAGGTCCCCCGTCCTATAGGTTTGATAAAAGGCTGGAGACATTTTTGTGAAATGCTCAAACAAGCGAGAGCGCATAATCTGTCCCAGACGGTAGGAAGTCCCAAGGATATACATCCGCCAAACATAGCGCAGATAGTACATCCCAAAGGCCGCAAGAAGCAAGTAAAATAGGTCAAGAAGGAGGTCCTGCTGGGTTAATTGCCCCGATGTGATAGCATCAATGACCCGCCCCATAACCATGGGGGGAATGAGGTTGAGGACGGAAACCAAAACCAGGGCCACAATCCCGACTAGATAACGGCGTTTTTCTAACTTGAAAAACCACCAAAGTTTTTGAATAATGGACATAAAATCCCTTTCTGATTGCAAATTGAAACCTGAGGCCAAGACCCCAGGTTTTTCTTATTCATAGGTTACGACTGAGACGACACCCTTGTCATACTCAGCGATAAAGATATTGGCTACATTGTCATGCCCTTGTTTGCTGAGGTTATCAAGCAACCACTCTTCGCTACGACCAATCGATTCCAAAACATCTACTTGGATCACACCGTCAGTCACAACTGGATACTTAGGATTTTCATCTCCCATTTGGACCACGATGAGTTGGCCATTTTGCTCCTGCACAGCTCGTTTAACTTGCTTCATCTGGAAAATCCCTTGGCTACGAAGTTTGAGAGCAACTTCTGCTGCAGACAAACCAACTGAACGACAGGCTTCTGGGTCAATCTGCCCATTTTTGATGAGGAGAGTTGGTTTCCCATCAATCAAGCGTTTGACAAAACGAACATTGTTATTGAGCCACTTTAGGGTCAAAACCAAAATCGTCCACATCATCAAAATCACTGCGTATTGCAGGATACTGATTGAACTATTGTAAATTACCCCACCGATGATACCACCGAGAACATAGTTTTGAATTTGGTCTGTCGCAGAGTTAGGTGCTAGGTTTCCTTTTCCTGTCACATTGATCACGAAAACCAGCGAGAATAGACCCAAGGCCAGTTTGATTAAAATTTCCATATAGTTGAGTGTCATTTGTTTACCTCCACCAATTCAATAGCGTCTGTTTGATTCAATTCTAATTTCTCTAAAAGATACTTGTCTGGTTGGCTCCCGTTCATGGCGCGGTAGAAATTTGGACCTACCTTGACAAGCGCTCCATCAGTGGCAGCTGAAGTATTAACGTAAACTTCTGATTTATCCACCCCCAAGTCTTTGGAAACAACCTCTATAAAATGAAGTGAAGTTTGAAATTGATTGTTAGAGGCTTGATTGGTCTGGTATTTTGAAATTGTCACCAAAAGCATGGCTACTAAGGTCAAGGCCAAAATCATGACCAATTCCCGAAACTTAGTCCCCTTTTTATCTCGATAGGCCTTAAAGGCAAAAAATCCTGTGATAGCTAGGAGCACAATCCCAAAGCCAATCATGATGCCATTTTGCTGACTGATTTGGCTAAGTACATAGTCATATGAGTAAAATTTCATTTATTTTCACTCCCTTTCATAAAATCATTCTTAATTATAAACGAAAGAGAGTGATTTTTCAAGCCATACGTTGGGGAAATGGACCTTTTTTTGGTATAATAAAATCTATAATCTGAATGAAAAAGGTAACTTTATGAAACTCATCTCATGGAATATTGATTCCCTCAATGCTGCCCTAACTAGTGACTCAGCTCGTGCCAAATTGTCCCAAGAAGTCCTACAAACCTTGGTCGCTGAAAATGCTGATATCATCGCTATCCAAGAAACCAAGCTTTCTGCCAAAGGCCCTACAAAGAAACACCTAGAAATTTTAGAAGAACTCTTCCCAGGCTACGAAAACACGTGGCGCTCTTCTCAGGAACCTGCCCGCAAAGGCTATGCCGGAACCATGTTCCTTTATAAGAAAGAACTCACACCCACTGTCACTTTCCCAGAAATCGGTGCCCCTTCTACCATGGACTTGGAAGGTCGTATCATCACTCTAGAATTTGATAAATTTTTCGTGACCCAAGTTTACACTCCAAACGCTGGAGACGGCCTCAAACGCTTGGAAGAACGCCAAGTCTGGGATGTCAAATATGCTGAGTATTTGGCTCAACTAGACAAAGAAAAACCAGTCCTTGCAACCGGTGACTACAACGTAGCCCACAATGAAATCGACCTTGCAAATCCTGCTAGCAACCGCCGTTCACCAGGATTTACCGACGAGGAGCGTGCTGGATTTACCAACCTTTTAGCAACTGGATTTACCGACACCTTCCGCCATATTCATGGTGATGTTCCAGAACGCTACACTTGGTGGGCACAGCGGAGCAAGACTTCTAAAATCAACAATACAGGCTGGAGAATCGACTACTGGCTCACAAGTAACCGCGTGGCTGACAAGGTGACCAAGTCTGATATGATTGACTCCGGTGCGCGCCAAGACCACACACCCATTGTCATGGAGATTGAGCTCTAAGGAGAAAACGAATGGACTATCAAGCTGTCATTCCTGAATTTGTAGTATCTGACATCGAAAAATCACGCCACTTCTACTGCGACCTGCTAGGATTCTCTGTCGAATACGAGCGTCCAGAGGAGAAATTTCTCTTCCTCTCGCTTGAAGACTGCCAACTTATGCTAGAAGAAGGCAGCTCAGGAGAATTAGCTCAGCTGACCTATCCTTTCGGGCGCGGTGTCAATATTTCCTTTGGCATTGCAGATGTTCCTCAGCTCCACCAAAAACTGCTGGAAGCCAACTATCCTATTTATCGTCCCTTAACCAAAAGAAAGTTTCGTGTTGGGGATCACTATATTTATCCACATGAATTTGCAGTCTTGGATCCAGATGGCTATTTTTTAAGATTTAGCGAGTAGAATAATAAAGACTGGGAAAAAGTCTTTAAAGTTAGAAAAAGGCATATTGTCAAGTCTTGAAAAATCTTGATAATATGCCTTTTATGATGGAAAAACCTTCTAAATGTTAGCCAATAAGTTAATTTTTGCCCATTTTTATTATATTTGTTCGTTTTTAAAACAAAAACACTAACAAAATATTTGATTTCTAAAGTTATTTAGTGTAAAATAAAAACATTGGCTCAAGCCTGTTTAAAATTAAATATCGTTTTACTTGTTTATGTCGTGAATTGGCACGACGTTTCTACAAGGTGCCGGAACACCTAACAATAAGTAAGTCAGAAGTGAGGTATGGTCGTTTTTGCCATGCCTATTTTGGGGACTTACTTAGAGATTAAGTAGGTCCTTTTTCTATTTCTTGCTAGAAACTATAAACAAGCAAATGGATTGGCTTTTAGACTTTAGGAGGTCTTATGAAATTATTAGAAGAGCGCATCCTCAAGGATGGGCATATCTTGGGTGATAACATTCTCAAGGTAGATTCCTTTTTAACCCACCAAGTTGACTTTAGCTTGATGCGAGAGATTGGTAAGGTTTTTGCAGAAAAATTTGCTTCTGCTGGCATTACCAAGGTCGTAACCATTGAAGCGTCGGGTATTGCCCCAGCTATTTTTACAGCTGAAGCCTTAAACGTTCCCATGATTTTTGCCAAAAAAGCTAAAAACATCACTATGAACGAAGGAATCTTAACTGCCGAAGTTTACTCCTTTACCAAGCAGGTAACCAGCACCGTTTCTATCGCTGGAAAATTCCTCTCACCAGAGGACAAGGTTTTGATTATCGACGATTTCCTTGCTAATGGCCAAGCTGCTAAAGGCTTGATTCAAATCATCGAACAGGCTGGAGCAACAGTCAAAGCTATCGGTATTGTGATTGAAAAATCTTTCCAAGATGGCCGTGATTTGCTTGAAAAAGCAGGCTACCCTGTTCTATCACTCGCTCGTTTGGATCGTTTTGAAAATGGTCAAGTCATATTTAAGGAGGCAGATCTCTAATGCAAACTCAAGAAAAACATTCGCAAGCAGCCGTTCTTGGCTTGCAGCACTTACTAGCCATGTACTCAGGATCCATCCTGGTTCCTATCATGATTGCGACAGCCCTTGGCTATTCAACTGAGCAGTTGACCTACCTGATTTCCACTGATATCTTCATGTGTGGTGTGGCAACCTTCCTCCAACTCCAACTCAACAAATACTTTGGGATTGGACTCCCAGTCGTTCTTGGAGTTGCCTTCCAGTCGGTAGCTCCCTTGATTATGATTGGGCAAAGCCATGGTAGTGGTGCTATGTTTGGTGCCCTTATCGCATCAGGGATTTACGTGGTTCTTGTTTCAGGCATCTTCTCAAAAGTAGCCAATCTCTTCCCATCTATCGTAACAGGATCTGTTATTACCACTATTGGTTTAACCTTGATTCCTGTTGCTATTGGAAATATGGGAAATAACGTTCCAGAGCCAACTGGTCAAAGTCTCTTGCTTGCAGCTATCACTGTTTTGATTATCCTCTTGATTAACATCTTTACTAAAGGATTTATCAAGTCTATCTCTATTTTGATTGGTCTGGTTGTTGGAACTGCCATCGCTGCTAGCATGGGCTTGGTTGACTTCTCTCCAGTTGCGGCAGCACCACTTGTCCATGTCCCAACCCCACTCTACTTTGGGATACCAACCTTTGAAATCTCATCTATTGTCATGATGTGTATCATCGCAACGGTGTCTATGGTTGAGTCGACTGGTGTTTATCTGGCCTTGTCTGATATCACAAAAGATCCAATCGACAGCACGCGCCTTCGCAACGGATACCGCGCAGAAGGCTTGGCCGTACTTCTCGGAGGAATCTTTAACACCTTCCCTTACACAGGGTTTTCACAAAACGTTGGTTTGGTTAAATTATCAGGCATTAAGACTCGCCTGCCAATCTACTACGCAGCTGGTTTCCTGGTTCTCCTTGGACTGCTTCCTAAGTTTGGCGCCCTTGCCCAAATCATTCCAAGCCCTGTCCTCGGTGGTGCCATGCTGGTTATGTTTGGTTTTGTATCGATTCAAGGGATGCAAATCCTCGCACGTGTTGACTTTGCTAACAATGAACACAACTTCCTTATCGCAGCTGTTTCAATCGCTGCAGGGGTCGGACTCAACAACAGTAATCTCTTTGTCAGCATGCCGACAGCCTTCCAAATGTTCTTCTCAAACGGAATCGTCGTAGCCAGCCTACTCGCCATTGTCCTCAATGCAGTATTAAATCATAAGAAGAAATAAAAAAAAGAGGTGCGAGCCTCTTTTTATGTTATATCCTTACCTGTCTGTCTTCTGACCTTTGGCCTGTAACAAACATGGTAAAGGTTGCTTTACAGACATTTCTGCCTTCTTGATTGGTGATATCGACATCCACGACGCAGGTTGTGCGTCCTTGGTGGACACATTCTCCTTTAATGGTCAGCACATCGTCGAGTTTTCCTGCTTTGAGGTAGTTGATAGAAGACTGGAGCGTCACTCCATCAAGCCCCAGAGATATGACCACCAAACCACTGATCTGGTCGCAAAGGGTAAAGAGATAGCCACCATGGGCATTGCCATAGTAGTTGAGAGACGAGTCCACTACTTTGGTCGTCACCACAACGTGACCATCTCTCATTTGTTCAATTTCGTAATTTTCAAAGGCAGATATAGCGTCAAAATGAAAGTCTTTCATCGTTTCCTCCTGATATTTCAAACGACACTATGATACTACTTTTTATAGGACTGTGCAAGGAGAAAGCTCCTAGTCTGGCAAAATTCCGACCTGCTCCACAAAGCGCATAAAGGCTGCCTGTCCTTGTTCTGTCTGCTTGTAGACTCCTGCGTCCTCAAGCACACGCGCAAAGATAGCACCAACAGAGTCCTTGACGATTTCAAGGGCTTTTTCTTTATCTGTTAGGGCTGGATATTGGGCTCTAAGTTGGTCTGCCCATTCCTGATGATAATCGGAAACTGTAACAGCTTCTCCCACGAGATAGCTAGCGACTTGCTCCACTTCTTCTTTCAGACGTGGTGGCAAGATTGCCAAGCCCATGACCTCAATCAAGCCGATATTTTCCTTCTTGATATGTTGAACATCCTTGTGGGGATGATAGATGCCATCAGGATGCTCTGGTGATGTCTGATTGTCTCGCAAGACCAAGTCCAACTCAAACTGTCCATCGCGTTTACGAGCAATGGGTGTAATGGTGTGGTGTGGTGTTCCATTACTTTCTGCCAAGACTTGCACCCTTGGATCTGAATACTGGCGCCATTCCTGCAAAATCTTGTCAGCTAAGTTGATCAAATCCTCTTTGGAATCCGAAGTCAAACGCAGCACTGACATTGGCCACTTGACAATCCCAGCCTTGACCTGCTCAAAACCTGCAAATCGAAAGGTCTTTTGCAAGGGAGCCAATTCCATAGGAAATACGTGACGGCCTCCCTGATAGTGATCATGAGTTAGAATAGAGCCCCCCACAATCGGCAAGTCGGCATTAGAGCCTGCAAAATATCCTGGAAACTGCTCTACGATAGCCAACAGACGTTCAAAACTCTGACGACTAATGGCCATGGGACGATGCTGGCCATCTAAGAAAATACAGTGCTCATTAAAATAAGCATAGGGCGAATACTGGAAGCCCCACTCCTGACCAGCCATTTCAAAACGGATAATACGGTGGTTGCTACGGGCTGGGTGGTTGACTCGACCATGGTAGCCCTCATTCTCTAGACAAAGCTGACACTGAGGATAATTGCTAGCTTGCACCAACTTGGCTGCAGCAATCTCTTTGGGATCCTTTTCAGGCTTAGAGAGGTTGATGGTAATTTCAAGTTCACCGTAATCAGATGGAACACGATAAGCGATATTTTTAGCAATGGCCTTGAGTTTGATGTAGTCATTTTTCTGACTGAGTTGGTAAAACTCCTCTATCGATTGCTCAGGAGAGTGGGCATAGGTTCCCCAGAAGTCACGATTGACCTGACTCGGACAAGGAGTCACCAAATCCATCAGTTCAGCACCGAGAATCTCACGCGCAGTCTGACTATCCTCAATCGTTTCTAATCGAACGGCTTCCTCAACCAGCTGGTCCTTGAGGTCAATCACTTTATCCAGATCCGTCTCAACTTCCAAAACACCGTCTCCCACTCGTGCCAAGACACGATTGGTCAGGTAGATTCGATCCATTTCCTCAAATGAACTTTCAGAAATGACATGTGTTACAAATTTATCTACTAAGGTCACCATAAAGCCTCCTTTTGACTAGTCAAGGACGCGAGTGCCACCTGCAACTTCAGCGATATAGAAACTTGGAGCGTAGCCAACTACTTCCTCGTAGTGTTTGCCTACAGCTTCCTTAAAGGCATCAACAGCATCTTTTTGCACCAAGGCAATGGCACATCCGCCAAAACCTGCCCCTGTCATACGAGCACCGAGAACACCTTCTTGTGCCCAAGCTGTGTGAACAAGAGTATCCAATTCCAAACCAGTTACTTCATAATCATGCTCTAGGGAAACGTGTGACGCATTCATCAAACGACCAAATGTTTCCAAATCTCCTGCTTGAAGGGCTACTTGGGCTTTGAGAGTACGTTGGTTTTCAAGCACAGCATGGCGAGCACGTTTCAAACGATTTTCATCTTTAATCAGGTAGCTATATTGATCAAAGGCCCACTCGTCTAATTCACCCAAAGTCTGAATATCCAAGGCAACTTGCAATTCTTCCACTGCTTTTTCACACTCAGCACGGCGTTCATTGTACTTAGAGTCAGCCAATTCACGGCGTTTGTTAGTGTTTATGATAACAACGACATTGTCCTTCAAATCAAGTGGTACCAAATCATACTCTAAAGTGTTAGTATCTAAGTAAATAGCACGTTGATCAGCCCCCATACCGATAGCAAACTGGTCCATGATACCAGAGTTGACTCCGATAAAGTTATTTTCTGTTTGTTTGCCGATTTTAACCAAATCGAGACGCTCTAATTTTAAATCAAAGAGATGCTCTGCCACGACTCCTGTCAAAAGTTCCAAGGATGCTGAAGAAGACAAGCCAGCACCATTTGGAATATTCCCATAAACATAAAAATCAAAACCTTTGTCAATCACGTGTCCAGCTTCTTGCAAGAAATGAAGAACTCCTTTTGGATAATTGGTCCAGTTGTGCTCTTTTTCAAACTTGAGGTCAGCGAGAGGCACTTCGATAATGCCCTTGTCCTCAAAGTTAGCTGAGTAGAAACGTAAAACTTGGTCGTCACGCTTGCGAGCTGCACCGTAAGTTCCCAAGGAAATAGCAGCTGGAAAAACGTGCCCACCGTTGTAGTCTGTGTGTTCACCAATCAAATTGATACGACCTGGTGAAAAGAAAGTTTGGTCTGCTTCTTGACCAAAAACGGCAAGAAAGTCTTTGCGAAGGGCTTCAGCGGTAAGATGTTGTGTCATATGATTTCTCCTTTTACTGTCCGTTAAGTCACCTTAACGTGTAATCGTTTTCTTCTATTGTATCCAAGGGATTTCCCAAGGTCAATCCTTTTTACTAAAATTTTACTAAACTATCAGTAAAATACAGAAAAATATGATATACTAACCTAAAAGAAGGAGGATTTATGGCTACCTTAAAAGACATTGCACAGCTAGCCTCTGTCTCTATCGCGACCGTATCCCGCGTCCTCAATCGCGACCAGAGCCTATCTGTTACAGAAGAAACCAGACACCGTATTTTAACTGTTGCTGAAGAGTTGGGCTACACTAAGCACCTCAAGACAGGCGAGTTCCACAAGCCCAAACAAAAGATTGCCATTATCCAATGGGTCAGTGAACAAGGGGAGCTTGACGACCTCTACTACTACCAGATTCGCCTAGGCATAGAAAAAAGAGCCCAAGAACTGGACTATGATATTTTGCGCTATTTTAATGACCATCCTTTTACCCTAAGCGAGGAAGTGATTGGGATTCTCTGCATCGGAAAGTTTAGTCGAGCTCAGATTTCTGCCTTTGAAGAATACCAAAAGCCTCTTGTCTTTCTAGACAGTGATACACTTTCCCTGGGACACACCTGCATTATCACGGACTTTTACACTGCCATGAAACAGGTTGTCGATTATTTTCTCAGCCAAGGGATGGACCGCATCGGGATTCTAACAGGCCTTGAAGAAACAACCGACCAAGAAGAAATCATTGAGGATAAGCGACTGGAAAATTTTAGAAACTACAGTCAAGCAAAGGGAATCTATCATGATGAACTGGTCTTTCAAGGAAGCTTTACTGCCCAGTCTGGCTATGACTTGATGAAGGAGGCTATTCAGAGTTTGGGAGACCAACTGCCACCAGCATTTTTTGCAGCTAGCGATAGTTTAGCTATCGGTGCCCTCCGTGCCCTCCAAGAAGCTGGAATCAACCTGCCAGACCGCGTCAGTCTTATTTCCTTTAACGACACCAGCCTGACCAAGCAAGTCTATCCTCCCCTCTCCAGCATCACCGTCTATACCGAAGAAATGGGCCGAGCAGGTATGGATATTCTTAACAAGGAAGTGCTCCACGGTCGCAAAATCCCTAGCCTGACCATGCTGGGAACCAGACTGACTCTAAGAGAAAGTACAAGGAATGAATAGGATAACAAAACGACCTCTAGCGAGGTCGCTTTTCTAATGATGATGCCCATGCTTCTGCTCTAATTCTCTCACCCTCCGCTTATGTTGCGCATGATTGCTTTGACTGCTATCTACTTCAATAGTGATATTCTGCACGCCTCTTTCTTCTAAACATTGACGCACCACTTCTTTGGTTTCCATCATCTGTTCCCAGTCCTTGATACAAATGTGAACAATAGCATTATTCTCTAGACCATCCATGGACCAAATGCTAAGTTGATTGACACTGTTGACATTGGGTAGAGCCTCTAAATCCTTCTCCAAATCACTTGTCTCGACTCCTTCTGGCACAGCATCTAGGAAAATTTTCAGTGCGCTCCAAAAGCGAGGAATGGCTTTCGACAGAATAAAGATAGAAATAACTAGTGATAAAAGCGGATCGAGGATATACCAGTCCGTAAATCGAAGAATAATCGCCATTAGAATGACGGCCAACCAACCAAGAGTGTCTTCCAAAAAATGCAGGCTAAGAATTGACTCGTTCTTTGTTTTCCCCTTACGAACTACCAGACTTGCTAGCACATTAATGGCTACTGCAATGATTCCCAGCCAGAGGATGCCTTCCTCATTGACGGGTTGCGGGTGAACAATCTTTGTGACATTTTCCAAGATCACTAGGACAGACCCTATCATAAGAATCACAGCCGTTAGCATGGCTCCTAAAAGACTAAAACGTTTGTAACCCAAGGTGTACTGTCTATCTTCTTCACGGTTTGAAATTGTTTCTAAAAGGGCTGAGATGCCAATGGCTATAGCATCTCCCAAGTCATGAACGGAATCAGCAAGAACTGCACTCGAACCAAAGATTCCTCCTGCGATAAACTCAACAATCGCATAGCTTAAATTTAAGAAAAAAGCTAACCAGATAGATGTTTTAGAACTCATTTCTCTCCCTCCTTTGGTATAATGGGTATATACATACTTCTTTCATTTGTATTATCTAATAAAATTCAAAGAAAGGATAGAAGCAAACTGTCAGCCATGTTCAGTTCTGAACAGTTTGTCTCAAGTGTCTACATGCCAAAAAGAGACCGTCGAGTCAGCAAGACGAAAAAAGCCATCTATCAAGCTTTTTTACAACTTTTGAACGACAAAGGCTATGATGCCACTACTGTTCAGGATATCATTGACCTAGCAGATGTTGGGCGTTCTACTTTTTACTGTCACTATGAAAGCAAGGAACTCCTTTTAGATGAGCTCTGTCGCTACCTCTTTCATCATCTCTTTGAAAGGGAAGGACACTTTACTACCGAGGACTACCTCGCACATATCTTTTTACATTTTCAGAAAAACCAGGACCATGTTACCAGTCTGCTATTTTCCAAAAATGACTACTTCCTCCGTCAACTCCATAAAGAGCTAGAACACCATGTCTATCCCATGTTGGCTGATGAGTTAAAAGAAGCCCACACTAATCTGCCTACTTCTTACCTCCAACACTTGGTCGTGTCCAACTTTATCGAGACATTGACCTGGTGGCTCAAAAAAGGACAAGACTTTACATACCAGGAAGTTGTCCAGTTTTATCTAGACCTTCTCATTCCTAAAAATTGAATACAGAGTAGAGCTCAGTTGCCTTATTTCTAGGCTACTGAGTTTTCATCTTTTCAACAATCAAAAAAGCCCAGACAACATTGTCTGAGCAGTTTTCTATATGGTCGTTTAACAAAGTTGAGTTTGACATTTTCAAACTATTTCTTCAACAAACCTTGTTCTTGTAGAAACTCCTTGGCTACTTGTTCTGCTGACTTGCCTTCAACACCGACTTGGTAGTTGAGCTGGCTCATCTGGCTTTCAGTAATTTTACCAGCCAATTTATTGAGAACTGTTTCCAACTCTGGATGTTTCTTGAGAAGAGCTTCTTTCATTAGTGGAGCCCCTTGATAAGGTGGGAAGAGTTGTTTGTCATCTTCTAAGACCTGTAAATCATAACGTGCCAATTCTGCATCAGTCGAATAGGCATCCGTGATTTGAATGTCACCTGACTGAATTGCCTGATAACGAAGAGCTGGCTCCATAGTCGCTACATTGAGATTGAGACCATACATTGACTGCAAGCCCTTATTTCCATCTTCACGGTCGTTAAACTCAAGTGTAAAGCCTGCCTTCAGCTGCCCTTCCACTTTTTTCAAGTCCGAAATGGTCTTCAAGCCATATTCTTGAGCAATTTTTTTCGGAACAGCTACAGCATAGGTATTTTGATAAGACATTGGTTTGAGATAGGCTAGATGATCCTGTTTGGCAATACCATCACGCGCCACCTGATAAACCTGCTCTGGCTCATGACTCACTTTAGGTGATGGCTGAAGTAAACTTTCAGTCACCGTACCGGTAAATTCAGGATAAATATCAATATCACCTTTTTTCAGAGCTTCATAGAGGAAGCTTGTTTTCCCAAAATTCGGTTTAACAGTCGCAGTCATACTGGTATTTTCTTCAATTAGCAACTTATACATATTGGCCAAAATTTCTGGTTCTGGACCCAATTTCCCAGCAATGATCAAGTTCTCTTTCTCTTTTTGAGCTAAGAGGGCTGGACTATAAGACAAACCGAGTAATATGGTCACCAAGGCAAAACCAGAAAAAATCGTCCGCAATTTTGCTTTTTCCATCACTTTTAGTAGGAAGTTAAAGGCAATAGCAAGCACTGCAGAAGAAAGTGCCCCGATCAAAATCAGACTGGCATTATTACGGTCAATTCCCAAAAGGATAAAGGAACCCAGCCCCCCTGCACCAATCAAGGCCGCCAAGGTTGCCGTACCGATAATTAAGACAGCTGCCGTCCTAATCCCAGACATCATAACAGGCATGGCAAGTGGAATTTCAAACTTCTTGAGTCGCTCCCACCTAGTCATCCCAAAGGCAATTCCAGCCTCTTGCAGACTCGGATCAATTCCCTTTAGCCCAGTGATGGTATTTTGCAAAATCGGAAAAATCGCATAAATCACTAGAGCTGTCAAAGCAGGCAAGGTCCCAATTCCCATCAAGGGGATAAAGAGTCCTAACAAGGCCAGAGACGGGATGGTCTGGAAAATCCCTGCAATCTGCAAAACCCAATCCGCCAACTTCTCATGATAGCGAAGATAAACAGCCAAGGGAATCGCTATAAAGATGGCCAGCAACAAGGTCAAAAGTGACAACTGCAAATGTTGAGATAGAGCTGTCAACCAATCACTAAAACGATCCTGAAAAGTTGCAATTAAATTAGTCATGAACACTACCTCCAAACAAGTCTGCTACAAATTCTGTTGCAGGAGCTTTTAAAATCGTCTCGGGATTCGCCACCTGACGAATCTCTCCATCCTGCAAGACAGCAATACGGTCCGCCAATTTCAAAGCTTCATCCGTATCATGGGTCACAAAAATCGTTGTCATCCCAAACTCTTTATGCAATTCTTTAGTCAGAACCTGCAACTGTTTGCGAGAAATAGCATCAAGAGCCGAAAAAGGTTCATCCATGAGGAGAATCTTAGGCTGACCAATCATAGCCCGTACAATTCCAACACGCTGTTGCTCCCCACCAGATAATTCACTAGGCAAACGATGCCCATACTCAGCTACTGGTAAACCAACCTTTGCCAAAAGCTCTTCTGTTTTCTGAGCAATTTCTTCCTTAGTCCATCCTTTCATCTCAGGAATCAGGGCAATATTTTCCGCAACCGTTAGATTTGGAAAGAGAGCAATGGCCTGTAAAACATAACCAGTAGAAAGACGAAGTTCACGCTCATCATAATCTTTGATGCGCTTGCCATCCATATAAATATTTCCATCAGTTGGTTCCAAAAGACGGTTAATCATCTTGATCATAGTCGTCTTACCGGACCCAGATGGCCCAACTAAAACCATAAATTCCCCATTCTCAATCCGTAAATTAACATCTCTCAAGACATCTTTTTCTGTGTAACGTAAAGCTACATTTTTGTATTCAATCATTCTGTATCCTCAATTAAAAACTTCCCTCGATTGGTCAAGTCTTCTACCTTAGGCATGACTTCCTTATTGTCCCAATGCTCCACAATTTTCCCGTTTTCTAGACGGAAGATATCGTACTGGGCATAGGCAACTCCATCAATCTGAGTCTGACCATAGCTAACCACATAGTTTCCTTGTCCTAAGAGTTGGAAAACAAAGTCGAAAGTGGCCTTTACCTATAAACAGCTAATTTGCACTATTTTAATCCTCATTTTCCTCCTCTTTCAGATTAGCCAAAATTCTTTCTTGAAAGGCTTCAAACTGACGAATTTCTTCCTCTGAAAATCCTTTGTAAAAGATCGTATCCAATTTCTGACTGACACGATGCCCCACTTCTTTCTGAGACTGCCCCAACTCTGTTAAAACTAAATACTTCTTACGCTTATCCTCTCCACATGGACTAACGGTTACAAGATTTTGTTCCTCTAGCTTTTTAATCATCGTCGTCAGCGTATTATTAGCAAGTCCAGTCGCCAAAGCAATATCTGTCGCAGTTGCGCAGCCAGTTTCACTATTCCATAAAACCGCTAAAATCTTCCCCTGTTCACTCCGGTAAAGAGCTTCAGGATCCCGACTTAGTAACTTTTGAAAAATCCGTCCATTCAACAAACGAATATGATGAGCTAGCAAATGACTATCTTTCATGACACCTCCTTTTATTTCTACATCGAAACGAATAAAGTAATTGTAACACTCGTCATTCCATCTGTCAACTATTTCGATTTGGAAATAATTTTTCCCAGTAAAAAATTCTCCTACCCAAGGTAGAAGAATTTTAATCTTATAAAACTTAATCCGTCATGTCCGATACCAACGTTCGATGCTCCAATGGAACACTGCACATAACTAGCAAGAAAATGAAACCTGACTGAATCCAGAAGAGGGCCAAGTCAAAGATTCCGTGTACAGCAACCACTGTAAGGAAAGAGAGATAAAGGCCGATAATCGGGCGTTTCCCCGACTCCTGACTCATATCCATCATCAAGCGAACAGGAGCAACAGAAGACAAAACTAGTAAAATAGTCCCCACAATTCCATAACTCAGAATCGTATCAATATAAAGACTATGAGCATGTTCATGATAAGGAGCATTTATCCGAGGATACGAGTGCATGTAGGTCAATGGCCCCTCACCCCAAAAAGGATTTTGCTTAAATAAGGCCATCCCAGCATCCCAGATAGAAATGCGTTCTTCCATAGAAGAGTCTAAAGTCCCCATCCGAACTCCCAAATCACTAGAAAAGAGGAAGCTCAAGCCAATCGCAAAGACCCCAATACTAAGCCAAAAGGCCTTCCAATTTTTAATGGTCGTAAAGAGATAAATAATGGCTCCAGCGATAATAGCAGGAAAGGCAGTTCGATTTTGCGTAAAGTTCAAACCAAAGAGATTCACAAAGCCTGCAATCACACAGAATACTTTCAACCAATTCAACTTGGTCGTTGTAAACAGATAGAAGGCAATCATGATACAGAAACAACAAATAATTCCATAATAATTAGGATTAAAGAAGGTCACTTCTGCACGATTCTGATGCCACACCTGCATATTGGGTGAAAGGAAAGCATAGTTGAATTTCTTCACAATTTGGAAATGTTCTAAACTCGCAAAAGCAGCTGACAAGACGCTACCAAACAAGACGAGCTGCAAAATCAATCGAAAGAATTTATGTGATAAAATCGACTGATAATGCAAAAAGAAAACAGTAAATAGAAAAATTCCTACTGAAGCCACAACTCCCATCCAATTTTGTGCAAAAACGGATATAACAGTACTATAGCCAAGAAAAAGAAGCAACATCGGATGCTCCCCCATTTTCTGAAGAATACTTTTCATGTCTCCTGTAAAAATCAAACTAATAATATATAAACAGAATACAACTACAAAAAGATAAAAGGGCAAAAAGATACTCAGGATAATTCCCAATAAAATCAGCTCTTTACTAGACAACCCTTTCAGCTTTTTAATAAAGCCTATTGATTTCAAAATGAATCCTTTCTCTCCAAATCAATTGATTCAGATAATAGTAAGCTACCCTTTATTGTACCACTTTTTTAGCAATTTGAAAACAAAGGAAACGTTTACTAGGTAAAAAAGAGAGCAAAAATACTGATATTTCAAAACTAAAACTTAATGACTAGATTTACTATAAGGAAATCATACCGTAAAGACAAGGTATATGTTAAAATAGAAGTAATATAATAAGGTTTTGACCAACTATCCAAACTAAATTTAAATCATTTACAATTGATAAAGAAAGGAAACACTATGAAATCCTACCAAGCTGTCTATCAGATTCTAACTAAAGAAACCGACTATATCAGCGGAGAAAAAATTGCAGAAGAACTATCCCTAAGCCGAACATCAATTTGGAAAGCCATCAAGCGACTAGAACAAGAAGGCATTGAGATTAATAGCATCAAAAACAAAGGATATAAACTGATGAATGGTGACCTTATTCTTCCAGAGGTTCTAGAAGAAAATCTTCAAATTAAAGTCAGTTTTAAACCCGAAACAAAATCAACACAACTGGATGCAAAAGAAGCAATTGATTTAGGAAATGAAGCAAACATCCTCTATCTAGCTTCCTATCAAACAGCAGGGAGAGGCCGTTTTCAACGCTCCTTCTACTCCCCACAAGGTGGCATTTATATGACACTCCATCTCAAACCAAATCTCCCCTATGACAAATTACCATCCTACACACTACTTGTAGCAGGAGCTATCTACAAAGCCATTAAGAACCTAACTTTAATAGATGTCGACATAAAATGGGTCAATGATATCTACCTCAAAAATCATAAAATTGGAGGAATCCTCACTGAGGCAATGACGTCTGTAGAAACTGGCTTAGTCACAGATATCATTATTGGAGTAGGAATCAACTTTGCTATCAAAGACTTCCCTCAAGAATTAAAAGAAAAAGCTGCTAGTTTATTTAATGTACCAGCACCTATAACAAGAAATGAATTAATCATAGAGATCTGGCGTGCTTTCTTCGAAACACCTGCAGAAGAGCTATTATACCTATATAAAAAACAGTCCTTCGTTCTAGGAAAAGAAGTGACTTTCACACTAGATCAAAAAGATCACAAGGGACTTGCTAAAGATATCTCAGAAAATGGCAAACTTTTAGTTCAATGTGATAACGGAAAAGAAATCTGGCTCAATAGCGGAGAAATCTCACTCAAGAATTGGAAGTAGTAATAAACAAGCACAACCATAAAATCAACAATATATAAAGATTTTAGCTTTTCTACAGCTTACTACAGTTGATAAAGAGCGCAAAAAACTTCAGATAAGTAATCCAATTAAGTTTTACAAATCTGAAGTTTTTATTCTACTATTCCTAAAAATACAAAAAAAGAGTTATAAACTCTCAATAAAACGGAGAATAAGGGATTCGAACCCTTGCGCCAGTTACCCGACCTAACGATTTAGCAAACCGTCCTCTTCAGCCTCTTGAGTAATTCTCCTATTAATGGGCACGAGTGGACTCGAACCACCGACCTCACGCTTATCAGGCGTGCGCTCTAACCACCTGAGCTACGCGCCCAAGTTAAAAACTTGGTATTTTGAACAAAGTTCAAAGCGGGTGACGAGAATCGAACTCGCGACAACAGCTTGGAAGGCTGTAGTTTTACCACTAAACTACACCCGCATACACACTATAAGTAAAAATGGCGCGAGACGGAATCGAACCGCCGACACATGGAGCTTCAATCCATTGCTCTACCAACTGAGCTACCGAGCCTTATTGCGGGAGCAGGATTTGAACCTACGACCTTCGGGTTATGAGCCCGACGAGCTACCGAGCTGCTCCATCCCGCGCTAATACAAAAGGAGGATGTGGGATTCGAACCCACGCACGCTTTTACACGCCTGACGGTTTTCAAGACCGTTCCCTTCAGCCGGACTTGGGTAATCCTCCATACTATTCAAATGGACCTTGTAGGACTTGAACCTACGACCACTCGGTTATGAGCCGAGAGCTCTAACCAGCTGAGCTAAAGGTCCAACAAGATCATTATAGCGGCGAAGGGGATCGAACCCCCGACCTCCCGGGTATGAACCGGACGCTCTAGCCAGCTGAGCTACACCGCCATATATCGGGAAGACAGGATTCGAACCTGCGACACCTTGGTCCCAAACCAAGTACTCTACCAAGCTGAGCTACTTCCCGAGTTAAATAGAAAAATGCACCCTAGAGGAGTCGAACCTCTAACCGCCTGATTCGTAGTCAGGTACTCTATCCAGTTGAGCTAAGGGTGCTCATTAGTTTATGCCGAGGACCGGAATCGAACCGGTACGATCGTTACCAATCGCAGGATTTTAAGTCCTGTGCGTCTGCCAGTTCCGCCACCCCGGCCTCTCTAAGCGAACGACGGGATTCGAACCCGCGACCCCCACCTTGGCAAGGTGGTGTTCTACCACTGAACTACGTTCGCACTGTTTTCTTCTATCTAAAAATGCCGGCTACATGACTTGAACACGCGACCCTCTGATTACAAATCAGATGCTCTACCAACTGAGCTAAGCCGGCTCATTTATTATATCTTAATGCGGGTTAAGGGACTTGAACCCCCACGCCGTTAAGCGCCAGATCCTAAATCTGGTGCGTCTGCCAATTCCGCCAAACCCGCATATATGACCCGTACTGGGCTCGAACCAGTGACCCATTGATTAAAAGTCAATTGCTCTACCAACTGAGCTAACGAGTCTAAAATAACTTCCGTTATCTTAAACGGTCCCGACGGGAATCGAACCCGCGATCTTCGCCGTGACAGGGCGACGTGATAACCGCTACACTACGGGACCTATGGGAGTTAACGGGATCGAACCGCTGACCCTCTGCTTGTAAGGCAGATGCTCTCCCAGCTGAGCTAAACTCCCTAGAGCTAAGCGACTTCCATATCTCACAGGGGGCAACCCCCAACTACTTCCGGCGTTCTAGGGCTTAACTTCTGTGTTCGGCATGGGTACAGGTGTATCTCCTAGGCTATCGTCACTTAACTCTGAGTAATACCTACTCAAAATTGAATATCTATTCAAATTAAGAAAACCGTTCGCTTTCATATTCTCAGTTACTTTGGATAAGTCCTCGAGCTATTAGTATTAGTCCGCTACATGTGTCGCCACACTTCCACTTCTAACCTATCTACCTGATCATCTCTCAGGGCTCTTACTGATATAAAATCATGGGAAATCTCATCTTGAGGTGGGTTTCACACTTAGATGCTTTCAGCGTTTATCCCTTCCCTACATAGCTACCCAGCGATGCCTTTGGCAAGACAACTGGTACACCAGCGGTAAGTCCACTCTGGTCCTCTCGTACTAGGAGCAGATCCTCTCAAATTTCCTACGCCCGCGACGGATAGGGACCGAACTGTCTCACGACGTTCTGAACCCAGCTCGCGTGCCGCTTTAATGGGCGAACAGCCCAACCCTTGGGACCGACTACAGCCCCAGGATGCGACGAGCCGACATCGAGGTGCCAAACCTCCCCGTCGATGTGAACTCTTGGGGGAGATAAGCCTGTTATCCCCAGGGTAGCTTTTATCCGTTGAGCGATGGCCCTTCCATACGGAACCACCGGATCACTAAGCCCGACTTTCGTCCCTGCTCGAGTTGTAGCTCTCGCAGTCAAGCTCCCTTATACCTTTACACTCTGCGAATGATTTCCAACCATTCTGAGGGAACCTTTGGGCGCCTCCGTTACCTTTTAGGAGGCGACCGCCCCAGTCAAACTGCCCGTCAGACACTGTCTCCGATAGGGATCACCTATCCGGGTTAGAGTGGCCATAACACAAGGGTAGTATCCCAACAACGTCTCCTTCGAAACTGGCGTCCCGATCTCATAGACTCCTACCTATCCTGTACATGTGGTACAGACACTCAATATCAAACTGCAGTAAAGCTCCATGGGGTCTTTCCGTCCTGTCGCGGGTAACCTGCATCTTCACAGGTACTAAAATTTCACCGAGTCTCTCGTTGAGACAGTGCCCAAATCATTACGCCTTTCGTGCGGGTCGGAACTTACCCGACAAGGAATTTCGCTACCTTAGGACCGTTATAGTTACGGCCGCCGTTTACTGGGGCTTCAATTCATACCTTCGCTTACGCTAAGCACTCCTCTTAACCTTCCAGCACCGGGCAGGCGTCACCCCCTATACATCATCTTACGATTTAGCAGAGAGCTGTGTTTTTGATAAACAGTTGCTTGGGCCTATTCACTGCGGCTGACTTAAAGTCAGCACCCCTTCTCCCGAAGTTACGGGGTCATTTTGCCGAGTTCCTTAACGAGAGTTCTCTCGCTCACCTGAGGCTACTCGCCTCGACTACCTGTGTCGGTTTGCGGTACGGGTAGAGTATGTTTAAACGCTAGAAGCTTTTCTTGGCAGTGTGACGTCACTAACTTCGCTACTAAACTTCGCTCCCCATCACAGCTCAATGTTACAGATATAAGCATTTGACTCATATCACACCTCACTGCTTAGACAGACACTTCCAATCGTCTGCTTTAGTTAGCCTACTGCGTCCCTCCATCACTACATACTCTAGTACAGGAATATCAACCTGTTGTCCATCGGATACACCTTTCGGTCTCTCCTTAGGTCCCGACTAACCCAGGGCGGACGAGCCTTCCCCTGGAAACCTTAGTCTTACGGTGGACAGGATTCTCACCTGTCTTTCGCTACTCATACCGGCATTCTCACTTCTATGCGTTCCAGCACTCCTCACGGTACACCTTCATCACACATAGAACGCTCTCCTACCATACCTATAAAGGTATCCACAGCTTCGGTAAATTGTTTTAGCCCCGGTACATTTTCGGCGCAGGGTCACTCGACTAGTGAGCTATTACGCACTCTTTGAATGAATAGCTGCTTCTAAGCTAACATCCTAGTTGTCTGTGCAACCCCACATCCTTTTCCACTTAACAATTATTTTGGGACCTTAGCTGGTGGTCTGGGCTGTTTCCCTTTCGACTACGGATCTTAGCACTCGCAGTCTGACTGCCGACCATAATTCATTGGCATTCGGAGTTTATCTGAGATTGGTAATCCGGGATGGACCCCTCACCCAAACAGTGCTCTACCTCCAAGAATCTCTAATGTCGACGCTAGCCCTAAAGCTATTTCGGAGAGAACCAGCTATCTCCAAGTTCGTTTGGAATTTCTCCGCTACCCACAAGTCATCCAAGCACTTTTCAACGTGCCCTGGTTCGGTCCTCCAGTGCGTCTTACCGCACCTTCAACCTGCTCATGGGTAGGTCACATGGTTTCGGGTCTACGTCATGATACTAAGGCGCCCTATTCAGACTCGGTTTCCCTACGGCTCCGTCTCTTCAACTTAACCTCGCATCATAACGTAACTCGCCGGTTCATTCTACAAAAGGCACGCTCTCACCCATTAACGGGCTCGAACTTGTTGTAGGCACACGGTTTCAGGTTCTATTTCACTCCCCTCCCGGGGTGCTTTTCACCTTTCCCTCACGGTACTGGTTCACTATCGGTCACTAGGGAGTATTTAGGGTTGGGAGATGGTCCTCCCAGATTCCGACGGGATTTCACGTGTCCCGCCGTACTCAGGATACTGCTAGGTACAAAGACTATTTTAAATACGAGGCTATTACTCTCTTTGGCTGATCTTCCCAAATCATTCTTCTATAATCTTTGAGTCCACATTGCAGTCCTACAACCCCGAAGAGTAAACTCTTCGGTTTGCCCTCCTGCCGTTTCGCTCGCCGCTACTAAGGCAATCGCTTTTGCTTTCTCTTCCTGCAGCTACTTAGATGTTTCAGTTCACTGCGTCTTCCTCCTCACATCCTTAACAGATGCGGGTAACAGGTAGTACCTGTTGGGTTCCCCCATTCGGAAATCCCTGGATCATCGCTTACTTACAGCTACCCAAGGCATATCGTCGTTTGTCACGTCCTTCTTCGGCTCCTAGTGCCAAGGCATCCACCGTGCGCCCTTATTAACTTAACCTTATTTTTCTGACCTTTCAGTCATAAACTCTTATTAATACTACAGCGTTTTCGGTTTATTTTCTTGTTACTATTTGATATAGATATTCAATTTTCAATGTGCATTACTTGGTGATCTCTCACCAATGGAGCCTAGCGGGATCGAACCGCTGACCTCCTGCGTGCAAAGCAGGCGCTCTCCCAGCTGAGCTAAGGCCCCACAAGACCTCTCAAGACTAAACAAGACCAATGCGCAGTTCCTTATCCTTAGAAAGGAGGTGATCCAGCCGCACCTTCCGATACGGCTACCTTGTTACGACTTCACCCCAATCATCTATCCCACCTTAGGCGGCTGGCTCCTTACGGTTACCTCACCGACTTCGGGTGTTACAAACTCTCGTGGTGTGACGGGCGGTGTGTACAAGGCCCGGGAACGTATTCACCGCGGCGTGCTGATCCGCGATTACTAGCGATTCCGACTTCATGTAGGCGAGTTGCAGCCTACAATCCGAACTGAGACTGGCTTTAAGAGATTAGCTTGCCGTCACCGGCTTGCGACTCGTTGTACCAGCCATTGTAGCACGTGTGTAGCCCAGGTCATAAGGGGCATGATGATTTGACGTCATCCCCACCTTCCTCCGGTTTATTACCGGCAGTCTCGCTAGAGTGCCCAACTGAATGATGGCAACTAACAATAGGGGTTGCGCTCGTTGCGGGACTTAACCCAACATCTCACGACACGAGCTGACGACAACCATGCACCACCTGTCACCTCTGTCCCGAAGGAAAACTCTATCTCTAGAGCGGTCAGAGGGATGTCAAGACCTGGTAAGGTTCTTCGCGTTGCTTCGAATTAAACCACATGCTCCACCGCTTGTGCGGGCCCCCGTCAATTCCTTTGAGTTTCAACCTTGCGGTCGTACTCCCCAGGCGGAGTGCTTAATGCGTTAGCTGCGGCACTAAACCCCGGAAAGGGTCTAACACCTAGCACTCATCGTTTACGGCGTGGACTACCAGGGTATCTAATCCTGTTTGCTCCCCACGCTTTCGAGCCTCAGCGTCAGTTACAAGCCAGAGAGCCGCTTTCGCCACCGGTGTTCCTCCATATATCTACGCATTTCACCGCTACACATGGAATTCCACTCTCCCCTCTTGCACTCAAGTTAAACAGTTTCCAAAGCGTACTATGGTTAAGCCACAGCCTTTAACTTCAGACTTATCTAACCGCCTGCGCTCGCTTTACGCCCAATAAATCCGGACAACGCTCGGGACCTACGTATTACCGCGGCTGCTGGCACGTAGTTAGCCGTCCCTTTCTGGTAAGATACCGTCACAGTGTGAACTTTCCACTCTCACACTCGTTCTTCTCTTACAACAGAGCTTTACGATCCGAAAACCTTCTTCACTCACGCGGCGTTGCTCGGTCAGACTTCCGTCCATTGCCGAAGATTCCCTACTGCTGCCTCCCGTAGGAGTCTGGGCCGTGTCTCAGTCCCAGTGTGGCCGATCACCCTCTCAGGTCGGCTATGTATCGTCGCCTTGGTGAGCCGTTACCCCACCAACTAGCTAATACAACGCAGGTCCATCTGGTAGTGATGCAATTGCACCTTTTAAGCAAATGTCATGCAACATCTACTCTTATGCGGTATTAGCTATCGTTTCCAATAGTTATCCCCCGCTACCAGGCAGGTTACCTACGCGTTACTCACCCGTTCGCAACTCATCCGGAGAAGCAAGCTCCTCCTTCAGCGTTCTACTTGCATGTATTAGGCACGCCGCCAGCGTTCGTCCTGAGCCAGGATCAAACTCTCATTAAAAGTTTGAGTTCTCACTCATTTCTGTCACTGACAGATTTATTGTTTTTTCATTGTTCAGTACTACAACCTTAGTTGTAGTGCCCTGCACATTGGTTCGTCTTGTTCAGTTTTCAAAGGTCTTTGTCACTCACTTCTCTTAAGTGACAACTATATTAGTATATCACAGTCGCTTTCGCTTGTCAACACTTTTTTGAAACTTTTTTGAACTTTTTTCATCAAGTGCCTCAACCACAACATACCATAGTCCGTACGGGATTCGAACCCGTGTTACCGCCGTGAAAAGGCGGTGTCTTAACCCCTTGACCAACGGACCGGAGTTGTTATTTTCAACTCTTACTATTATACAGACTTTTTCACCTTTGTCAACAACTTTTTTTATCTTTTTTAATTAATTTTACAACTGCTTCCGTTCGAGCTGTATGTGGGAACATATCAACCGACTGGATATAACGGATATCGTAGACTTCTACTAACCTCACCAAATCACGAGCCAAGGTCGAAACATTACAAGAAATATAAACCATTTTTCTGGTACATAAGCAAGAATAGTGTCTAATAACTTATCATCCAGACCTGTACGTGGTGGGTCTACAATCAGAGCATCTGCTCGGTAGCCTTCCTTGTACCAACGAGGAATAATCTCTTCTGCCGTTCCAGCTTCGTAATGTGTGTTGTCAAATCCCATTCTTTTAGCATTTCGCTTGGCATCTTCAATGGCTTCTGGAATAATATCCATACCTCTTAATGTTTTAACTTTCTTTGCGAAGGCAAATCCAATCGTTCCAACTCCACAATAAGCGTCAATCAAATGGTCTTCTTTATTAACATCCAAGGCTTTTACAGCCTCACTATAGAGGACTTCTGTTTGTTCAGGATTTAGTTGATAGAATGCTCGAGGAGATAGTGAAAATTCATAATCGAGTACACCTTCTTGAATACTCTCTTCTCCCCAGATAATCTCTGTCTTTTCACCATAAATCTCACTGGTTTTAGCTGTATTGGTATTAACAGCTACTGTCACAACTTCTGGAAAATCTTTAATTAAATCTTTTACCAGCAGGGTTAAATTAAGCTGACGGTTTGTAACAATAATAATCTGAACCTGTCCAGTCTTTCTTGCTCGTCGGACCATTATCGTTCTAACACCTAGAACTTTTCTCTCATCCGTGATTGGAATCTGGTGATAAGTAAGTAATTCTGCTAGACGATTAGCAATCACTTGGGTTTCCTTATCTTGTACTAGGCAGTCTTTCAACTCTACTAAATAATGAGAGTTTTGTGCATATAAGCCCGCTTTAACCTGATTCTTAAATTTTCGAGTCTGAAATTGTAACTTAGCACGGTAGTACTTTGGTTCCTGCATTCCAATAGTTGGACGGATTTCATAGTTTTCATATCCTGCAGGAGCAAATTTTTTCAGCGCTTGATGAAGTAAGTCCGTCTTGAACTCTAGCTGCTTATCATAATGCAGGTGCATGATTTGGCAGCCTCCGCACTCATTGTAAATAGTACATGCTGGCACAACACGGAATTTAGACTTCTTGTTGACCTTCAGTAATTTTGCCTCTACAAAGTTACGTTTAATAGAAGTAATCTGACAATAGATATCTTCTCCTTTGAGAGCACCCGGCACAAAGACTAAGGTTTTTTGATAAAAGCCGATTCCCTCACCATTAATTCCCATGCGCTTGATTTTTAATGGTATTTTTTGTTTCACTTTCAGATTCATACCCCTATCTTATCACATTTTGAGTTATAATAGAACTATGAAAATCACAAAACTTGAAAAGAAAAAAAGACTCTATCTGATGGAGCTTGATAATGGCGACAAATGCTACATTACTGAAGATACTATTGTTCGTTTTATGATATCAAGAGATAAGGTGATAAGCCAAGAAGAATTGAAAGAGATACAGGACTTTGCCCAATTTTCTTATGGTAAAAATCTGGCCCTTTACCACCTATCCTTTAAAGCACGCACTGAAAAAGAAGTCAGAGAATATCTGAAAAAATACTATATTGATGAAAACATCGTTTCTCAAGTCATTATTAATCTTAAAGAAGATAAGTGGATTAATGATGGCCAGTACGCTTATGCTATCATCAATGCCAATCAACTTTCAGGAGACAAGGGACCTTATGTACTTACTCAGAAACTAGTACAAAAGGGGATTTCAAAATCTACTATAGAAGAGAACTTGAAAGAATTTGATTTTTCTGAAGTTGCTCAACGTGTAGCTAATAAACTATTGAAAAAATATGAGGGAAAACTTCCAGCTCGTGCCTTGCAAGATAAGATAATCCAAAATCTGACCAACAAGGGGTTTTCCTATTCTGATGCTAAAAGTGCCTTTGACCAGTTGGATAGTCAAGTTGATCAAGAAACGACTCAGAAACTCATCTTCAGGGAACTTGATAAGCAATATTCTAAGTATGCCCGAAAATATGAAGGATACGAACTTAAACAGCGTTTAACCCAAGTTTTAGCACGAAAAGGCTACGATTTTTCGGATATAGCAAGCGCTCTCAGAGAATATCTTTAATATTTTCATGTAAAATTCACAGATTTTAGGTAATTTTATGGTACAATAATAAACGATAAACTTATAAATTGTAGAAAGTTGGTTAGTTATGAAGCTTCCAAAAGAAGGCGACTTTATTACAATTCAAAGTTATAAGCATGATGGGAGTCTCCACCGAACTTGGCGGGACACCATGGTACTAAAAACAACAGAAAACGCCATTATTGGTGTCAACGATCATACACTGGTTACCGAAAGTGATGGTCGTCGTTGGGTCACTCGAGAACCGGCTATTGTTTACTTTCACAAGAAATATTGGTTTAATATCATTGCCATGATTCGCGATAATGGAATTTCCTACTATTGCAATATGGCTAGCCCCTACTATCTGGATGAAGAAGCACTGAAGTATATTGATTACGATTTGGATGTTAAAATTTTTACAGATGGGGAAAAACGTCTTTTGGACGTTGAGGAGTATGAGCGTCACAAACGCAAAATGAATTATTCTGATGACTTGGACTATATTTTAAAAGAACATGTCAAAATTCTTGTTGATTGGATTAACAATGGACGAGGTCCTTTCTCAGAAGCCTATGTAAACATTTGGTACAAGCGCTATGTAGAACTAAAGAATCGGTAAAGTTGTCAAACTGGGGTTAAGACCCCGGTTTTTTTATTTTAAAAACCCAGCTTTACAGCTAGGCTTATCCTTATATATCTAATTTCGTAACAGTAAATTTGATGTGGGAATAGTCTTTCTCAACATCCTTATCCAGTAAGAAAGCCGTGGCGTCCTTCTTAACCTGAACCAAATCAATATTTTGAGCCTGGGCTGCATAGACACATCCACAATAACATTGACGATAAATGTCATACTCTTCACACATCTCCACTGAACGTTTGTAGCCTTGATTTTTCTTGAAATCACTGGGAAGATAGTGAGTGGTATAAATCTTTTGCACATCGATTCCGATGCTGTTAATGGTTTGAGAATTCTTATGAGGACTGATGGTCAAGGCTGAGCCAAAGTAGTCAAATCCTAAGTCCATAGCCACTTGAGCTGTCTTATCCAGTCGGTAGTCAAAGCAAACCTTGCAACGGTCGCCACCTTCTGGCTCCTCCTCTAGTCCCCTAACTAATTTTCGGTATTCATTGGGTTCGTAGGGAGCTTCTAGGTACTGAACCGTATTTCCTGTCCGCTCATTAAAATCACTAACAAATTTCTTGGTGACATAGGCCCGCTTATGGTATTCTGCCTTAGGATGGATATTAGAATTAGCAAAATAGATGGTCACATCTGCATACTTGGTCAAATATTCGAGGGTATAGGTACTGCAAGGGGCACAGCAAACATGCATGAGAATGGTTGGCCGTTGCTCATTTTTCTCCCATACTTGTACCATCTTCTGCATGACACGGTCATAATTAATCTTCTGATTGGGGTTCATCTTGCTCAGAATTTCTTCTACATCGATCATGTTCTTCTCCTTTTTCTAGTCTTATTTTATCATATAAGTTAAGAGAGCTCAAATCTATTTAGAAGTGAATAGCATAAAAAGGAGGGGTAGGCATTCCCTCCTTTTGTGTTTTTTATAAGTTGTTTTCTATAGAAATCTTACATCATGCCGCCCATCATACTTGGATCCATTGCTGGAGCTGGGGCTGCTGGTTCTGGTTTATTGGCTACGACTGCTTCCGTAGTCAAAATCAAGCTGGCTACAGATGCTGCATTTTGTAGAGCTGAACGACTCACTTTAACTGGGTCGATAATCCCTTGATCAATCATGTTAACCCATTCGCCAGTTGCTGCGTTGAAGCCTGTACCAACTTCAGCATTTTTCAAACGATCGATAACGATAGAGCCTTCAAATCCAGCATTGTGGGCGATTTGACGGACTGGTTCTTCCAATGCACGGAGAACAATATTGCGGCCTGTTGCTTCGTCTCCTGTCAATTCCAAATCAGCCACGGCTGGGATAACATTTACAAGGGCTGTTCCACCACCTGCAACGATTCCTTCTTCAACAGCTGCACGAGTAGCGTTGAGGGCATCTTCAATGCGGAGTTTCATTTCTTTCAACTCAGTTTCAGTTGCGGCTCCGACCTTAATAACCGCCACACCACCTGACAATTTTGCCAAGCGTTCTTGCAATTTTTCACGGTCAAATTCAGAAGTTGTGGTTTCGATTTGAGACTTGATAACTGCAACACGGTGAGAAATCGCTTCAGAATTTCCAGCACCTTCTACGATAACAGTGCTATCTTTGTCCACAGTTACTCTCGCTGCTTGACCAAGAGCTTCAATTGTCGCATCTTTCAACTCAAGACCAAGATCTTCTGTGATAACTGTTCCGCCTGTTAATATGGCGATATCTTCAAGCATGGCTTTGCGACGGTCCCCAAAGCCAGGTGCCTTAACTGCTACCACGTTGAAGGTTCCACGAATCTTGTTCAATACAAGGGTTGGAAGAGCCTCACCATCCACATCATCCGCAATAATCAAGAGCGGACGGTTGCTTTGGAGAATGCTTTCCAATAGTGGCAAAATTTCTTGGATATTTGAAATCTTCTTATCAGTAATCAAAATGTATGGATTTTCAAGATCAGCTACCATTTTTTCGCTATCTGTCACCATGTACTGTGAAAGGTAACCACGGTCAAACTGCATTCCTTCCACAACTTCAAGTTCTGTTTCCATACCACGTGACTCTTCGATAGTGATGACTCCGTCTTTGCCAACTTTTTCCATGGCTTCAGAAATGTACTCACCGACTTTTTCAGAACGAGAAGAGACAGCAGCAACCTGAGCGATGGCTTCTTTATTAGCGACAGGGATGGCATTATTTTTCAAGGCTTCTACTGCTGCGGCAACTGCTGTTTCAATCCCACGACGAATTCCGATTGGATTGGCACCTGCAGTGACATTTTTGATTCCTTCACGGACGATTGCTTGTGTCAAGACAGTTGCAGTTGTCGTTCCGTCACCTGCGATATCATTGGTTTTTGAAGCTACTTCTGATACCAATTTGGCACCCATATTTTCAAAGTGGTCTTCCAATTCGATTTCTTTGGCAATGGTCACACCATCATTGGTAATCAAGGGTGAGCCAAATGATTTTTCCAACACAACGTTACGACCTTTTGGTCCCAAGGTTACTTTAACAGTGTCTGCAAGGATATCGACACCACGAACCATGGCTGAACGAGCATCAGATGAAAATTTAATTTCTTTTGACATACTTACTTTCTCCTTCTATTTTTCAATGATAGCCAAGATGTTAGCTTCGCCTACGATGATGTACTTTTCATCGCCATCTTTGACATCAAGACCTGCGTGAGCTTCAACCAAGACACGGTCTCCAGCTTTAACACTTGGAGCAACCAAGTCACCGTTCAAGGTACGAACACCTTGCCCAGTAGCCACAACTTGGGCTGTTTTGGTTTTTTCTTGGGCTGAACCTGCGAGGACAAAACCTCCAACAGTTTGTTCTTTTTCTTCGATTTTCAAGACCACACGGTCTCCTAATGGTTTCAACATCTGTTTTCCTCCATGATGAACTACATATTATTAGCACTCTTTATATCTGAGTGCTAATTCATAGTTCTATTGTATCACTTGGTCAGAAATAGTCAAGAAAAAAGTCTGACTTTCTCAAGATAAAAAGCCTGAGAGCAACTCAGACTTTTCAATGTTTAAAATGGTAATTCTTCCTCTTCCAGGACCAAATCCGCCAAGTCTTGGCCTGCATTATTTTCACGCATGGCACGTTGGGCACGACTTTCCAAGAGTTGGAATCCTGTAACAAGTACTTCGGTCACATAATTCATTTGACCATTTTTCTCAAAACGACGGGTACGCAATTCCCCATCAACGGAAATGAGACTACCTTTGGTTGCGTAGCTTGCCAAAGTTTCTGCTAGTCTGCCCCATAGGACCATATTGACAAAATCAGCTTCACGTTCACCGTTTTGGTCTTTGTAACGACGGTTCACAGCGATAGTTGCTCGCGCTACTGACTTGTCATTGTTGGTTTTGTGCAATTCTGGTGTAGACGTCAAACGCCCAATCAAGATAACTTTATTATACATATTTTTTCCTCCTACTTATCTATTCGTAGGAAATCAAAAAAAGTTACAGAAATTTGTAACTTTTCGAGGAAATTTTTTACTTTTTATGAACCATAAATCCTGTCGCCTGTTGATTTGCCATAATGGTCATATCTGTAATCTGCACACGACGAGGTTGACTGGTCACATAGACTACTGTGTCTGCAATATCCTGAGCTTGCAAGGCTTCGATTCCTTGGTAAACGGACGCAGCTCGTTCTTTATCACCATGAAAACGTACCGTCGAAAAATCTGTTTCGACAATTCCCGGTTGAATAGTCGTCACCTTGATATCCGTTGCGATGGTATCAATTCGCAGACCATCTGAAAAGGTCTTAACTGCCGCCTTGGTCGCTGAGTAAACAGCTGCACCTGCATAGGCATAAATTCCTGCAGTAGAGCCCATGTTGATGATATGTCCTTGATTGGCTTTTACCATTACTGGCAAGAAACAGCGAGTGACTGCCATCAAACCTTTGACATTGGTATCCAGCATGGTCAACATATCCAACTCTTCATAGTCCTGATAAGGTGCTAAACCTAGAGCCAGACCGGCGTTGTTGACCAGAATATCAATCTGACCTATCGTTTCTAAAATATCGGAGCAGACAGTCTTCACCATAGTCATATCCGTGACATCTAGTGGAAAGGTCCAGACGGTTTGATTTGGAAAGACTTCTGCAAACTCGGACTTAAGAGCTTCTAGTCTATCTGTCCGTCGTCCTGTTAGAACGACATTCTCACCCTGCTCCAGATAAGCACGCGCAATTGCTTCACCAATACCTGATGTCGCTCCTGTAATCACAACATTTTTTGCCATCTTATTTCCTTCTAGCTGGTCTATCAGATACTAACAACTTCTTAGGCAGTCCAGTGCTTAGCTGGATCAAATGGAGTTCCGACAACTTGGTCTTCTGATAATTCAATAATACCACGTTTTTGCGGAGCATTTGGCAAATGCAATTCACGAGGGCTACACATCATGCCAAAACTCTTTTCGCCACGAAGCTCACCTGGGAAAATAAGATTGCCTTTGGGCATCATAGCTCCAGGAAGAGCCACAATGGTTTTCAACCCGACACGCGCATTGGGAGCCCCTGCAACGATTTGCACTGTCTTGTCACTTGCGACTGCAACTTGGCAGATGTTGAGGTGGTCACTATCTGGATGGGCTACCATCTCAACAATTTCACCAACAACAAACTTAGGTTCCTTGTCATTGACAATTTCTTCTGCAAAACCTTCCGCTTGTAATTCTTGGTTCAAACGAGCGACTTGCTCATCTGTCAAAAATACTTGACCGCGCTCTGCAATTTCAAATAAACTTGAAACTTCAAAAATATTCCAAGCCACTGTTTCCTCATTATCTTTTAGAAAAACACGGGCTACCTTGCCTTTGCGCTCCACATCCAGTTTGGCATCTCCGCTATTTTTCACGATGACCATAAGGACATCACCGACATATTCTTTATTATATGTAAAAATCATTGTTTCCTTTTTCTCCTATTTCAGTCCTGCTAAAAAGTCGTTAATTTGTTGCTTGCTTTTACGGTCGCGATTAACAAAACGACCAATTTCCTTGTCTTTTTCTAGAACAACAAGGCTAGGAATTCCATATACATCCCAGAGTTTGGCCAAATCCATATACTGGTCTCTATCCACTCGAATAAAGGTGAACTCTGGATTGGTCTCCTCAATTTCTGGTAAGGCAGGATAGATATAACGACAATCGCCACACCAGTCTGCCACAAAAAGAAAGACCTTCTTGCCCTCTTTTTCCACCAAAGATGCCAATTCTTCTAAACTTGCTGGTTGTATCATAAGACTTCCTCCTCATAGACTAGATCTTCATTTTCATAGACAAAGGTATAATGACGGCCATCCTCAAAAATGACGCCACCAACCAAGCTCTCTAGACTGCTTTCATAGACTTGAACATAGAGGGTCGCAATTTCCCCCATGTCTGAAAAATGGTCTCGCACAATCGCTGTTAACTCTTCCTGAGTCTTCCTGAGCTTATGGTCATCTGCAACTTTTTTCGTAGCAAGGGCAAGGCTTCCAATACCTAGCAGAGCCAAGCCTGCCATCAACATTTTTTTAGCTTTCATACCATTCATTTTAACACAAAAAAGACTTTAGGACAAATGAGGAAGCAGCAGAAACGCAAGTAAAAAGCCCCTTCCTTTAAGGAAAAGGACTTCTTATACTCAATGAAAATCAAAGAGCAAACTAGGAAGCTAGCCGCAGGTTGCTCAAAGCACTGCTTTAAGGTTGTAGATAGAACTGACGAAGTCAGCTCAAAACAGCGTTTTGAGGTTGTGGATGAAACTGACGTGGTTTGAAGAGATTTTCGAAGAGTATGATTCTTATTGCCAGGTACCTGAGTTGCCAACGTAGTAACCATCAGGTGTGTAGGTATTACGAAGCATCTTACCTGATGAAGCCAGATAATACCACTGGCCATTATCTTTGACCCAATCATTCGCTAGCATGGCACCAGAAGAACTTACATAATACCATTCTCCCTTATCATAAACCCAAGTGCTTGCTTTCATGGCTCCTGAAGTTGATAAATAGTACCACTTGCCTTGGTCGTAAAGCCAATCACTAGCAATCATAGCTCCTGATGATTTAAAGGCATACCAGTTACCACCTTGATAAAGCCAAGTTTGATTGAACATGACTCCTTTATCATTCATAAAGTACCAAGTTCCCTTGTCCTTAACCCAATCCTTCTGCACTAATTGACCTTGTTTTTGATAGTACCAGTTTTGGTTTGATTTTAGCCAGCTTTCGGCTTTTACAATCGGATAAAGTTCTTTGAAAGATCCTCCATCATCATATTTACGACTGATAGATTTTAGTTTTTCAAGTTTCAACTCGCCATTGTCATAATCTGCCCAAGCAAAAACTTTTTGACCATTGACAGTCTCTGGTAAGGTAGCAGTGTAAGTCTTGGTTTGATAATCCCATTTAGCATCGAGGTAAGTGTATTGATCATTTGATTCTTCAATACGATAGTAACCTCTCTTTCCACTATCATTATGAATATCATCCACAACTTTCGTTGACCAGGTCTTCACTTCGTTTCTGCTCTTGGCCTCTACCTTGATATCTCCTCTATAGCCATATGGAACATAAAAATTCAGGTAACGCCCTTCTTCCCCGATCATAGACTTGTCCTTTTCTTGACCTAGGAAATTGACAGTCTGATCTTGACCATTGAGACTAACTGTCCACTCGATTTTCTCGGTTTTTGGCAAATCCAAGACTTTGATATCCACTTCATGACCATTGTTAAACCGAAGAATCTTGCCATCTTGATACTGTACTCCACACTTAACAACCCATTCTTCTTTAAGCTCAAATGCCTGCCCTGAATGAGGTGAAACTAGCAAAGCTAAACCTGCTAGAGACAAACCAAATAGTGTGATTTTTTTCATTGTAGTTCCTCCTTAGTCGTTATTATGCTAATTATATCACTATGTTTTTATTTTGCAACTCATATCCTAAATATACAAGCAAAAAACCTCTGAGATTGTTCTCAAAGGTTTTTTGCTTGCTAATTACTGTTCTCAACCGCTGCAGTAATAAAGGCAGTGTAGAGTTCTTCTGGGCGATTTGGACGGCTTGACAGTTCAGGGTGATACTGACACGCTACAAAGAATTTATTTTCAGGAATTTCCACGATTTCTACCAAACGATTGTCTGGAGAAACTCCTGAGAAGACAAAGCCTGCTGCCTCAAACTGCTCACGGAAGGCGTTGTTAAACTCATAGCGGTGACGGTGACGGCGTTGCACCACTTCTTGATTGTGATAAGCAGCTGCTGCCTTAGAGCCACGTTTCAACTTAGACGGATAAAGCCCCAAGCGAAGGGTCCCCCCCATATCCTCAACGTCAATCTGATCACGCATGATATCAATGATAGGGTATTTTGTTTCTGGTGCAAGCTCTGCAGAATTGGCACCTTCAAGTCCTAAAACGTGACGAGCAAACTCAATACAAGTCAACTGCATTCCCAAGCAGACACCTAACATTGGAACATCATTCTCACGCGCATAGCGGATGGCTTGGATTTTCCCTTCAGTACCACGTTGGCCAAAACCTCCTGGTACGATGATTCCGTCCGCATCAGACAAAAGCTCTACCACATTCTCTGCTGTCACATCATTGGCATTGATCCAATTTATCTTAACTTCTGCGTCGTTGGCATAACCAGAGTGTTTCAAGGCTTCGACCACAGAAATGTAGGCATCTTGCAACTCCACATACTTACCGACAAGGGAAATTTTAACTTGTTTCTTGAGGTTCATGACCTTATCCACCATAGCTGACCACTCTGTCATATCCGCTACTGGTACGTCTAATTTCAAATGGTCACAGACAATTTGGTCCATACCTTGTGCCTGCAAGTTCAATGGAATTTGGTAAAGGTGTTCAACATCCAACGATTCGATAACGGCTTCTGGTGCCACATCACAGAACTGGGCCAGTTTGTTTTTAATTCCTTGACCAGCCGGCTCTTCTGTACGAATAACCAACATATTTGGCTGGATTCCCAATCCACGCAATTCTTTGACAGAGTGTTGAGTTGGTTTGGTCTTCATTTCACCAGCGGCCTTGAGGTAAGGAAGCAAGGTTGTATGGATGTACATGACATTGTCCGCACCCACATCTGCCTTCATCTGACGAAGGGCCTCTAGGAATGGCAAGGACTCGATATCCCCAACGGTTCCACCGACCTCTGTGATAATGACATCAGAGTCAGTCGTTAGAGCGGCACGCTTGATTTTTTCTTTCAAAGCATCTGTGATATGAGGAATAACCTGAACAGTTGCCCCAAGGTATTCTCCACGGCGTTCCTTACGAAGAACTTCACTGTAAATTTTACCAGTTGTCACGTTGGAATATTTGTTGAGATTGATATCGATGAAACGTTCATAGTGACCCAAGTCCAAATCTGTCTCAGCTCCGTCATCTGTCACAAAAACTTCCCCGTGCTGGTAAGGGCTCATAGTTCCCGGATCGATATTGATATAAGGGTCAAACTTTTGAATGGTTACTTTGAGACCACGATTTTTCAAGAGACGGCCCAGACTCGCTGCAACAATCCCTTTCCCAATAGACGATACCACACCACCAGTTACAAAAATATATTTCGTAGACATAGATTCCTCTTTCTAAAATGCTCAAGGTCTTGCTGACTACGAGGGGACATAGAAAACAAGACCCTATTAATAAGAATAATCTGGGACGACTGCACCAGATTCACAACCAAAATACAAGAAGATAACTTCTTGAAAAAACAAAAATAGCTCCCTAAGAACTAGGGAGCCCCGACCTCTAAAAGAGGTGCCCGAACAATATGATACCTAAAAATAGGATAATTGTCAATAGCTAACTTTTATTCCTCGTTGTTTTCAGCGTCATCATCAGAAAACTCATCGTCTTCTTCGTTGAGATCCACGTCTTCACCCAAATCATCAGGAGCGATTTCGTTGATTTCTGCATCGTAAGCTTCCACTTCATTTTTCTCATCATCTGGATTTTCATCATCGTATGAAAGAGCAGGATCTGCTTCGTATGCATCTTCGTCTTCTGGATCATCCGCATTATAGTCAATGGCATCTGAATCACCATCCATGAAGGCATTGACACGTTTTTTCTTAGCTTTTGGTGCTACTTCATCGTCGTCATTTTCTTCAAGAGCGATGATTTCTTCGTCGATTTCGTCTACACCATACCATGAACGAAGACCCCATTTGTTGTCTCCAAGTGAGATGAAGCTACCGTCAAAGTTCAACTCTGTGTAGAACAAAGGCAAGGCTTCACGGATATCGCTGTTTGATGTTCCAAGATAGTTTTGAATTTCGTTTACAAGATCGCTAAAATGCATCTCATGATCACGACCACGAAGTTCCAAGATAGCACGCGCTACCTCAATCATAGATAGTTCACTTTTTTCTTGCCCAGCAAATACTTCTAATTCCAAAGCGTTTCTCCTCATTTATACTACTATCGCCAGAGTAAACAGACTCTGACCTCATTTTATCATTTACTCTTTATTTTACGATAATTTTGCGGAATAGTCAAAGGTTAAGGGAGAGAAAGTAATAGGACTTTTTATTTCTTTGCTACCCAGCCGATGGCATCGTGAGGTGGATTTTCTGTATCAATCCACATGAATTCGATACCGATTTCACCATTTTTAAATTTGGTCAATCGAATGCCGTTGATTTCCAGTTCATTAAGTCGTTGACCTGTCAAGACTTCTCGTTCTTTCAACTGGAAAACACCACGTAAAATCCAATTCCCGAGTATTTCTTGCTTATCGGTAGACTGAATAGCCTTACCAGCTTCTTGATTTATATAGGCGTTAATAACATCACCAGAAGATAAAAAGCGTAGTTTAAAAGTTCTTTCTTCCTTAGATAGAGCTAATTTTTTAGTTCCAGGTTCAAAAGTCCCGAAGCCTGGCCCAAAGAAATCTGGTCTTTCATCGTGAAAGTTTTTCGAGTCAGGCAGAGGAATGTAAATTTCACTAACTGGACGATAAACCAGCTGTTCAATTTCTTTAATGAGTCTTTCATTACCAGTCTCGTGGACAAAGTTTATCAAATCCTTACGAATCGCCTTCATCTGAGCTTTTTCTTCCTTGCTAGTCCACTTTTTCAAGAGGATTTCTTCTAAAGAGAAGGTCACAAAAGCTAGTTCTTCTGAAGCAAGACTATCCTTAAATTTATCCTGAATTTTTAAAATCCGTGGCAGACGATCTTTCTTAGCTAGTTTTGATCCTCCGTTAAAGGCATTGAAGCCAGAGTTTTCTTCCACATTTCCATGTTTGTCTGTAATAACCCAAGACACTGTTTCTAAGATATCGGTTTTATCCTTTTCAGTTGTCAGTAAATGAAGGTTTTCAAAGAGCGAAAAAGGATCTTCAATATAATGGACGTCCCAAGTATCTACCACAATGTCTTTATTGTTAAAAGTCATGTGGAGCTGGCTATCTGCCGCTGTGTATTTGTAGTGGTGTTGTCCATCCGAAAATCGAAAATTGGTTGGATTGTTTTTGGTAGTTGATCCTTCAATGACTAGATTATCAATATCAACTGGTAAATAAGTCGTCTCGCCAACAAAAATCCTAGGATTTTCTCCCTTTGGTGTCGGCATCAGAACGTGATAAACAGCTTCAACATTGACCGAATCTGAGTTAAAACCCTTAATTTGTGCCTTAGAAGATTCGATTCTCTGATTTCTTAAGGTCGCAATCTTTCGTGCCAACTCTTCATAGCGTTGATAGTTTTTCTTGTCTGCTGTTTCTTTATCTGCTGAGATATCTGCATGGAATTTAATATCACCCAACAAGTCCGTCCAATCTTGAGAATCCTTTTTAAACTGAGCGATTTTTTGGTCTCCAGAATTAATTCCAAAAGACTTGATACCCACTAGGTATTTATAATTTTCATCCACTACGACAGAAGCATCATAAGAGGTATTGGCAATATCTTCTCCAACCGCATTAAAAGCCTTCTGGAAAACAGTTTCCTGAAATTTAGAATTAACAATTGGAGCAACATAATTCTCTGTTTGTCCCTCATCTTCAGATTCTGCCTTTTGAGAGAAAGCTTGGCTCAAGCTAGCGAAGTTGGTAATTAAAGTTTTGTATTTGTCTTTTTGTTCAGACTTTAGATGTTCCCACATAAGCACCCTCTTTTCTATTTTCAGTATATCAAAAGAAGATTAGTTTTTCACTAACCCTCTTATATATTCGTTAATTAATACTGTAAAATTCGAGATTCCCTCGTTTTTTTACCAATTTTAAATAATCTTCATCTGATAGAAGGGCTAGACCATCGTCATAAGACTTGATTTTTTCAAGAGCTTGATCATAGCTATCTACAAAGTCCTTGACATAGGATTGACCTTCAAATTGTCCATTCATCTTGGTGTAGATAATGGCCAATTGACCTGACCGTTCAAGTTGAGATTGTCCTTGGCTTTCATTTAAAGCCTTGGCAACATTTTCCGCGATACGTTTAATCACGGGAACAACTACGCTATTTCCAGCCTGCTTGTAGAGCTGACCATTGGAAACCCCTTCTGGGATTTTAAAGGACTTAGGGTAACCTTGGACATTAAAGGTTTCTTTGGGAGTCAACTTACGAATCTCGCCATTATCTGTCAGAATCAATGGGACATTGTGTCCACCTGTTCCCATATTGGCTGTCAAGGTAGGGACAACACCGTTTTTATTTTCACGGACATACTGACGGCGCCACTGGTAGACCGTATCTTGGCTGGTGACTTCAAATTTCAACTGATCGTAGAAATTTTGCTTGCCTTCACGGTAGTAGTAGACTTCATCAAGCTTGTCGCCAAAGTTAATGACGTCCTGAAGAGAAGTCGTGAGCTTGATTTCCTCTGGAAATTCAAACAAGTCGTAGGCTTCTTTAGTATCAAAACCAACAATGTAGATCCGCTCACGGTTTTGTGGGATATTTCCGTGGTCTTTCCCGTTAAGAACCTTCCACTTGATAAAGTAGTTGTTCTCCGTCAAGGCTTCACGAATAACCTTGAAGGTATTGCCGTGGTCATGACCGACCATGTTCTTAACATTTTCGATGAAGATAGCACGAGGTTTACATCCCTCAATCATGCGAAGCAACTCAAAGAAAAGATCGCCACGATCGTCATCAAAACCCTTGCGATAACCCGCAATACTAAAGGCTTGACAAGGGAAACCTCCCATAATCACATCTACGCGCTCAGCTGGGATATCTTCCGGCTGAACAGCGTGAATATCACGACCATCCAAATAGGTATCTGGATGGTTTAACTGATAAGTCTGACGCGCATACTTATCAAACTCATTTGCATACACCACTCTGAACTCGTTGGTCTGTTCAAATCCCAACTCAATTCCCCCAACACCTGAGAAGAAAGCTGCAATGTTGTACTTCTCAGGCCGGTTCGAACTTACAGAATTTGTCATGTAGTTACCTGCTTTCTAAAATGTTAAAATAGTTTAGTCACCGTATCTGCAATTTTTTTGGCCAATATTGGAGGAACAGCATTCCCGATCTGTACGAAAGCTGCTGTCCTTGAGTTTTCAAAATAATAATTATCTGGAAATCCTTGGATTCTGGCTGCTTCACGAACCGTAATAGACCTAGTTTGTTCCATACTGGGATGAATATAATAATGCCCATCCTTAGAAATATGTGCAACAACTGTATGACTATAGCCGGTTCCATCTAAAGCTTTGAATCGATCTAAAAATGAATCTTTATTTGAATGATTTTGAAGAACGGAGGGTAATTCGGAATATTTGATATTTCGACCACTCTGTTTTGCTTCTTGAACAATCTTATAGATTTTTAGATCATTACTTGTTTGTGGTCTTGCCATGTGTAAAGTAAGTGGAATTTTCTCATCTAAATTTCTATAGTATTTTTTCTTTTCATATGACAAACGAATCGCTCGATAATTATATCCTTCCTCGCCCGCATTTATTGAAGGTAAATCATTAAATAAATTTTTCAAGTTCAATGGTTTCTCTTTTAACTTTTCCAACTCATCAAAAAAATTTTTATCTAGTTTCACATCATTTCTTAATCCAAATATAAATAATCTTTCTCTATTTTGGGAAACACCGTATTCACTACTATTGATAATTTTATCACTAATAATATATCCAGCTTTTCTAAATTCAGATTTTATTTTTGGTAATAAAAGTAATCCATCTACATCTTTAAATGATAGGAGACCTTTAACATTTTCAAAAATAAAAAATTTTGGAGAATATTTGTTAAGAAAACTTAAATAATATTTATATAAGTAGATTCGGTTGTCTGATTTCTTTTTTTTCTCATTTATTGCTCTACCAATTGTAGAATATGCTTGACAGGGAGGGCCACCAATAATGCCATCTACCCTATCAGATTTTGAATCTATAAAATTAAACATTTCCTCTAAGCTATCTTTATTTATTTCAATATTTAATATTGATTTAATTTTTTCACTTGGAACAATGTTCAATAATTCTTTCTTAGAAATTCTTCCATTCAAATACTTTCTATAATGATAAAGTTTATTATTTTCTTTTAAAAAGTAAAAAGCTTCTCTAATTTTTAAAGTTTCACATGCATCTTTATTTTTTTCAATATGACATAGAATATTAAAATCACGATTTCTAAATCCTTCTGTTAAACCGCCGGCTCCTGAGAATAAATCGATAATATTCATTAACTTTCACTTCCTACAAATTTATTTGCTATTTCATCTGTAACCTTTTCAAAATCAAAATCAGGCTGTCCTTGTCTATTGTAGTAAATAGAAAACTTTGACAATAACGATTTCACAAAGCTATCTTGCAGCTTTATTAATTTCTTATAAATTTTATCATTTGATAATCGTTCAAATGACTCAGTCTTTATTTTTCTAAAATTTACAAATCCTCCATTAAAGATTTCAAAATAGTTACTCAACCAATAAAGATTATCAGAGTGATTATTGGTAATTAAAGTCTTAATTTTTCCTTTTAATGTCTTTGAAATCGGTCCTCCTGTTGGAATATAATCATTATATTTATCAATTTCTACCAAGATAATAAATTCGTTTTTAGGTTTGCCATCTCTAATAGCTAAATCACATGGAGGTGATAATACTATATATTGAGTTTCACTTTCCAATTCCTCTAAAATAGTTCCAGTCTTTATTCCGTCTAAAGTAATATTAGGATTAATAAACATTTCTATCGCCTCATATTGGTCAGATTCAGATCCTAACAATTCATATAAATGTGAGATTGTATATCTTAGGACTAATTGTTTCATCTCTTCTTCATTTAGACTATTTCTTATATCTATCCAATGATCTATGTTTTTATAATAATTCTCCCAAAATAATTTCTTTAGGCTAGACTCAATAATACCATGTTCCCCAATGACTGTAAACAATCCTGAATTAACCATAGAGGCCATGTCATTTAAGACTTCTTCATTTTCATAATTAGATTTTATATAAGTTTTTATAAAATTAGTGTCGCTAATAATGGGAGTCCCCGAAAGAATCGCACAAGGAATTTTATAATCCTCTTTTATTTTATCAATAATAATATCACCAGAATCTCCACCCTTTAATTTGATATCAATGAGAACAAAATCAAAAATGTTTTTATCTAGATATTTCAGAGCATCATCAGAGTTTTTGGCAACAGTCATTTCAAATGTGTTTTCTTGGTCTGAAGTTCGGTTCAACAATTTAACGGAAGATTTCATGGTATCAATCATGGAATCTTCATCTTCTATATACAAAAAGTTATATATTTTCGTCATCTTCTAAATTTTCCTTGTTATATGATAATCTAAAGTGAGCTCCCCCACTATGTTCTAAGGCAATTAATGATAATTTATTTCTTTCTGCCGCCTCTCCAGAAATAGCCAATCCTAAGCCAGAACCTTCATTCTTAGTTGTAAATTCAGGGTCAAAAATGGACTCTTCTTCTATTAATTCTTTTTTAATTCCTTTACCAGTGTCAAAATAATCTATTATTAACTCAGATTTGTTTTCTTGAACATCTATACTTATTATTTTTGGTGTAGTACAATCTTTCATCCAGTAGATACTATTGTCAATTAAGTTAGCGAATATAGTTGCAATATCTTGAGGCCACCCATAGAAATCAATTCCCGTACTTGGAAAAATTCTAATTTCTATTTTCTCTTTTTCCAAGACTGTCTCAAAGATTTTTATTGTATTTTTAATTGCATTTATTAAGGAGAAAACTTTAGGTTTATCCCTTTTTCTAGTCGCCAATGGATCTAACCTGTTAAATAAATCAACTAATACAGATGAATTTCTGTTTACTCCTTTTGAAATTTCTATCATTTCATTCAATGATTCATCATCGCCATCAGCTAAATAGAGTTTAAGCCATTTCTCAAAATTTGGTATTTGAGTTCTAAAATAATGCAATGGTCTTCTTCCTTCGTGCATCACAACATTAATTATTTTTCCAAGAGTAGCTTGCCCTTGGTAAACAGCTATAGCTTTACTCAATTCATCTACAATTTTTTGTTTTTTCTTTTCTTCTTTTAAAACTAGATGATTTACTTTTTCAATAGATGATTTTTCTAGACCAAAATCTTGTAGAATGTTTCTCAAATCATTTGAAAGTGAAGTGTAATCTGATACCGAACTCAATTGATTATTAACTGATTTACTTTTTATTCTAGAGTCTGTCTTTCTTCTATAGATAAAACGTCTTTGTTCCAATAATGATAAAACTTCTTGAGTTATAGATATTAAACCATAGTAACTATCAGTCTTTTTTAATCCATCACGAGCACTTTGTTCATGTAAATCTGAATTTTCTTCAGATTCTATTTGAACATATCCTATTGTTTGGTTACTACCAATTCTAAGGCTTGGAGTTTGTACTCTTCTCTTATTTAGTTCAAGCCAATCGTTTTCAGGATCTCCCAATGGTCTTATTCGAAAACCATTTCTGTAGACGCCAATACCATTAAAATCATTAAGTAATTGTCTAGTCTGAAGATTAGTTAAGTATTTACCAGTTTGTTCATCTTTTAAGCCACGACCTATTAAACTATCAATTGCTGTTTTATCTCGATCATAAACCCTGATATCTAATTTAATTTTCCCACATTTTGTAGGAGACAAAGATTCTATGATTGTTTCGGTTTCTGAACTTTTTCTTTGATTTTCGTAATATAAAATCGCTTTACCAGTTTCCTTAACTTCTCCATAGATTCTATAATCATAAATTTCCAAAAATGGAATAGGAGAGATTGAAACTTCAATATCTTCTTCAAAATTTTGTGTTTTAACTATAATATTAAATTGATCATCTTCATTCATATTTTGAAAAGGAGGAATTATTTTTTTTAACTCAAAAATGAGTTTATCAATATCCTCACGAGACCAATTTTTTTCATCTTTTTTGTCGTTATTCTCTTGTTTATCTTTTTGAACTAATAGATGAGTTGTAGAAAGAATCGTTCCACTTTTTTTACTACAATTTGAAGTATCAATTTTAATGTTAATTTCATCTAAAAATTCATACTTAGTAAAGTCGGACCAATCCACATACACCTCGGTCAACTCCCCTTTTCGGGTTACTGTAGAAAGAAATAAATCATCACCTAATATATTAGCTGCATATCTTCCTATTCCTTTTCTTCCCTGCAATACTCTACCATTTTGACTTACTCGTTTTTTTACCTTACTAGTAGTTGATGGTACTAACCACTTAGTTTGAATATCTGCGAGAGACATCCCTGTACCGTCATCCTCGACAGTAATGGTAAGACTCTTATCGCTATCACGTCTAAATGTAACTGAAACTTTTGAAGCATCAGCATCATAAGAGTTTTTCACTAATTCCATTATTGCAGCAAACTTATCTTGAATCAAATCTTCTCCTATAGTAAAAAGATGTCGACTAGCTGGACGAATTTTTCCTGAAACAGTGCTCATTTTTTTCTCCTGTTAATAACACTTATAAAATATTTTGAGTTACTTCTGCTAGTATTTGTTCTGTTATCTTAAACCGCTTATTTCAAAACCGTATATAAATTGTTCCCACGTACTAATAGCAATGCAAAAAAAATGTTAACCGAATATTTTGCGGAGCTAAAAATAGAACAAAACTAAAGTATTAATTATTCTTAAATTTTTCATTATTGCTAAATTTTATTTACATATTTTCATTATACCAAAAAACACGGATCATCACCGTGTTTCTGTGTTTATTTCACGAGTTTCTTCATCTCATCAATACGTGCTACGGTCGCGTCGTACTTAGCTTGGTAGTCGGCTTGTTTGTCGCGTTCTTTTTGGACGACTTCTGGTTTGGCATTGACTACGAAGCGTTCGTTAGAGAGTTTTTTGCCGACCATATCCAGTTCTTTTTGCCATTTAGCGAGTTCTTTGTCGAGGCGAGCCAGTTCTTCTTCGACATTGAGGAGGTCTGCCAGTGGCAGGTAGATTTCTGCTCCTGTGATGACGCTTGACATAGCGAGTTCAGGTGCAGGGATAGTTGATGCGATTTCCAAGTGTTCTGGATTTGTGAAGCGTTTGATGTAGTTGACATTGCTGTTAAAGAAGGCTTCCAGGTCGCTATCGCTTGTCTTAACAAGGATGGTGATAGGTTTGCTTGGTGCTACGTTTACTTCCGCACGCGCATTACGAACGGCACGGATCAAGTCTTTGAGGCTTTCTACACCTGTGTGAGCAGCAAGATCTTCAAAGGCTGGGTTGACAGTTGGGTATTCTGCTGTCACGATAGAGCCTTCTGAGATTTGTCCAAAGATTTCCTCTGTCACGAATGGCATAATTGGGTGAAGGAGACGAAGAATCTTGTCCAAAGTGTAAAGGAGAACAGAGCGTGTGATAACCTTCTCTTCTTCGTTGTCGCTATAAAGGACTTCCTTAGTCAACTCAACGTACCAGTCCGCAAATTCATCCCAGATGAAGTTGTAGAGGATGTGTCCAGCCACACCAAATTCAAACTTATCAAAGTTGGCAGTAGCTTTTCCGATAGTTTCATTGAGGTTGTGGAGAATCCAGCGGTCAGTGACATTTCCAGCTTCCTTATTAACAACTTTTTCGACATTGGCAGTTGCTTGCTCAAGGGTCAAGCCTTCATTGTTCATGAGGATGTAGCGAGAGATGTTCCAAATCTTGTTAATGAAGTTCCATGAAGCATCCATTTTCTCGTAAGAGAAGCGCACGTCTTGGCCTGGCGCAGAACCGTTTGAAAGGAACCAACGAAGGGCATCAGCACCGTATTTCTCGATAACATCCATTGGGTCAATCCCGTTACCAAGAGATTTCGACATCTTACGTCCTTGCTCGTCACGAATGAGACCGTGAATAAGCACGTTTTGGAATGGCTGACGACCAGTGAATTCCAAAGATTGGAAGATCATACGAGACACCCAGAAGAAGATGATGTCGTAACCTGTAACCAAGGTTGAAGTTGGGAAGTAACGTTTGAAGTCTTCTGAGTCGACATCAGGCCAGCCCATAGTTGAGAATGGCCAGAGGGCAGAACTGAACCACGTATCCAAGACATCTTCGTCCTGAGTCCATCCGTCGCCTTCTGGAGCTTCTTCGCCGACGTACATTTCACCCTCAGCATTGTACCAAGCAGGGATTTGGTGCCCCCACCAGAGCTGACGAGAGATAACCCAGTCGTGGACATTTTCCATCCATTGGAGGAAGGTATCGTTGAAACGTGGCGGGTAGAATTCTACCTTGTCTTCTGTATCTTGGTTAGCAATAGCATTTTTGGCCAATTGATCCATCTTGACGAACCACTGAGTAGACAAGCGTGGTTCAACCACAACACCTGTACGCTCTGAGTGACCAACGCTGTGGACACGTTTTTCGATTTTGACAAGGGCACTGATTTCTTCCAGCTTAGCAACGACTGCCTTACGAGCTTCAAAACGGTCCATGCCTGCAAATTCGAAGGCTAAGTCATTCATAGTACCGTCGTCGTTCATGACGTTGACTTGTGGCAAGTTGTGACGTTGACCCACCAAGAAGTCATTTGGATCGTGAGCAGGTGTGATTTTCACGACACCTGTACCAAACTCAGGATCAGCATGCTCATCCCCAACGATTGGGATTAATTTATTAGCGATTGGAAGGATGACGTTTTTACCAATCAAATCCTTGTAGCGTGGGTCTTCTGGATTGACCGCAACCGCAACGTCCCCAAACATAGTCTCAGGACGAGTTGTGGCAACTTCAAGGGCGCGTGAGCCGTCTTCCAGCATATAATTCATGTGGTAGAAGGCACCTTCAACGTCCTTGTGGATAACCTCGATATCAGAAAGAGCTGTGCGCGCTACTGGGTCCCAGTTGATGATAAACTCACCACGGTAGATCCAGCCTTTCTTGTAAAGGTCCACAAAGACCTTGCGAACGGCTTTTGACAAACCTTCGTCAAGGGTGAAACGCTCGCGAGAGTAGTCTACAGAGAGCCCCATCTTGCCCCATTGTTCCTTGATGGTCGTCGCATATTCGTCTTTCCATTCCCAGACTTTCTCGAGGAATTTTTCACGACCCAAGTCGTAACGCGTAATGCCCTCCCCACGCAAGCGCTCCTCAACCTTAGCCTGAGTGGCAATCCCCGCGTGGTCCATCCCTGGAAGCCAAAGAGTATCAAAACCTTGCATACGTTTTTGACGGATGATAATATCCTGCAAAGTCGTATCCCAAGCGTGACCAAGGTGAAGTTTACCAGTTACGTTTGGTGGTGGAATAACGATAGAATAAGGCTTAGCCTTTTGATCGCCTGAAGGCTTGAAAACATCCGCATCAAGCCATTTTTGGTAACGACCAGCCTCAACCTCGGCTGGATTGTATTTAGGTGAAAGTTCTTTAGACATGTGTTTGTCCTTTCTCTATTGTATTCATTTTATTTTGAATTTGCTTAGCAGCTTCTTCTGCAGACAAATTCGTATTATTTATTTTAAAGTAATGGTGCAACTCATTCTGTTGATGTTGGGAATTTAATTGAAGTGTTTCAGCGGTCTCTAAAATTTCTCTTTCAGATACCTCAATATGTCGTTTTAAGGGTTTGTGCTTTAATCGATTCTCCGTTCGATTTCGACGTAAGCGCTCTTCAAGACTTGTTTCCAACTCAACAAAAAGAATCTCTTGATGATAATCATCCAACAAATTCTGAATTTGCTTCAAATACATCAACTGGTACTGATTTGAAAAATCAATTACGTCTGTTAAAATTACTGATCGCTGATTTCTTGCACTTGCTCCAAGGAAAGAAAAAGTGATTCCACGAACAAATTCCCACATTTCCTCGGTATAATCCTGATAGATTTCTAGTGCAAAATCGATGGCTTGATGGTTATAAAAGAGGGTAGAATCCGTCAGTCGAGATAGTTCTTGACCAATGGTCATTTTTCCTGAGGCCGGAGCACCAATGATGAAAACATGCATCAAATTACCTCCCACTCACTCCTCAGCAAGCCATATATCAGACTGTCACAGCGCTTTCCTTGAACATCTTTACGGTCTCGGATACGAGCTTCGAGGGTAAATCCAAGTTTTTCTGCGACTCGTTTACTTTGGAGATTGTAACCAAAGCAAGTCAGCTCAATCTTATGAAGACCTAGTTCTCGAAAAGCTAGATCAATCAATGCACGAGCTGCTTCTGGCACATAACCACGACCCCAATAGTCTGGATGCAAGGTATAGCCGAGCTCAAGAACATCATCTCCGTGACGGTGATTGAAGTCAACAGAACCAATGACTTTATCGGTTCCTTTAACGACGATCCCATAGCCAGCTGGGAGATTTTCCTTTTGATTGCGTTCTGGAATGATATGCTCTAGATAGTAAACCTCATCTTCAAAGGTTTTGACTGGAGGAAAGCCTGCTGGATAGGAGACCTCTGGGAGACTAGCGTAGGTATGGATATCCTCAGCATCTGCCACTGTACGAACTCGTAGGACGAGTCGTTCGGTTTCTAATCGTTCTGGTAATTCAGCTCTTGACATCCTTCATCCTCGCTTTCTTGATGAAGCTCCCCATAGGGTCAACACGGTTATCTAAATAGCGATAAACGCGCTGGTGACCGTCCCCCATAAAGTAAGTCGGCGAAAAACGGTCATTTTTAAAATGTCCCTTATCATCCAAAAGTTCTAGATCAGCAAGTCGCTCGATAATCTTGGCAAAGATATGACAGATTCCATCTTCCTCGATAATCCGATCTACCTGACAGTCCAATACGACTGGACAGGCCTCTAAAATCGGTGCCTGAGTCCATTCAGAAATCTCGTAGTCTAGCCCCAGGTGTTTCAATTTCTCTCGATGACTGATAAAACCAGCCTGCTCCATCTCGATCATGAGATTTTCATCAGGAATATTCACAGTAAACTTCTGGTAATGCTTGATTTGCTCAGCCGCATTTTCCTCAACTCCGACACCGATGACTAGCCAATCTCCCAAGCTATAAGAGGAGCTACAAGTCGTAATATTGTGTCTAAAATTCTGATCCTGATATCCCAAAATAAAGATAGGAAAGCCATAGTAGAGTTTACTTGTTTTAAAAGATTGCTTCATAACAACCTCCTTTTACTAAGACGCAAAAGAAAATCCCTGCCATCTACATGACAGGGACGAATGTGTTTATCCGCGGTACCACCCAATTTCGGGCCAAGCCCGCCACTCTCGTCTTTAAAACAAAAAGACACTTTTATTTCAATTTTTCATCCATTAGCAACTAGTTTTGACACATTTGTGGACTTCTCAGCACCGCCACTTTCTGTAAAATGTGGGATTCAAAACACCTCTAATGGCTCTATTGTAGCAAGATTTTAACGGAAATGCAAGGCACAAGAAAAATTACTTGAACTTGATACCATTTTCCTTCAATTTCTTGATTGTAGCTGGGCCGATTCCTTTCAAGGCAAGGAGTTCTTTTTCAGTCCAGTTTTTAAAATCTGACGCAGACTTGATACCTTCATCATAGAAAGTTTTGGCACGGTCAAGTGGAAGTCCACCCAAGTTTGCTGCAAAATCTTCTACAGAATTGGCTACTTTTTGAGCTTGCTCTTTGGTAGCTTCTACTGCTTGTTCAACTTTTTTAGAAACAGCCTTACCAGCTTGGCTTGCTGACTGTTCTACACGTTTCACGACTTTTTTTGTCTCTTCTACAACCTTAGTAACAGTACTTGAAAAGGCACCTGCGCGACGGAGGCTATTTCGTAATTGTTTTTTACGATTGAGTTTCTTTGACATGATAAAATCCTTTCAATAAAAAACCCCTGCTCTGACAAGGATTTAATATAAATATTCTATCAAGATTTTAGTAAAAAATCAAGAATCTATCTCGTTTAATAATTCCGCTCACCAAACAATCCCTCTGGTAAATCATGGAATCCCTTACCTGCTTTGAAGTTTTCAAACTTACCAAGCAAGAACTGATAAGCATCCAAGCGGCTTTCGTAGCGAATCATGGCATCTTTGGCACGCTCGTCTTGGTCCTCTTCGTAGACTTTTTGGCTTTCCTTATGCGCCATGTCGTTGATCATGATTTGGGTATTGACCCAAGCTTCAAATTCCTTCATAAATTCTTGTTCGTAACTCATTTTTTCTCCTTATTCTAATCCACGGAAATAGTCCGTGTCAATCTCACGGTAGGGCTGGATATCCTGAACATACTCCAGCACACCTTGGAATTCTCCCTCTTCATCGTGCACTGCTGCGTAGGTGATGTGAACAAACTTACCTCGCGACTCAGACTTGAACCACATTTCATACTTGTCTTTGCTTCCCTCACGAAGCCCCTTCATGATGGTCTTGACCTTGTCCAAGTACTTAGGTGGATGACAGAGTTCAACATTGCGCCCAACTTGGGACGGCGTCCGTTTGAAAATCATCTCATCAGCTGGCGTATTGTCATTGTAATATTGGAAAATATCGTCTTTATTGACAAAGGTAATCTCCATAGGGAGGTGATTGAGGATGAGATTGGCCTGCTCGACCGAGAGATATCCATTCCCAAAAGCCTGTTGACTATGGCGGTCCAGCAATGCTTCCTTTTCCTTAGGGGTAAAGGTAATGGTAAACTGTCCTTCTGGCGTATCTATAACTTGTTGAACTTGGCCTTCTGTCGTATCTAGTTGTACAGGCTCCTCTGCACTCTTTTCCTCAACAAAACTCTGGCGTTCTGGAACCCATTTCTCAGACGGACGGATGATGGCATAGCCATAGGTATCGCTCTCCTCTGCAATCTGAAGCCAGTCATCCTGAGTAAAGGACTCAAGGAGAATCATGAGAAGGATAGACTCTTCCTTGAAAATCATACTTTCAAACTCTGTCGCAAAGACTTCAAAAGCTTCCTTTACGCTTCTAATTGACACTTCTGGTAGTGACTTGGCTGTCGCTAAAGCTGTTTGAAAGAGTTCCCTAATCTGGTCATCCACTCCCCACATCACTTTTGGAGGCGAATCGTGACCATAGCGCTCCATGATAGGAAAGAAAAGTTCTTCTTTACGTTGGTAATGAATATCAAATTGACCTACAAGTCCCATCTGACGCACAAAACCCTTACGCATCTCCGCCAGCATTTCTTCATCTTCCATGGACTCATAGGTATCTAACAATCTCCGAATGCGAATCAAGGCCGCACGGAGGGCCAGATTTTCTTCCTTAAAGACCCGAACTGGGTGACCAGGGTGTTCGGTATCTGCTACTTCTACACCTTTGATAGCATTTTTAAAAAGATTGGCATGGACATCACAGAGTTCCATAACATCTTCAAAGGTGACACCTGAGTCTGAGTTCATCAGCTCATGCTCCATGAGGGAAATCTCGATGGCTGAGACACCCGCAAAGGTCGCATCAAAACGCTCCTGAACCGACTCAGGAGAGGCACCATTGTGCAATTCTAACAAAATATCCCGCAGGACATGAATCCGTTCATCTGCCATTAGTCTAACCCAATCACTTCGTAGCCGTTTGCTTCCAGCGTGCGGACAATCTTGTCCATAGGGGTTCCTTCAAGCTTAGAACCCTGTTTGAGCGATACTTTACGACCAACGGTGTTGCGCATCAAAGGATTGGCAAGTGGTTTAAAACCCAGCTCGACTAGAATTTCTAAGACTTCTGGATGCTTGTCCACCACTTCTGCAACAGGAATTGACACATCGATGATATTATCCATGACGACCTCCATTGTATGTTCTAAAATGATTTTACTGCTTATATTATACCATATGGAAAGAGATTAAAAAACTAGCAGTAGAGTTCCTGCTAGTTCTCTGAGATTTGGATTACCATCTAAATAAGTTTAAAGAGCCAATCCAATATTTTAAATAATAGCTTGTAAAACAGCAATTGGACTGCAAAAGAGATGATCATCCAAAAAAATTTCAAAATCCCAAAAATTGGTTTGATAAAAATAATGGCAAGCAGTCCCCAGAAAAATTTCATTTTTTATCCTCTGGCTTGATGAGCCACCGAGCCGTATCCATTAACTTGTCTGCAATAAAAAGTTTACCTAGACCGACAACAACATTGTCATCTTTCTTTATCGTTTTCATTACTTTTACACCTTGTACGGTCAAAAAGTAATTCCCATAAGTTTTAGCTAGAGTTTTTATGAGTCCCATATTATCTTCCCTCGTTTAACTACACTTTCAAAATATTAACGACATCAGCATTGCTGGCTATTGCTGAAAAATTGTTTTATCTCACTCTTTCATTTCCAATAATATCATACAAGCTAAATTTTATAAAGCTTTTTAATAATGTTTAACTCTGGAAAGATTCCGCCAGCATGTTTTATTGCCTTTTCCCCCACCAAAAAAGAGGGTTACCCCTCCTTCTTAGTTCTTATCCAGATTGCGTAGCATCTCGTCAATCTTGTTTCCATACTCGATGGACTCGTCTTTGACGAAGGTCAAATCTGGGATTTTGTACAATTTCAAATTGCGACCAAGTTCACGTTTGATGGTACCAGTTGCTTTTTCAAGCCCGATTTGAGCTTTTTGATTATCTGAAGCAAGGTTACTCAAAATGGTGTAGTAAACCTTGGCGACAGACAAGTCACCCAGCATCTGAACATCTGTGATGGTCACACCTTGGACACGCGGATCACGGACTTTCTTTTGCAAAATCTCATTGACTTCACGCTTGATTTCCATGCCCACACGGTCCGTACGGAAATGATTTGCCATGATATTCCTTTCTCTACTTTGAACCAAAAGCTAGGCCAGCAGACCTAGCTATTTTTAAACTTCTTGATTTTTAATTCAAATTGAAACGAAGTTCAATTTAAAATCATCTACTTCTTTCGCCGTGGTGAAAGTGATGGAACTGATTGATCAGTCCCATCACAGGGGATTTTTGAGACTCTAGGCTCAAAAATAAGCAATGAAACCATCGGTTTGCTTGCGTCCCTCACCACCTAAGAAAGGAGCAAAAAATCTTATCGCTTGATTTCTTCCATGACATAAGCCTCAATCACATCATCCATCTTGATATCATTGTAGCCATCAATCATCAATCCACCTTCACGACCGTTTGTAACTTCTTTAACGTCGTCTTTGTAGTGTTTCAAGCTTGCGAGTTCGCCATCATAGATAACGACACCATCACGGATAACACGGACTTTAGAGTCACGGGTAACCTTACCGTTGATAACCATGAAGCCACCGATAGTTCCCACTTTAGACACCTTGAAGGTTTCACGAATAACTGCTTCACCAATAACTTTTTCTTCGAATTCTGGGTCAAGCATCCCTTTCATAGCTTCTTCCATCTCTTCGATAACCTTGTAGATAATACTGTGGAGACGGATTTCTACATCGTCAGCTTCTGCTTGTTGACGAGCTTGTGGTGTAGGGCGTACGTTGAAACCAACGATAAAGGCATTTGAAGCTTCGGCAAGGGTCACGTCAGATTCATTGATTGCACCGACTGCTGAGTGGACGATGGTAACTTTAACACCTTCCACATCGATCTTCTGAAGTGAGGCAGAAAGGGCTTCAACAGAACCTTGTACATCGGCCTTGATGATAACATTAACTGATTTGAGTTCACCAGCTTTAAGGGTATCAAAGAGGTTTTCAAGACTGACACGTTGGGTAGCTTGACGTTGTTTCATGAGGGCACGTTTGGCACGCTCTTCACCAGCTGCACGCGCAGATTTTTCATCCTCGTAAACAGCAAAGTGGTCACCCGCCATCGGTGCTTCGTTCAAACCTGTGATTGAAACTGGTGTTGATGGCCCTGCAACCTTAACACGACGACCAAGGTCATTGGTCATAGCACGGACACGACCGAAGGTATTTCCGACAACGATTGGGTCTTGAACATTCAAGGTACCTTGTTGAACAAGTAGGGTTGCGACCGCACCTTTTCCTTTATCCAAGCGAGCTTCGATAACTGTACCGATCGCGCGCACTGTTGGGTCTGCCTTGAGTTCTTGGATTTCAGCTACAAGAAGGACTGTTTCCAACAATTCTTCGATATTTTGGTTGAATTTAGCTGAGATTTCAACAAATTCAGAATCTCCACCCCAAGCAGTTGACATAACACCATGCTCTGCCAATTCACCGATAACGCGTTCTGGGTTAGCACCTGGTTTATCAATCTTGTTAATAGCTACGATGATTGGAACGTTGGCCGCTTTTGAGTGGTTAATGGCTTCGATAGTCTGAGGCATAACCCCGTCATCTGCCGCTACGACCAAGATAGTAATATCGGTAACAGATGCACCACGCGCACGCATAGATGTAAAGGCCGCGTGTCCTGGTGTATCAAGGAAGGTAATCTTCTTACCATTTTCCACGATTTGGTAGGCACCGATATGCTGAGTGATACCACCTGCTTCACCTGTCGCAACACGAGAGTTACGGAGGGTATCTAGGAGTGTTGTTTTACCGTGGTCAACGTGTCCCATGATGGTTACAACTGGTGGGCGCTCAACTAATTCATCTTCATTGAGATAACCATCTTCGACAAAGAAACGTTCGATGTCGGCATTATCCACTTCAACCTTTTGTTTGGCTTCGATACCATAATCCACCATGAGGAGTTCAATTGTTTCCCCATCCAAGGATTGGTTTTGTGTGGCCATGACACCCATCATGAAAAGTTTCTTAACGATTTCAGCTGGTTCACGTTTGATACGTTTTGCGATTTCCGCAACGGTCATACCATCTGTATATTCAAATTCTGTTGGCAATTCATGGAATTTACGCTCTGTAACAGGTTTTGGAGTCTGATTACGATTGTTCTTGTTATTGCCTTTTTTATTCTTTTTGTTGTTATTCCAGTTACTATTCTTTTGATTTCTCACTTGATTTTGACTACTTCGATTCTTTTGTTGTTTTCTAGGACCATCTTCTTCGTGATCATAATCGTCACGTTCTTTGTCTGGTCGAGCTTGTTTTTTACGACGTGTATCCACTGGCGCTTCTTTAGCTACAGGAGCTGGTTCAACCACTGCTTGAACTTGTTGCGCTTGTTCAGCTAACTTAGCCACTTCTTCAAAGATTTCCTCTGGCTCCTTGCGTTTGTTTGCTTGGGCCAAGGCTTCTTTGGCAGCCTGAGTCTGCTTGAAACGTTCCTCACTTGAACGGGCATATTCTGCATTTTGCTCTGCTTTTAGGGCTGCTGCACGGGCTTTAAAGTCAATACGTGGAGCCGCTTGATGTGGACGTTTGTCCTCTTGTTGACGACGCTCATTTCCACGATTTTGCTGACCTTGCTGTTTCTTAGCTTGGTCATTAAAGCGACGATTATCGCGGTTACCTTGACCTTGTTTTCCACCATTACGGCCGTCGTTTTTCTGACGGTTCCCGTTTTGTTGTTGGTCACGGTTATTGCCCTTATTTTGCTTGCGTCGTTCTGCCTGCTCTTTGGCACGAGCTTCACGCTCAGCCTTGAAATTACGGCTTTGCGGTTTAGCTACTACTTTTTCTGTTTTAGGAGCGACTGGCTCAGCAGGTTTTGCCTCTTCCTTAGCTACAGCTGGTTTAGCTGGCTCAGATTTTTCGGCTTTCTTTTCTGCACTTGCTTTTGGTGCTGCAGGTTTTGCTTCTGCTTTCGGAGCAGCTGCAGGCTTAAAGCTGGCAGCGATTTTTGCAGCGACAGCTTCTTCCACACTTGATGAGTGGCTTTTCACATCTAAGCCCAACTCTTTTGCACGCGCTACAACTTCTTTACTTTCTTTTCCAAGTTCTTTTGCGATTTCGTACAATCTTTTCTTAGACAAATCATGTCCTCCTCTTCTATTCCATAAGAGACCTCATTTTCTTTGTAAATCCAGCATCTGTTACAGCCAAAACCTTTCTCGATTTCCCGACTGCTATGCTTAATTCCAGTGTTGAAAACACGGTTACAATTTCTACTTGATAATAGTGACTTTTATCTTGAATCTTCTTGGTCAGATTGGGGCCAGCATCATGGGCTAGAAAGACCATCTTGGCCTTGCCATCTTGAATGGCCTTGACCACCAATTCCTCACCCGATATGATACGCCCTGCTCGCTGAGCAAGTCCCAAGAGATTACTTATCTTTTGCTTATTCAAGTCCTAACTCTCTTCTTTTCACTTTGTGATCCACATAAGCGATCAACTCATCATAAAAGCTTTCTTCCACTTCCATGTCAAAGCTACGGTTAAAGACCTTCTTCTTTTTAGCCTCTAGGGCTTCTTTATTGTCTAGCTTGATATAAGCGCCGCGGCCGTTGGCCTTGCCTGTTGGATCGATAAAGACTTGTCCTTCCTTATTCTTGACAATGCGGAGCAAATCACGCTTATCAATCACTTCATTGGACACAACAGACTTGCGCAAAGGGATTTTTCTCGTTTTCATCTTTCCCTCCTCTAGCAGCTTTTATTCTTCTACAGTATCGTTTTCTGCTTCCAAATCTACCGAACCAGCTTCTTCCATGGCTTCAAATTCGCTAGCAGACTTGATATCGATACGGTAACCAGTCAAGTGAGCTGCCAAGCGAACGTTTTGCCCACGACGACCGATAGCAAGAGAAAGCTTGTTATCTGGAACAACCACCAAGGCACGTTTGCTGTCGTTTTCATCAAAGATAACTTGGTCAACTTCGGCAGGAGCGATGGCATTGTAGATAAATTCAGCTGGATCTGCTACCCACTCGATAACGTCGATGTTTTCTTCGATTGGCACCATACGGTCGCTCTTGGCATCGTAACGTGCTGGGTGGAACTTGCTAGTAATCTTCTTGATATTCGCTCCGCCACGTCCAACGATTGTACCGATAGCGTCTACGTTTGGATTATGGCTACGAACGGCAACCTTAGTACGGTCACCAGCTTCACGAGCTACGCTCATGATTTCAACAGTTCCATCATAAACTTCTGGAATTTCTTGCTCCATCAAGCGTTTGATCATTTCTGGATGGCTACGGCTAACAAAGACGTTGACACCACGAGGGTTGTCTTCAACCTTGTAGACATACACTTCGATACGATCATGAGAAGCAAAAACTTCACCAGGAATTTGGTCTTGTTTTGACAATTGGGCTTCGATGCTGCCGAGATTGACATAGATAAAGCGGTTGTCAAAGCGTTCTACTGTACCAGACATGATTTCTTGCTCATGTTCTTTGTAAGTATTGTAAGTGATGGCACGTGTTTGCTTGCGCATTTTTTCCATGATGGTTTGTTTGGCAGATTGAGCTGCTACACGACCAAACTCAGCAGGTGCTTCTTCAAACTTGATTTTGTCACCAAGTTCATAGGCTGAATTAATGGCAAGAGCGTCTTTCAAGCTGATTTCCAAACGGCTATCAAATACTTCATCAACAACTTCACGGACAGTATAAACTGTAAAGTCACCTGTTTTTTCGTTAAAGTCAATAGCTACGCTGTCTGATTGACCATAGCGTCTGCGATAAGCGGAACGAAGCGACTCTACTACTGCGTCGATGATATCTTCTTTTTTGATTCCCTTGTCTTCTTCCAAAATGCGGAAGGCCTCTAGCATTTCTTTACTCATGTTTTCTTCACTTTTGAATCCTCAAAAGCTATCCTTTCTTTTTCTATAATTTAACTGCTAAACGTGCTTTTGATACTAAACTGTATGGAATTTGGACGGTTTTCTTACGCGTCTTGTCCATATATTCCATGGTCAACTCGTCCTCTTCAAAGGCCAACAGAGTTCCTTCAAAGACTTTTTGCTTATCGATGGCTTGGTAGAGCCCGACATGGATGTATTTCCCAACCGCTCCAGCTACGGCATCCTTGGTTTTCAAAGGACGTTCCAAGCCTGGACTGGTGATTTCTAGGAAATATTGTTCTGGGAAGGGATCTGGCTTGATGGTGTCTAGGACAGGACTGATCATTTCTGTCAAGTCTGCCGTGTCGTTCAAGGTAATTCCTTCAGGTTTATCTACAAAAATACTGAGAATCATGTCACTGCCAATCTTTCCATACTCGATATCCACGAGTTCGAAAGGCGCTTCTATGACAGGTTCTACAACTTCTCTGACTAATTCTACGATTGTTGCGATTGCGTCCACCTCCTCATAAGCAAGAGGCGAAGATATTTCCCCGCCTCTCTTTCTCATATTCTTGCTATAAGTATAACACAAATCAAGCTAACCTGCAAGGATTTGACCTTGAAGCTTTTTGTCTGGGCTTACAAGACTTACTGCGCCGCTCCTAATAATCCTAAGTCGTATTTCCAAGTTAAAACACGTCTCACAGACTCATCAATACGCTCTTCTGTCAACTCTCCAGAGGAAATTTTCTTTAATAGATAAGGGATCTGGGTTTGATAGGAAGACCCTAGAATCAGGTCATTTCCAGCTACAATCACTTGAAAAGCAGCTTCTTCCTGACTGACAAAATCAGCTAATCCTGCCATATCAAAATCATCCGTCATAATGACACCTTTGAAATGCAGTTCCTTACGAAGAAGGTCAGTGATTTTCGGTGAGATAGATGATGGTACTGTGTCAATTTTAGATAGGATATTGTGAGAGACTAAGACACTATCTGCCCCTGCATCTATCCCAGCTTGAAAGGGAAGAAAATCGGCTTGTCTTAATTCATCCAGAGAACGATTATCTTGGATAATGGCAGTATGACTGTCTCCATTATCGCCATATCCTGGAAAATGTTTCAAGGTTGACCCAACCTTACTCTTTTTAAGTTCTTCTACGACCTGCTGAACATAGCTTGCAGTTGTTGGGGCATCTTGTCCAATCGTTCGATCATAAATGAAGGCTGACTGATTTCTTGCAAGATCCGCAACCGGGAAGAGTCCAGCATTGATGCCAACAGATTTTAGCAGCTCTGCCTTTTGCTTGGTATCAGAAAGCACTGCCTCCATTCCCCCTTGCTGATAAAGTGCCATAGGAGATTGAAAGGGAGTTTCTAAAATCGAACTGATACGAGTCACTGTCCCCCCTTCTTCATCTGAACCAATCAATAAAGGAATCTTTGCAGCATCTTGATAGCCCGTTGTCAAAGCCTTCATATCCTCTATAGTTCGTCCCTCGAAATCTCTTCCAAATAAGATATAACCAGACAAATGATAGGATTGAAGATCTTCTATCTGATGATTAGAAGGAACTCTGGCCCAAAATAATTGTCCCACTTTCTCATCCAAGGTCATCGTGGCCAATCTGTCTTCGATAACCTTATTTTCCTCTCCTTCACTGGTTTCAATAATTGTTTCAGTTTTTTCTGCCTGCACCTCTACTTGTCTATGTTGTTGATAATCAGAAAAAATCAAACCAACTATCACAAGGAAAAAGAAAAGATAGAATACAAGAGGATTTATACTATTTCTCATAACCTTTTCATTATACCACTTATCTGACCGCAAATACACTCTTAGCAAAAACCAACCGTTTTAATACTAAACTAAAAGGATCTAATTCTGTGCAATACAGAACTAAATCCTTGATATATATGATTCGTTTTACTTTTGAATGCGAAACAGTTTTTGACATCTCTTTAGATTAAAACTGAGCCTCAACTCGGTAGATAACTTGACCCTTATTGGAGAATTTTTGCTCGTATTCTGTCATGACATTGCCTTCAAAATCACTGGCATGTAAATCAAGCCAGACACCATTGAGTTTCATGCCATACTGAGAAAAACTCACTAGGCTATACTCAAACAAGCCACGGTTATCCGTCTTAAAATGAATTTCTCCATTTTCAGGCAAGATACGTTTGAAGGTATCCAAGAAGGTCTTGTAGGTCAAACGACGCTTTTCATGGCGTTTTTTAGGCCATGGATCTGAAAAGTTCAGATACAAGCGATCAATCTCTCCATCTTCAAAATAGTCGGTCAAGTCAGAACCATCTACCCACAAGAGCTTGATATTAGGCACTCCAACTTCAAGCACCTTGTCCAAAGCGTAGCTCAAAACAGACTTTTGAATATCAATCCCGATATAGTTGATGTCAGGGTTTTGCTTGGCCATACCTGAAACAAAGGCACCCTTTCCACTTCCAACTTCCACATGAATGGGATTGTCATTGCCAAACAAGTCCCGCCATTTCCCCTTGGCTTCCAAGGGATTGAGGACCACATACTGGGGATTTTCCTCTAGTAATTCTGTCGCCCCTTTACGATTTCTAACTCTCATCTTCTCTTTCCATACTTGTCTCGGAAGTGACGCAGGCCATGAATCTCCCGATTGACATTTTCTAAATCTTGGTTCATATAATACTTGGAAATCTGGCTCAAATAAGACAATTGACCGTACCAATACAATTTATTTAATACCGTCTGATTGTACTTGTAACCATAGTAGGTTAACCATTCCTTCCACTGATGTTCTGGAATATAATGGCAGAGCATATGGGCCACATCAAACATGCGGTCGGTCAAGCGAACCGAATCCCAATCTACCAAATAAATCAAGCCACTATCTGTCTCAATCCAATTACTATGTCGTACATCTCCATGGACAATGGTCGCATAGTCCTCTCTAAATCCTGGAATAGTCTGACGTAAATCAGCCATCACTTCACTGATAAAATGATTTTTACGCAAAGCATCTGGAGCCGTTTCCTGCCAAGACTGTAGTAAATCTACAGGTGTTTCCATGGCATAGCCCAAACGACTCAACTGTGTCATCAACGGACGTGAGCGATGAAGGCGGGTTAAAATATTGACGATTTGTTTACGATTCATATCATAGGGGGTCAATATCTTGCCTGTCAACCATTCTTGAGCACACATATCACGCCCATCTGCCAAACGGCGACTCCATAATAATTGTGGAGCAATTTGTTCTCTAGCTAGACCAGGTAGGATTGGAGAGGTGTTCATTTTTACAAAGATGCGCTTCCCATCAGGATAGCTACCCATATAAGCCTTGCCACTCTTCCCAGGTATGGGAGTCAGTGTTAGCTCATTATCACCCAAATCCATTTCTTTCCTCCGTATAAAGTTTCCTTACTATTCTACTAGTTTTTGGCCTATTCGTCAACCGCTCTAACCCGATTCTCAAAGAAAAGCCTCTGGAGTCGTTTGGGTTATCATTATAGAAAGAAAAAGGTAAGCACAATCTCCTACTTACCTTTTCATAATTTTTATAAATAATATAGGAGTGGCCAACTGTTGTAAAACATATGGACTAGAGTAGAAACCCATAAGTTTTGGCTCTTTTTATAAGCAAAGCCCAGCAACAAGCCCCCAAGTAGATAAAAAATAAACGAAGGCACATTAGAAGGTCCATGCATGAAAGAAAAGAGAGAGGAAGTCAGTACAAGCCCTAACCAAGAATTGTCAAAAACGGCACCTTGAAGAAGTCCTCTGAAAATGAGTTCCTCCTGGATGGGGCCAAAAACTGTAGCACTAACAATAAAGGAAAGCGAAAGTCCTTTACTAGCTTCCTCAAGATGTTGAACCGAAGCACCAGAAACAACTGAGAAAAAAGCATGATAGCTAATACTTACCAGCACAGTGAGAAGAAAGATTCCAATGAACAGCAAGAGTTGTTTCCTGCTTAACATCCCAAAAGAAATCATATCAAACCATTTGGCATAGCCAAAACTAAGGAGAAGCAAGAGACTCTTTACAGCAATGAATGTGTACTGGTGTTGAAAATAATCTCCTTGATTAATGGAATAACCCGCTGCACCAACGATTGCAAATACTAAAAATCCCAAAAACAAGGCATGACATTTATTGAAAATGGCCATAAAACTATCCTCCTCAACAAACAGACTTCCCTACACGTCATCCTTTAGCTCTAACCTTTCCAAAACAAACCATTTGAGTAACCAAAATCCGACCACATAAACACCCCCTAAGAAGATAGCCATTAAAGATAGCATGGGATTTAGGAAATAAAAGACCACCACAGATACAAAGGTTAGCACAAAAACATTAAAGGCAATGGTGTCAGAAGCCAAGTCTAGAATATAGGGTGTCAACCAGTCTAAGGTTTTTGAATCTAGGAAAAATAAGTGTTTATACATGATGACCTCCTCTTGTCAAGCTCTACTACTGTAAGATTAAGAAGACAGTTTGTTCTTTTTAAGGCTAACCTGACTACTAGATAATAGATACATTAAGGCATTAAAGACAATGAAAATATGTCCATAGAATAAAATCAACCTCACATCCAAACCAAGATAAAGTTTGACCATCAAAAAGATAAGCAAAAGAATTTGAAACCATACCGTTTTTCCGAAAATAAATTTAAAGCGGTTTTGAATGTCTACTTCCTTGATTTTTACTACCACCCCTTTATTAGCAAGAAGGAAAACGCCTGCTTCAAACAAGCCACCCAATCGACACATTAGAGATTTGTAAAAATGTTCCTAAAAGAATATTCAACATACTACTCAAAAAAATAACAAGAAATAATCTGTATTTCATATTAAATACCTCCATTCATTTATTTCACGAACGATTTAATAGAAGCTTCTAATCCAGAAGAGGAAGGCAAACTACTTTTTATAATACTTCAAGCCCCAAATGAGCAAAAGCATGATAAGCAAGCAGAGAACAGCACCAATATAGGCGATTAGTTGTTGGTAAGATTCTCCTGCTGTGACACCTCGATACAAACAAATAATAGACATAAAGCCTGTCAAGCCGATGAACATGAGTTGATTGGTTCTAGGACTAACCAAATCATCATCTTCAAACTCTCTTATTCTCATTTCCCTAGTGAGGTAAACAGTAACCAAAATAGAAGCCAAGTTAATAACTACTAAAAGAAATTGGAGGACTAAGGAAAAATTTAAAAACTGACGAGATAGAAATAGATAAGTGGAGACAAGTAAGGGCAACTGACCTAGGAACAATCTCGCAAGGAAGATGTTCCGTTTTTTAGCAAGAAAAGTTTTCATTTCTTTGCTCCTTTCATATATTATTAGACGAAGAACTACACAAACTCACCGGTTCAAAACCTAAGTAGCCAGAAAAAAGAGACAGGTGACAGTAGCATTCATCAAACCATGTACGACTACACAGGAATATAGATTTCTCCGCTTTATATAGAGAATTCCTAATACAATTCCTGACACTAGATGTTGAGAGAGCATTTCTCCGTCATGAGCAAATCCAAAAAGAACAGCCGAAAGGATAATAGCAACTATGGGAGAATATTTTTCTAAACTTCCTAAAATGATTCCTCTAAAGAGTATCTCCTCCAAAAGAGGTTGAGTGAAAGTAGTTGACAACCAGAATAGAACTATGTACAAGAAACCACTTGTTTCCAAATGTTGAAAAAAGCTTAAAGAACTTGTATTATCATGGACTTTTCCAAGAACGGTCGTGAAAAATATAAAACCAACTACTAAAACCAGATTAGCCAGATAAGCAAGAACAATCCATTTCAATTCTACCCATTTGATTGGCAAGCAATCTAAAGTAGTCTCATCACCCCAGCTCTTAATAAGATATACAAGAATGGTTAAGCATATAAAGAAAGATAGAAAGAAGACACCAACACTGAACACATCTCCTATCACTCCGTCATAAAATTGTCTCACAACAGTTAATGGTACAACTTGAATAGCAAAAGTAAGTAAAAAACAAGTAATTATTTTTTTAAAGATAGAAATCGTTTTTTTCATAGTTTGTTCTTTTTTCAACTCCTTAACAAGATATTTTTTCTAATTTACTACTTCCACGAACGAAGCCACCGCTTCCTTAACTTGTGATTTATCATACTTCCTGCTTCAACCTTTACACTGCTAGTATAGCACTCGTTTTATTCTTGGATTACTCAAATCATAAATGGTCATCAAAACATCTTGAATTGTTAAAAAATTTAAAAAGCAAGCATGAAAAACATACTTGCCCTGGGGGAACTTAACAATGTGAAAATACAAAATAGAAAACTACTCACCCTCACTTCCGTATGTTCTCATATATTCTCATAATCGCAACAAGGATAGCAGCTGTCCCACTTGCCAAAGCGATAAGGGTAATGATAATGTTGAGGATTTCAGGCGTACTCCCTATTCTGTTGATAAGACGGAGTAGGGATATAACTGTCAACTGAATCAGGAGTATTGATTCTACTCTTACCATTGAAGTAAGTCTGTTTTCAACTGCATATAAAAAGGCTGGTAGCAAAACACAGACTATAGCAATCACAAACAGGTTGCTCCCTGTTTCTTCTCCCTTGTTCACCACCGAAATCATGAGAAGATTCGATGCTATAATCAACGTAGAACAGATGATAAAAAAGGATTTCTTATTCATATAGAACACCTCATATACTATAGTATTTTAATCGATGACTGCAGGCAGTACTTCTTTCCACAAGTCTTCTAATCATCAACCGACATCGAGTGAATCGTTAAAACCTGACGAAAGACTTGATTTTGACAGGTGGTATTTAGACTGGTATTAGGATGGCTTTCCACAATTTTCATGACGGTATAGAGACCAACTCCTCTCTCCTCCCCTTTAGAACTTGCTCCAAAGGAGAAGATTTCAGAAATATCGATGCCCTCTTCTTTGATGGAATTTTCGATGATAAAGGTCTCCTGTGCCCCATTTTTTAAAAAGGCGATTGAAACATGAGGTTGACAGGCTTCTACACTGGCTTCAATAGCATTGTCACAAAGGATAGACACAATGGTTAGAAAATCAAGCAAGCTCATCCCCTCTACCTGAATCTCCTCAGGAACTTCGACATTAAAGACAATCTTCTTATCTCTGGCTTTTAGAAATTTCCCTGCTAGAAGACTTTTGAGGGCACGGTCTCGAACATTCACCAATCTGCCCAGGTCATATTTATTGTCCTGCAATTTTTCACTAGAATCCTTTAAGACCGAGTCATAGACCTCTTTTATCTGCTCCATATCCTCCTCTTCAATGCCCAGACGTAAGCTGGTCAAGAGGTTGGTGTAGTCATGGCGAAAACTCCGGACTTCCTTGTAAAGTTCCTCTATATGCCGACTATAGCGTTCCATATCTCTGTAGCGCAGGGCCTGCTCTTGGTCCAATCTCTCATGGAGTTTTTCCTTCAAATAGGAATCCAATTTCTTAATAATTCCCATAAAAAAGAGCAAGTAAAAGACTAGGATGAGATGGCGAACAGTCTTTGATTGGATATCGTATGCATATTCAAAGTAAGACAGATTTTCCATGACTAGAAAGTAAGCCCCCATTATCCAGTTAATCTTAGTCAGGGACTGTTGAAAACCTTTATCGAGAAACTCCTTTCTCAATCTAGTAAAATCATAGTCCAACCATTTCAAAAAGACTAATACTATGAAGCAAACGAATAGCATAATCAACAAAAAGAGAGGATTTCCATCTCCATCTACAATCCCTTGCCCCAAAAACGGAAACACAAAATAGGAAACACTTCTGTAAAAGAGATCCATCAATACAATTGGAAAGAGACCATAAAAGAAAAGGAGTTTTTTAGGAAGCCCTCTTAACAGTAAGAAAGATAGACATATACCGAACAAAGGTTCTATAAAATAGGACAAATATTCACTTACATCCAAAAATTGAAAAGTCGCAAAAATGGCCCCTAGAAGAAATTTCAAAAGAAAAGCTTTAAAAATCCTCTCAAAAGTGAGACCAATTCCATCTACCTTAAAGAAAATGACAATTTCTAGTCCATTAATAACAAGAAAATACAACAATATCCAAGCAATGTTCATAAACTCTCCTAGCTCAGTGTAAGTCATTGATAGCCTCAGACACTTCCCTGACCTTATAACGCGCTATCATACAACTTCCACCATTGGGAAAGTAAAGAAGTTTTTCTTTCTTATCCAAACGCACCACATTGGCAGGATTAATCAGAAAAGAGCGATGGCACTGCAAGAGACGAGGTTCCTGCTTGAAAACCTCCTCTAAACTCGCCGTAAATTCCAACCTGTCTGTCTTGGTATAGAGAATAACACGATGGGCTCTGGGCGATGTTTCGAGATAATAAACCTCTTTAAACGGATACTGGAATTGAGCAAATTTTGATTTAAAGTAAAAGCAATCTTCCGCCAGACTTTTACTGTCTTGACTATTGGCATAGAGGAGAGCTGTCTCGATACGAGATTCAAACTCCTCTGCTGACAAGGTCTTATCAATGTAGTCCAAAGCTGACACTTGGTAGCGAAAGGACAGAGGCATAAACTCCGAGTGAGTCGTCACAAAGACAATCAAGGCATACGGATCCCAATCCCGAATCTTTCTAGCCACCTCTAGACCTTTCATCTCCTCATTTCGAATCTCAATATCCAAAAAGAATAGCTGATGCGCCCCCTTCTCATGCACCTCTGCCAGCAGTTGGTCTGGCTTGCCAAAGACCTCAAAAGAGCTGTGAATGATATGATGTTCTTTCAAAAGTTTCTTAATCGTCGTTTCAATTCTAGTCTGTTGGGAAAAATCATCTTCTAAAACAAATATTCTCATCTTTTTACTCCCCTTGTTTCGATTTCTTCCTAAAAAGAGAATAGCAAAAATACTCTGATACAAGCCCACCAAATCCTAAACAGGCCTTCAAAGCTCCTGAAGGGTATCTTGTTCCTCAGATAAGTATGATAATCTTACAACTATTTTATCATAAAATCTTAACAGTACCATTCAGGAAATTTCAAGAACAATTAAAGATTTGAAGGCTAAAAAGGAGATAAAAGTGATAGACTGACAGTATCAAAACACAGTTGCTAGAAACAAGACTAGCACCCAGATTAACGGAGGAATTCTCATGACAGATACAAATCCCATCAAAACAGCTCAGACTTTGATTGCTGACTTAAACAAAGCCTACCAAGCATGCAAACAGGCAACAGCAGACGATGTCCGCTTTCAAGAACAACTAAACTCTATTCTTGGCTTTCTAGCCAAGGCTGAGACAGTGGATAATCGAGTCTTGATTGAACTGGAAAAATTTTACCAGACTTCCAGTCTTCTCATGGGACTCAGCGCCCTCAATCCAGATGCTCCTACTCGCGCCGCTTGGCGGGCCTATGACCGTTTTCACTTTGACCAAGTCAAGACCAAGTTAAGTCTCTACGGTCCAACCATTCTCTTGTAAAAAATAAAAGAAGCTGAGCTAGACTGAACTCAACTTCTTTTTTAGTATCATACAAGCAAATTTTAATCCTGCATCTGACGTTTCACCTGATAAGGAAGATACAAGACTTGTAAAGCCAAACCAGCTCCCAGCAAGGCTAAAAGGGCAAGTTTTTCTTGGAAGGTCACAAGACCGACGACTAATTCCACAAGTAAAACAAAACTGGTCAACCCTCGAACTACAGCCTGCAAGCCTTTTTCCTTTTGCCCCTTGTCCAGTGGAAAAAGTTGGGTCAAATACTGGTAGTCAAAGGCATGATAGAGGGCCAACAACTGGAAGAGCAAGAGGTAGTCAAAGAGAACTACCACTGCTGTCGCAATCCAAGCTTGCTCGATAAAGACCTGCGCCAGTATGGAAAGCAAGAGCAGACGGAGACTGAGAGCAAAGAGGTCTCCATTTCGCAGATAAGAACGCAGATAGAGATTTTGCCAAATCTTTCCAGGCACCTTCTGAACAGTCTTTAGGATAAAGTCCAGATAGGCACGACGTTTGACACTGTTTGAAATTCCTTTTACCTGCGTAAAGAGAGCGAAGAAACGAAGCAAGACTTGCTTACGCTTGCTTTCTTGAGAAATAACATAGTCCCAGTTCAGTCCAGTTTCAGTAAAAAATTTGCTGGCCTTTTGACGAAAGAGGAAATATTTACTTACTCCCAATAAAAGCACATAGACCAGAAAAACAGGCAAACCATAACCCATTGCCAAAAATAAGGGCGCAAATAACAGCAAGAAAAGGGTCTGGATAAAGAGCCAAAAGACTAGGGAAATGCCCGTTTGACGCTTGAGGTGGAGCTTGATTTCCTCTTCTCCAACCAAGAGAAAGAGCTTGTCTGGAGCCTCCATATAAGTGGCAATTCCACCCCAAAGCAAAAGTAAAACAGACGTAGTTCCTACAAACAAAAGAATAGGCCAATGATTTTCAGGAAAATGTTGCAAGAGTTGACTGTACTGGTAGGCTAGAAAGCCCAGCAGAACAAGCAGGAACAAGACAAAGTGGTCATTGAGAACATAGCGCAGATAACCAAGACACTCCTTACGAAAAGCCTGCTTTCTCTTTAAAAACAAGTCTTTCATAGCTCCTCCTCTTTGGTCAGAGCCAAGTAAATATCATTCAAACTGGCCTCAGGCATATCAAAGGCTTCGCGCAGTTGCAGGAGATTCCCCTTAGCACGCACCTCTCCCTTGTGAAGAATGACAAAGGCATCACACATCTTCTCCGCCGAATCCAGCACGTGAGTACTCATGAGAATAGACTTACCCTTTTGCTTTTCCACTTCCAAAAGCTGAATCAAGTCTGCAATAGCCAACGGATCAAGACCAAGGAAAGGCTCATCCACGATAAAGAGACTCGGATCCACCACAAAAGCACAGATAATCATGACTTTCTGCTTCATCCCTTTTGAAAAATGAACAGGGAACCAGTCTAATTTCTTATCCAGACGGAACATTTTTAACAAAGGCTCCACTCTCTCAAAAGCCACTTTCTGCTCAATACCATGAGCCATGGCAACCGTTTCGATATGCTCTCTGAGGGTCAATTCCTCATAAAGGCTGGGCGTCTCAGGAATGTAGCCAATTTGCTTGCGGTAGCTCGTTGCATCTTCTTGCAGGGTCAAGCCATTGATATTGATAGAACCGCTATAAGGTGTCAAGAGACCGATAATCTCATTGATTGTCGTCGATTTACCAGCACCATTGAGACCAATCAAACCGACCAGCTGCCCACTTTCAACAGTAAAGGACACATCTTTCAAGACAGGGACATGGACATAGCCACCTGTCAGGTTTTTAATTTCTAACATATTTTCTCCAAATCTGGTATAATGTAGCTATATTATATCAAAATTCAATACAGTAGAGGTAGATTTTATGTCAGATTGCATTTTTTGTAAAATCATCGCAGGGGAAATTCCTGCTTCAAAAGTATATGAAGATGAGCAGGTTCTTGCCTTTCTTGATATCTCTCAAGTGACACCAGGACACACCTTGGTCGTGCCAAAAGAACACTATCGCAATCTTTTAGAGATGGACGCTACGAGCGCCAGCCAACTCTTTGCCCAAGTACCAAAAGTAGCTCAAAAAGTCATGAAAGCTACCAAGGCTGCTGGCATGAATATCATTGCCAACTGTGAAGAAGTCGCTGGTCAAACAGTCTTTCATACCCACGTTCACCTCGTGCCTCGCTACAGTGCGGACGATGACCTCAAGATTGATTTTATAGCCCACGAACCAGACTTTGACAAACTTGCTCAAGTCGCTGAAACCATCAAAAACGCCTAAGGAGTTGCCATGAAATTATCCAACCTACTGCTATTTGCAGGAGCTGCAGCTGGAAGTTATCTGCTCACAAAAAATCGCCAAACCATCACAGATGAAGTCTTGAGCACTACTGACCGCGTTCAAGCTATCAAGGACGATGTAGATATTATCCAAAATAGCCTGCAAATCATTGACCAGCAAAAAGAACTCATCAAGGAATATCAAGAAGACCTGACTTACAAGTTTAAGGTCTTGGAAAAGGATATCCAGACTAGACTAGCTGTTATCAAAGAAACACAGGAAACTGAAGATAAGTAAAAAGAGCCATCAACTTTCCTTAAATCCATTTTAGGTTGTCAGGTCCAAACAAAAAGAGGAAAGAAAATGAAACAGTTTTTTAAAATTCTGGCACAGATCATCCTAATCCCTTGTGGTTGCCTTAGCCTTCTTGCGGTCCTAGCATTTCTAGTACTGTTTTTTGCTTTCAGAGCCTCACCGATTGACATTCACAAGGGAAATAACACCCTCAAACAAATCTTTGTTTCCCTTGATCTCCCTCCTAAAAAAGTAGAATCAGATGGACACTATGAATTCGAGGGCGGAGGTTTACATTTTTATGTTACTTTCTCAGATGAGGTCATCAATACTCACCCTGTCCTAAAAGAAAGTCCAAAACTCACCAAAAATCAACTTGAAGTCTATGTCCTAAACACAGGAGATATTTCCTACCATTCAGTAGAAGACAACTTATTCAATCATGGTTTATTGCGATTTTTAGAGGAGGAAGGCGAGAAGTATTTTCGAGAAAACGGAAAGAAATCAAATTATTCTTACACAATTCTAACCTTATGGGATCAGGAAAGTCTAAAAAAGGGAATTGCTTTCTATGAAAAAGCCTTGACTTTGGTGGATATTCAGGATAACTCAGCAATCAAACACATTGATACCGTTACCATCAAGCCTGGTAAAGAAGCGGAAATCAAGCAACTCATCCAAGATATGGATGCAGCTGGCTTACTCAAGCAAAAGTATAAATAATAGGCTAACTGGAAAATGATTTTTCGACACTAAATTTTCAAAGATAAGACAAAAAGAGCCCAACGGCTCTTTTTACTTTTATTCTCCTTCAAAGGCATCTTTAATATGGTCAAAGAATCCCTTTTTCTTTGGATTGACTTTTAAATCACCAGCAGCTGCGAATTCTTTCAAGGCTGCTTTTTGGCTGTCGTTCAAGCCTGTCGGTGTTACGACATTAACTGTAACGTATTGGTCACCAATTGCACCACCACGAAGGCTCGGAGCTCCCTTGCCACGTAGACGGAATTTCTTACCAGTCTGAGTTCCCTCTGGGATAACCAATTCAACATCACCGTGAACAGTTGGGATATCAACTGTGTCACCAAGAGCTGCTTGGACAAAGTTGAGGTTGAGATTGTAGAAGATAGTCGTTCCTTCACGTTCAAACTTGTCGCTGGCTTCCACAGAAACCACTACATACAAGTCACCATAAGGTCCACCGTTAAAGCCTGCTTCACCTTGACCAGCTAGGCGAATTTGTTGACCTGTTTCCACACCAGCAGGGATTTTGACATGTACACTATGGGCTTGTTTTTCATGCCCTGTTCCGTGACAAGTTGTACATGGATCTTTGATTTCTTTTCCGCGACCGTGACAGACATCACAGGTTACTTGGCGACGCATCATACCAAGTGGAGTCTGTGTATCGACGTTAATGACACCAGCGCCATGACAGCGTCCACAAGTGACTGGACTTGTTCCTGGCTTAGCACCTGAGCCATTACATGTACTACAGCTTGCTTCACGATTGTACTTAACCTCTTTTTCAGCTCCAAAAATAGCTTCTTCAAAGGTCAAATTCACACGGTATTGGAGGTCATCCCCCTGACGAGGAGCATTTGGATTGCGCGAAGTACCGCCTCCGCCGAAGAAACTTGAGAAGATATCTTCAAAACCACCGAAGCCTCCTGCCCCATCGAAACCTCCGAAACCACCAGCTCCACCAAAACCACCGTTTGCTCCAGCAGCACCGTATTGGTCATAAGCAGCACGTTTTTGGTCGTCACTCAAAGTCTCATAAGCTTCCTGAACTTCCTTGTACTTTTCCTCAGCACCAGGCTCCTTGTTGATATCTGGGTGATATTTTTTCGAAAGCTTACGATAAGCCTTTTTGATCTCGTCTGCCGAAGCGTTTTTTGACACCCCCAGACGATCATAAAATTCAGTATTGTTCATACAATATACCAAGACCGTAAAATTCGACTGAAAAATAGGAAATCTGACGCTGGAGCGATACTCCTAGGCAGATTTATCTTTTTTCCGAGAATTTAGGTCGGGTTCAATTCCTTTCTTTTATATTGAGTAAGAAATTTGGGAACCCGTGTTCAATTCCCTGAACACATTTGTTCCTTTCTATTGATATTTTGAATCAAACCTCGATTTAGGTCGGGTTCAATTCCTTTCTTTTATATTGAGTAAGAAATTTGGGAACCCGTGTTCAGTTACGAACACCCTTGTTCCTTTCTATAATTTATAAGTAAATCTTTAGAGGGTGTTTTCTATACTTTGCTTCACTTGATCAAACTCTTTGTCCGATAGAGTAAAAATCAAGTCCTCTTCTGAATATTCGTTCTGTTCTTTAAAATAGTTGTCCGTATTTTCTGCCAACCCTAAACTTAGAATCACTTTCCTTGCAAACTCTTGATGTGCAAAACCGATAGCCGTAATGATCTGTTTATCTTGCACAAGGGCTTTCGGTTGGAAATTCTCACGTGGAAGAAATTCAAAATAGTCAAAGAAGTTTTGCCAAATTCCACCTGTAAATTTCGTGTCGTTCAACAAGCCTGCTTTCGCCAATAAAAGAGGCGCTGAAGAAATAGCTGCAATTAAGACATCTTGCTCATCGAGACCTTTCAAAAACAAAATCAATTTCTCATCCTGTAGAGCAGGCCCTATATTTACCATTCCTGGCAAAATCACACAAGAATAATCTTCTATACGGATTTGATCCAATGTTTTCGTCGGTTGACAGGGCAAACCATCCTCAGAGACCACCATCGAATTCTCAGAAGCTACATAATCAATCGTGATATCAAAAGACAGAGCTAAAGTACTTGTTAAAGTGGTTATCTCATAAAGAGAAAAATTAGGATAAATGACACAAAGTACTTTTTTCATACGCAACATCCTCTATTTTATCGAAAAACAGAGGCTGGGTTGCAACCTCTGGATTTCTTCTTATACTCGCCTGATTTTCAAGCTCGGGATAAAATAGTCCACTGGACTATTTTATTTTTCCGTAAACTCTCCGTCTACGACGTCATCGCCTGCGTTTCCTGTTGCTTGTGCGCCTTCTGCTCCTGCTTGAGCTTGTTGGGCTGCTGCAGCTTGTTCGTAGAGTTTAACAGCAAGTCCTTGAGCTTTTTCGTTCAAAGCTTCAAGTTTTGCTTTCATTTCGTCCAAGTTGTTGTCTTCTTGAGCTTTCTTAAGGTCATCAAGGGCAGCTTGGGCAGCGTCACGTTCTGCGTCGAAACCTTTTCCTTCAGTTTCCTTGATAGTCTTTTCAGTCGCAAAGATAGCTTGGTCTACTTCATTACGAAGGTCAACTTCTTCTTTACGTTTCTTATCTGCTTCAGCGTTAGCTTCTGCATCTTTCATCATGCGGTCGATTTCTTCGTCAGTCAAACCTGAGTTAGATTGGATCACAATAGTTTGTTCTTTTTGAGTTCCAAGGTCTTTAGCCTTAACAGACACGATACCGTTCTTGTCGATATCAAATGTTACTTCGATTTGAGGAATTCCACGAGGTGCAGCTGGGATATCTGTCAATTGGAAACGTCCAAGAGTCTTGTTATCTGCTGCCATCGGGCGTTCACCTTGAAGAACGTGGATATCAACGGCTGGTTGGTTGTCTACTGCTGTTGAGAAGACTTGTGATTTAGATGTTGGAATTGTTGTGTTGCGGTCGATGAGTTTTGTGAAGACACCACCCATTGTTTCGATACCAAGTGACAATGGTGTTACGTCAAGAAGGACAACGTCTTTGACATCACCAGTAATCACACCACCTTGGATGGCAGCACCCATGGCAACAACTTCATCAGGGTTTACTGATTTGTTTGGTTCTTTACCAGTTTCAGCTTTAACAGCTTCTACAACGGCTGGGATACGAGTTGAACCACCAACAAGAATCACTTCGTCGATTTCTGACAAGCTCAAACCTGCATCTGAAAGGGCTTGACGAACTGGAACTTTTGTACGTTCTACAAGGTCACGAGTCAAATCGTCAAATTTCGCACGAGTCAAAGTCATTTCCAAGTGAAGAGGTCCAGCCTCACCTGCAGTGATAAATGGCAAGCTGATTTGTGTTGAAGTTACACCAGAAAGATCTTTCTTCGCTTTTTCAGCTGCATCTTTCAAACGTTGCATTGCCATCTTGTCAGTAGACAAGTCAATACCGTTTTCTTTCTTGAATTCAGCTACCAAGTGGTCAATGATTTTTTGGTCAAAGTCGTCACCACCAAGTTTGTTGTCCCCTGCAGTTGACAATACGTCGAAGACACCGTCACCCAATTCAAGGATAGAGACGTCGAATGTACCACCACCAAGGTCAAATACCAAGATTTTTTCTTCTTTATCAGTCTTGTCCAAACCGTAAGCAAGAGCGGCTGCAGTTGGTTCATTGACAATACGTTCTACTTCAAGACCAGCGATTTTACCAGCGTCTTTTGTTGCTTGACGTTGAGCGTCGTTGAAGTAAGCAGGAACTGTGATAACTGCTTTAGTCACTTTTTCACCAAGGTAGTCTTCAGCGTAGCCTTTCAAGTATTGAAGAATCATAGCTGAGATTTCTTGTGGAGTGTATTCTTTTCCATTAGCAGAAACTTTTTCAGAAGTTCCCATTTTAGATTTGATAGAGATGACTGTATCTGGGTTTGTAACTGCTTGACGTTTCGCAGCGTCACCAACGATGATTTCGCCGTTTTTGAATGAGACTACAGATGGAGTTGTACGGTTTCCTTCTGGGTTTGCGATGATTTTGCTTTCAGTTCCTTCAAGAACTGCAACTGCTGAGTTTGTTGTACCTAAGTCAATACCGATAATTTTAGACATGTGTTTTTCTCCTTAAATTTTATATTCTATTTTTCTTTTTGATACTCTTCTTAAGTGGCGACGCCGTCAGAGCTTGACTTCGTCAATCTCTTTGACTAAACTTTGAGCCTAAGGTCTAAAAGTTTGCGCAAATAGCGCCACGGCGAAGAGTATCGTCTTTGGTTCGCTTCGCTCACTATTGCAAAGCCAAATATATTTTATCTTTCTTCATAGTTTATTGTCGTTTCGGACAAGTTTTTTAAGTTCTCTAGCCTAGTTGTACACCACTACCATAGCTGGGCGTAGGATGCGGTCATGGAGTTTGTAGCCTTTTTGGAAAACTTGAGCGATGGTATCTGCTGGGTGTTCATCGTCTGCTGGGAGAGTTTGGATAGCCATATGGTAGTTATGGTCAAATTCACCGTCAGCTGCGATTTCTTCGATTCCTTCTTCTTTCAAAGCGTGAATCAAGCTTTCTTGCACCATTTCCAAGCCCTTCTTCACATCATCTGTCAAACCTTCAACTGCGAGTGCACGCTCTAGGTTATCCAAAGAAGGGAGAATCGCTTTTGCCAAGTCCTGGCTACGATAACGTTGCAAGTTTTGACGTTCTTCATTGGCACGGCGTTGGATATTTTGCATTTCTGCATGAGCGCGAAGGTATTTGTTTTCGAACTCATCTGCACGTTCATTTGCCAAGTCCAACTCAGATTTCTCAGGAGTTGTTTCTTCTACCGTTTCCACAACTTCCTCTTCTTGGACTTCTTCTACTTCTTCATTTTTTATATCTTGGGCCATTTTCGCCTCCTTTAATGATTTCAATCTTAATGTACTTCGTAATGATTACTGCTGAGGTAGCGATAAAAATCTGTCAACTTCATGGTCAAAACACGGTTGACCACATTGATTTGGTTGATTAGCTGTTGGTAATCCAGATTGACTGGACCGATAATGGCTAGAATTCCAACTCCCCGATAAGGAATGAGGAACTTGCTACTAATCACCGCTAGATCAGCTAGACAGGACTCTTGACTGTCTGCAACACGGACGTTTTGCATCTGATCTTCACGCAACCCCTCACGAATCTCCAGAGCCACCTTTTGCAGTTGGTCAAAGAACTGATAAGCTGCCAGATTGGCAAAATTCAAGAGATTAACCTTGCCCGCCACCACAATGTTTTCGTTGAACATTTCCTTAAAGATGTGTTCAAAGAGATCAATCACATTATCCGTTGTTGTGAAGTAACGCTGGATAATCTGCGGAATCTCCGTCCGAATCTTGTAGTGAATATCTAGAACGGTATGGCCGAGGAAACGTTCCTGAATGATGCTCTTCAGTTTCAGCAAATCCTCCTGCAAAAAGTTCCTTGGAATCAGAAACTGACTGGTAACCGTTCGAGACTCGTCTAGGGTGAATACTGCCAAGGCTGTATGTTGCCCCAAAACAACGATATCAAAGGCTGTCAACCGTTGCTTGCTCGGCTCAACATCCAGTGCTACTACCGTACAGCCACTCAAGTCTGTCAGTAGATTAGCAGCCTCTTGCAGAATATCCTCCAATTTGAAGAATTCCTGATCAAAGGCTTTGACAATCTCGTAAACCTCATTTTCAGCCAGTCGATCAAAATCCAGTGAGTGTTTCACATAGTACTGAAAACCAGCAACACTTGGCATCCTACCACTTGAAGTATGAGCCTTCTCAAGCAAACCTTGCTTTTCTAGAGCCGCCATGTCATTACGAATAGTTGCACTGCTAGAGTTAATAGACTCTTGCAAGGCTTTGGATCCGACAGGTTCGTGCGTTTTGGTAAAGATGTCAATAATCAGATTTAGAATATCCTGCTGACGCTCTGTAACCACCTCATCACTCCTCTCTGTCTGATCGATTAGCACTCGATGCACTCAAGTGCTAACTTATGATTCTATTATACACCCTTAAAAGAGAATGTCAAGATAAAAACTCAAAAAATTAGCACTCTTTTATCAAGAGTGCTAAAAATCAGTCTGAAGACCTAGAAAAAAAAAGACCGCCCTCAGGCAATCTTTCTTCTATATTAATAAAGATCTAAATAGTTATCAATTTCCCATTGTGAAACGAAGGTTGCATAACTTGCCCATTCAATTCGTTTGGCTTCAAGGAAACTAGTATAGATATGTTCTCCAAGAGCCGCTCTAACAACTTCATCTTCTGTCAAAGCTTTCAAAGCGTTGTGAAGAGTTGATGGAAGGTCTGTAATACCAGCTTCCTTACGCTCTTCTGCTGTCATGATGTAGATATTTTCTTCGATAGGAGCTGGTGCTTCAATTTTGTTTTCAATACCATGCAAACCAACTTCCAACAGCACAGCCATCGCGATATATGGGTTTGCCATCGGATCCACTGAACGTAACTCAAGACGAGTTCCCATACCACGTGAAGCAGGCACGCGCACAAGTGGCGAACGGTTACGACCAGCCCAAGCAATGTAAACAGGTGCTTCATAACCAGGAACCAAACGTTTGTATGAGTTAACTGTTGGGTTCATGATGGCAGTATAGTTGTAGGCATGCTTAATCAAACCGCCAAGGAAATGGTAGGCCGTTTCTGACAACTGCATTCCTTTTGGATCATTTGGATCAAAGAAGGCATTGTTTCCTTCTTCATCAAACAAGGACATATTACAGTGCATACCTGATCCAGCAATACCAAATTTTGGTTTAGCCATAAAGGTTGCGTAAAGCCCATGTTTGCGAGCAATGGTTTTAACAACAAGTTTAAAGATTTGAATCTTATCACAAGCACGGAGAACTTCATCGTACTTGAAGTCAATCTCATGCTGTCCAACCGCAACCTCGTGGTGACTCGCTTCTACTTCAAATCCCATTTTGGTCAAGACATTCACAATCTCACGACGTGTGTTGTCCGCAAGGTCAGTAGGCGCCAAATCAAAGTAGCCACCCTTGTCATTCACTTCAAGTGTTGGATCTCCATTTTCATCCAACTTAAATAGGAAGAATTCTGGCTCTGGCCCAAGGTTGAAGGATTTGAATCCCACTTCTTCCATGTGACGAAGAGCACGTTTCAAATTGCCACGAGGGTCTCCTGCAAATGGTTCACCTTCTGTTGTATAGACATCACAGATCAAACCTGCAACACTTCCATTTTCATCTCCCCAAGGGAAGACTGTCCATGTATCCAAGTCTGGGTACAAGTACATATCCGACTCATTGATACGTACAAAACCTTCAATAGAAGATCCATCAAACATAGCCTTGTTTGACAAGACTTTATCTAACTGTTCATCTGTAGCAGGAATTTCGACGTTTTTCATGGTTCCCAAAATATCTGAGAACATGAGACGAATAAAGGTAACATTTTTTTCCTTGACTTCACGACGAATATCTGCAGCTGTGATTGGCATGAGTTTTCTCCTTAATGTATGACTACTTGCGGTTGCCTAACCGCGACCAAAAGGTGACCGTACTGAAGCAAAGCGACCTTGTTGGAGGAGTTCATTATGAAGTGCACGACGCACCTCAGTCTGACTCACCGCTTTCTTGGATTTCGCTTCACGTTCAGCATATTTTTTCTTAATGGCAGCGATATTATAACCTTCAGAGATATAATCTTTGATTTCAAGCAGACGATCCATGTCATTCAAGGAATACATGCGACGGTTCCCTTCGTTTCGATCAGGCTTAATCAACTCTTGATCTTCATAATAACGAATCTGACGCGCCGATAGATCGGTCAACTTCATAACACTGCCGATAGGAAAAACAGCCATATTTCGGCGAAATTCTTTTTCCTTCATTTACAATTTCCTTCTTTCTGTCTATTATAGTCTAAAAAAAGACAAACGTCAATTGATAATGTTATAAAATGTAACATTATTTTTCTTTTTTCTCAAAAAAGAGCCGAATGCGGTCAATATCATAATTTACGAGAATTGCGACAAAAACTCCCATGAAAGTTTCTGATACACGCGCAAATACGTACAAAATCGTCTCGCCACTCGGAATCGATAGGGTAATGATTAACATAGCCGCTACACCACCAATTACACCTGCTTTATTATTCATAGCTACATTTGTCATAATGGTTAACATGGTGCAGATTGGAACAACTACTAAAGTTACCCAAAAGGCTTCATGGAAAAAGGTATTTAATAGGAAGAAGACCAGGGCATAGAGGCCACCGATACTATTTCCTAGAATACGCGAAGTCCCAAAATGGACACTCTTATCAAAACTCTCCCTCAGGCTAAAAACGGCTGTCAAAGCACCGATTTGAAGACCTTTCCAACCAAAAAAGCCAAAAATCAAGAGAACTAGAAAAACAGCAATACCTGTTTTAAAGGTTCGCATACCAAGTTTGAACTGGGATTTATCGAATTTATATTTTTTAAAATAACTCATAATCTCAACTTTCTATTTCCATTTTATCATAAATTGGCTGATTTTATGAGGAATAGTTGAGAGGAAGCGTTTTTATTTTAAGCAAAAGAAAAGAGGAACTTTCATTCCTCTCTTCTTTGATTTGTTTATAAAATCTTATTTTTCTGTCAAGGCTGCAAGTCCTGGAAGAACTTTACCTTCGAGAAGTTCCATTGAAGCACCTCCGCCCGTACTAATCCATGAGAACTTGTCTGCACGACCAAGGTTAATCGCTGCGGCAGCTGAGTCACCACCACCGATGATTGATTTAACTCCTGGTTGTTTCACGATAGCGTCCATCACACCGATTGTACCAGCTTGGAAATCTGGGTTTTCAAATACACCCATAGGTCCGTTCCATACAACTGTTTTGGCACCAGTCAAAGCTTCGTCAAATTTGGCGATAGATTTTGGACCGATGTCAAGACCAAGGAAGCCTTCAGAAACTGCTTCACCTTCAGTGTCACGCACTTCAGTGTAACCAGCAAATGCGTTAGCTTCTTTTGAGTCAACTGGCAAGATCAATTTACCGTTTGCTTTTTCAAGAAGAGCTTTCGCAACATCCAATTTGTCTTCTTCTACAAGTGAGTTACCGATTTCGATACCTTGTGCTTTGTAGAATGTGTAAGTCATACCACCACCGATAAGGACTTTATCAGCTTTTTCAAGCAAGTTTTCGATAACACCGATCTTGTCTGAAACTTTTGAACCACCAAGGATAGCCACGAATGGACGTTCTGGAGTTTCAACTGCTTCTTGGATGTAGGCAATTTCGTTTTCAAGAAGGAAACCAGCAACTGCTTTTTCAACGTTTGCTGAGATACCAACGTTAGATGCGTGTGCACGGTGAGCTGTACCGAATGCATCGTTTACGAAGATACCATCTCCAAGTGATGCCCAGTATTTACCAAGTTCAGGATCGTTTTTAGATTCTTTCTTGCCGTCAACATCTTCGTAACGAGTGTTTTCAACCAAGAGAACTTGTCCATCTTCAAGAGCGTTGATAGCTGCTTCCAATTCAGCACCACGAGTGACACCTGGGAAAACAACGTCTTGGCCCAATTTAGCTGCCAAGTCTGCTGCTACAGGAGCAAGTGATTTACCAGCTTTATCAGCTTCTTCTTTCACACGTCCAAGGTGAGAGAAAAGAATTGCACGTCCACCTTGTTCGATGATGTACTTAATAGTTGGAAGAGCTGCTGTGATACGGTTGTCGTTAGTGATTACGCCATCTTTCAATGGTACGTTGAAGTCAACACGAACGAGGACTTTTTTACCTTTCAAGTCAACGTCTTTAACAGTAAGTTTTGCCATGTTACAAAAACCCCTTTATTTATTTTATTCGAAACTATTATATCACACTTTGGAAATATAAGGAAAGATTTCACAAGATTTTTCGATATTTAATCTTCATCTTCTTTTTTCTGTTTCAATGTCAAGGCTAAACTAGCAAGACCAAGGCTTACCAATCCTGCTATTAGGGCTTCATTGGCATCAGCAGTTCCTGTATTTGGCAATTGTTTGCTTGCTTCTTCTGATTTAACTGCTGTATTTTGGGCTGGTTTTTCTTGTGTAGGCGCTACTGCTGGTTCAGTTTTTACTTTTGTTCCAATTTCAACAATTTCTGGAATCGCCTCTTGGATGACTTCTGTTGAACGAAGACGACGCTGACCGTTTTCATCAACTTCAAAGACATGTCTCAACAGACCATCTCGTCCTTGTATGATGACTCGTTGTTCCCCAACTAGCATATCAGCATTTTCATGCTCTTGACGGTCAAAGGCAACCTTTTCCTCTTGAACTTCCAATTTAGGAGCCTTTTGTTGATCAGAAGCCGGTTGATTAGTAGGTTTTGGAAGGTCTGTGTTTTGTGGTGCTGGATTGGCAGGAATGAGACCAGTACCTACTTCTACGATTTCAGGGCTTGCTTCTTTCAAAACTTCTGTAGCGCGAAGCGTACGATTGCCTTGACTATCTACTTCAATCAAGCGACGAATTTGTCCCTCAACTCCTGCTTGGACAAGTTGACGTTGACCGACTGGGAGATTTGGATTTGGTCGTTCTTGGTGTTCGAAGGCGATACTTGTCTCTTCGACTTCTAATTTCGGAGTATCCACAACCAAATTCTTGATACCTTCAGCTGGTTCCTTGCTTGAAATAACTTTTTCTACTGGTTTAGCAGGTTGTGGTTTTTCAGCAGATTCATAAACAAAGGCATAATGAGTAAAGTGTGGCGCTGTAAAGATGACATGACTATCCGTTTGTTCAAAAGCCAATTCTACTGCCTCTTTACCTTCAGGTAAGAAGAAGACTTTCTTCACTTTCTTATCTTTTTCAATTGGAATTTTCACAATAGAAGCGTAAGAGAGATCGACGTCTTGGCCTTTTTCATCTAGACCTTCTATTTCAAAGACATGAGCATCTTCTCCAGCAAAGTATTTCTTCTCTTCATCACTTGCTTGAACACGTTCTACTTTCAAGCCCTTGATGACAGTCTTCTCTTTATTTGAGAAGTGTACTTCAACACCTGTTTTACTATCAGAAAAGACTGCTGGCTTGTCTTCTTTCAATAAAGCAACCAGATCTTTCAGACTCTGTTTCGCTGTTGCAAGCTCTTCTGGACTCAAATCTACTTTTTCAACCAAGGCCTTGTTTTTCTCAAGAAGCGGAGCTAGGGCAGAACCTGAAGGATGGTTTGGTTTGGCAGCCAAGAGTTCTTGAGCCTCACCTGTTAAGCGATCAAGTTCTGTCTTTTCTTCCGTAAATTTCTCTTGACCATTCAGAGCTTTATGAGCTTCTGTCAATTTATTAAGTCGGTCATTGACTTGATCTTGGGTGCTAGTTTCATGGTCCTTCAACACTTGTTCGGCCGCTTCAATTGCTTTCAAGAAAGCTTCTTTTACTTCTGGTGAAGCAAAGTTATAGACCACCTTGTTCTTAGCCGCTTCAACTTCTGCTAATTTTTGTTTAAGGTACTCATCGTTCAATGCTGCTTTTGGAGATACCAAAACATCAAAGTTGACTTCATGACCTTGGTAACGAAGCGTCAAAGTTTGACGGCCAGTCTTTTGAGCATCATAACCAGTAATTTCAACTCCCTCATCAGTAAAGGAATGTTCAACCATAGTATCATTACTATAAGCCACTGCAAAACGTCCTTCAGACAAGTCTAAGCTATCACCAACTAGGTAATCTTTTTTCGGTTCATGACTGACTTCAATTCCCAAAATAGTTTTCGGAGTTGCTTCATCTTGGCTAGTAACAGTCACTGATAAATTAGCATGTACCGGTTGCCCCAAATATTGTAAAGTAAGATTTTGTTCTCCCTTATGATGCGTATCAAAGCCTGATACTGATACACCCGCGTGAGTTAGGCGAATAAGTTGGTCCTCAGCTCCTCCTTCATACTGAACTCGAAGAACACCACCTCTAAGGTCCAAATCTTCCCCTTCAGCATAACTTGTTTTCTTAGGTCCTGTTTCTAGACTGACTGATTTGATTCTTCGATCATCTTTTGGAATGGAAACTGCTAGGACATTACTAATTTCCTTGCCTGGCAACTGGGTACGATAATAAAGAAGACCAGATTGATTTGTCAAATCCAATGGTGAACTTGCTAGGTCTCCTCCAACTTCGCTCTTCAAGGTTGCAAGCGGAGTTTGAGAATTTGGATTATCATAAACGGTAATGGTTGCTCCAGCTGGTACATCCGCAAAGCCAACTTGTACCTTGTTATTGCCTAGAGAACGGGCTGCAGCCTTGGCCATTGGAACATTGACACTTTCAGTATCAAGCTTTTCATACATTCTCCAGTTATAGATACGAATAGCCTTCCATGGAGTTCCATTGTCAGAAGTAACGACATTCAAGCGCCAATCTTGAGCTGTGATAGGTTTATCGAGGGTAATATCTGTAACATGGGCTTTATTGCCACGGACTTCCTTAGCCAACTTCCATTGACCATCTGCATCTTTATAATAAAGGTCAAAGTCTTTGGTGTTCATCAAACCATCGTTTACAGATTCTCCACCAGCTCCAGCATGGTCCATCACCCATCTAACAACTGTACGTGGCTGGGTCAAGCGAATATCCACACTACCACTTAACTGTCCAGAAGACCACTTGTCAGACAGACTGGTAATGGTACCGTTCAACATGCCTTCGATACCTTCTCCACCTTCAGTCTTAGGGAAAGTACTATCAATAACTGTTGCACCTGGAACGATATTTTCAGCTAGTGGTTTTGGTAGGCTGGTATCTTTTACAGTCATGCCCCAATCAAAGGTTGTGGTTGCAGCTTCTGAACGAACTCCATTTTTACCGACTGCTACAACCTTCAGTTCTTGAGTTGTACCTTGAGCACTTGCTGAGCGGCTAACTTTTGGTAGATAAATAGTTGTAGAAGATGAGCCAGTTAGTAATTTCCAGCTGTCTCCATCTTTTTCGTAAACTTCATAGAAATCTGCATCCTTGTTGCCTTTAAATTGCACAACTGCTTCCGCTTCTTGGGCATTTTTAAGGACTTGTTTGGCTACAGCTACTGTGGTTGGTGCCTGAGGAGCATCTTGATTATTGCTGATGGTCAATTGCCCCAGGTTAAATTGATAACCTTTTAGGTCTTTATCATTTTCAAAATACAGTTTGATACCGTAAATTGTTTTACCTGCCAAGGCACTCAAATCAAAATCATCGGTAGTCCAGTTATCTGAAACTGTCAATTCTTTACGGGCAGCTTCATCACCGTAGATATAATCTTTCTTGGTTGCAAATTCTACATAAACCTTGGTTCCTTTGCCTCCTTTATGGGCAACATGCAATTTGGTGGTATCTGTCACCTTCAAGCGAGTAGAGTACAAATTCACATCTTGCTTAGTCGCACCTGAAAGATCCCCTGCAAATTTGAGAGAAGTTCCACCATTATAAGCATCTTCAAAATCATAGCTTGCTTTCAACTTATCACCAGTTGATTTTTGCCACCAGCGCCATGTTGGAAGAACACCTGAAACTGAACGGTAATTCCACTCAGAATCCTTAGAAACCTTACCATCTACGAACCATTTTCTACCATGACCTGTATTAAAAGAAGTAGTAAAAGTATTACCTACTGCTGGCGTACGGTCCGCAACTAGGTTAGCAATCCCATACCAATCTTTATCACCTGGTTTTTGGCCAGTAGGATCACCTTGATAACCTGTAAAGAAGATGTCTTCATTCTTATGATAATCTTCACCAGTTTTTCCTAAACTTGTAATGGTATCTGGGGCGAACAAACCAAGAGAAAGGCGTAATTTCCCATTTTCATCTAAAATGTCATTCCATTTGACCTTGGTCTTGTAGGAACCACCCTGTTGCAATTCCAAACCTGCAAATACGTCATAAGGATTACGGCCAATCCAGTTGGCAGTTGTAATAGTGTAATCATTCTTAGCCTTATCCCAGTTAAAGTTAGCAAAGAAGTTATCTGCTGGAACCTTATCTCCTTCTGGTTGCATGAATTGGTAGTTGTATTCTCCCAAACCATCTTGGTGGTAACGTCCATAGTTATAAGTCATGGCATCGTACCAAGAATACTTGATTGGATGGTTTACCTTAGCAGCATACTCCTTGGTATAGAGCATAAACTGGCGCATCTTTTCTCCAAGAGGTTCAACCAAATCCCCAGTTGTTTCCTGGTTAATGAAATAGCCATCATAGCCATAATACTTGGCCATATCCACCAATTTACGGGCAATTGGGAAGCTACCATCTGGGTCTTGCTTCAAAGCTTCAGCAAATTTTTCTTGATCTGCAATACTATTAGACCAGTTGAAGAAGAGTGTACCGTATACAGGAACCCCGTTACGGTGACCTGCATCAATAACGTCAGGAGTTGGAACGAGACCTTCCCAGAAGACCATTGAATCTAGATATTGCCAATAGTCAAAAGCATAAGCCTTGAACTCTTCTCCACCAACAGAAGCATGGTCTTTTGCTTTAGAATTGGTGTTGGATAGGGCTTGTACTTTTGCTTCCTTGCTAGCTTTTTCATTAACCAAATGACCTGTCCGACGTGAAGCGAGGGCAACAGATCCGCGGTTAATAGCATCATCTTCACGAGCACCTGGTTCCCATTTTAACAATTCTTCCCAAGAATTAAATTTGATTTCCTTTGGTTTTAATGTTTTTTCCGTATTTTTAGGGACATCTGGCTGGACTTCTTTCTCAGTCTTATTAGCTTCTGCCGCTGGCTTAGACTCATCTCCTTGGCTAGTTGCTTCAGGCTTTGCTTCTATTTCCTTGTCAGACTTAGGCTTTGCTTCTGCAGATGATGTTTCTGCAGCCACCTCACTTGGTTTTTCCTCTGGTTTAGCTGCGCTAGCTGCTTCTGCGGTTTCAGTAGTCGCAGCTTCATTGCTTGCTGGCGAAGCAGTTTCAGATGCTGTCGCTACTCCTTCTGCCTTTTCTGGCTTATTTTCTCTAGCATGTTCTCCTTCATGCTGCTTGTCAGCTTCATTAGTTGGATGCTCACTCTCTCCTGAAACAAGCTCTATATTGGCTCCATTATTTTCAGGAACTGCAGTTTCTTCAGCCAAGGCTGGACCAGCAAATAAAACAGCCCCAATCATCAGCGAGCAGGCTCCTACTGATAACTTACGAATACTGTAACGACAACGTCTTTCAAAAAATGGATTCTTCATTTTCTCCTCCTAAAAGATTGATTTTGTTGCATAAAAGAAAGCGCTTAACTTTATTTATAAAATTTTTATCCCAATCACAGGGACCAAGATAATTCCTCCCTCATTTTAAAATATTTCTTTTAAATGTCAATATATAAAAGGAAATACCTATATCTAGGTTAGAAATTGGTAAAATTAATATAATTAAGGCCCATTCTAACGAATTTTCTTTCTAAAATCTTAGCTTAACACTTGTTAGATTTACTTTTATCCTTTAAAATAGAATAGGAGAAATTCCGTTATTATTTTTCGGAGGAAAAAGAAATGTCCATTAATTGGCAGGAAATTTTATTTCACTTTTTAGGTGGTCTAGGGCTATTCTTATATAGTATCAAGACCATGGGAGACGGTTTGCAACAAGCTGCTGGAGATCGCCTTCGTTTTTACATTGACAAGTACACTAGCAATCCCTTTTTAGGTGTTCTAGTCGGAATTGTCGTGACTGCCCTGATTCAGTCAAGTACAGGGGTTACAGTTATCACGGTTGGACTGGTCAGCGCTAGTCTTCTCACTCTTAGACAGGCTATCGGAATTATCATGGGAGCCAACATCGGAACCACAGTTACTTCCTTTATCATCGGTTTCAAGCTTGGTGAGTATGCTTTACCCCTGATTTTCCTTGGAACCATGTTCCTCTTCTTTACCAAAAATAGAACAGCAAACAATATCGGGCGCATCCTGTTTGGTGTAGGAGGAATCTTCTACGCCCTCAACCTCATCAGTGCCGGTATGAGCCCTCTTAAAGATTTACCACAATTTAAGGAATACATGGTAACCTTGGGACAAAATCCTGTGTTGGGAGTTTTTGCCGGTGCAGTGATTACCGTCCTCATCCAAGCTTCTTCTGCGACAATCGGGATTTTGCAAGGGCTCTATGCAGGTGGATTCCTTGACCTTAAAGGTTCGCTACCAGTTCTCTTCGGGGATAATATCGGGACAACCCTAACAGTTATCATCGCGGCAGCTGGAGCCAATATCTCTGCGAAACGCGTTGCTGCAACCCACGTCACCTTTAACGTATTAGGAACTATCCTTTGCTTAATCTTATTAGGTCCATTTACATCTATGATTGAGTACTTCCAGGCACTCCTTCACCTCTCACCTGAGATGACCATCGCCTTCTCTCACGGTGCCTTTAACGTAAGTAACACCATTGTACAATTTCCATTCATCGGAGCTTTGGCTTTCTTTGTAACTAAGCTCATCCCTGGTGAAGATGAAGTTGTCAAGTACGAGCCACTTTATCTTGATGAGCATTTGATTAAACAAGCTCCATCAATCGCTCTCGGAAATGCAAAGAAAGAACTCCTTCACTTGGGAAATTATGCTTCTAAAGCCTTTGACCTTTCATACAACTACATCATTGACCTCAATGAAAAGGTTGCTGAAAAAGGCCACAAGACAGAAGAAGCCATCAATACCATTGATGAAAAATTGACTCGTTACCTCATTACTCTTTCCAGTGAAGCCCTTAGCCAGAAAGAAAGTGAAGTGCTCACCAACATCCTGGATTCATCCCGTGATTTGGAACGGATTGGGGATCACGCAGAAGCTCTTCTCAACCTGACTGACTATCTTCAACGTAAAAATGTTGAGTTTTCTAAAGCTGCTTTGCAGGAATTAGCTGATATCTATCAAAAGACCACTGGCTTTATCAAGGATGCCCTTGACAGCGTGGAAAACAATGATATTGAAAAAGCTCAAAGTCTGATTGAACGCCATAAAGAAATCAACAATATGGAACGCGTTCTCAGAAAGACCCACATCAAACGCCTCAACAAGGGCGAGTGTTCAACGCAAGCTGGGGTCAACTTTATCGACATCATTTCCCACTACACTCGTGTATCAGACCATGCTATGAATCTAGCTGAAAAGGTCATTGCTGAACAAATCTAAGAACCAAGAAGCTATCCTGAATGGGATGGCTTTTTTCTTTTCCTAACCAAGAATTGCCTTTCTACCATATAAAAAATGCTTTGATCCACAATGGAATCAAAGCATTTTAAAGAGCTCCCCGTACATAAGCGCAGAAGCTGCAGTTCCTTTGTACTTGGCTTCTTCTCTTTTGATAAAGCGAGCCAAGTTGAGCAACTCAGGTGCCGGATGTTTGGGATTTAGGAGCAATTCACGATTGACCAGGCCTGAGAGACGAACTGCCAGCAATTGCTCATTTGTAGTAGGCAGTTTTTTAGCAGTCTCTAGGAGAGCAGCAACTAAATCTTCACTCAAATCTTGGCGAGCATGATTGTAAAGATCTTTTACAAGGCTTTCTAGGTTTGGTTCTACCATCCCTACCACCTCCTTAAGTTTAATAATTTTTAATCAAATCAACCGTTGAACGATCCAATTTTTTCACCAAGGCTTGTAAGAAAGCTTGTGCTTCTAGGAAGTCATCCATAGCGTAGAGGGTTTGATGAGAATGGATATAACGAGCGCAAACACCGATTGTTGTAGATGGGACACCACCATTTTTCAGATGAGCTGCGCCAGCGTCTGTTCCGCCTTTACCACAGTAGTATTGGTACTTGATACCAGCTTCTTCAGCCGTTGTCAAAAGGAAATCCTTCATACCTGGGAGAAGCAGGTGACCTGGATCGTAGAAACGAATCAAGGTTCCATCTCCAATCTTGCCTTGGCCACCATAAACATCACCAGCAGGTGAGCAATCAACTGCTAGGAATACTTCTGGGTCAAACTTAGTTGTAGATGTATGAGCACCGCGGAGACCAACTTCTTCTTGGACGTTAGAGCCAAGATAGAGTTCATTTCCCAGTTTTTGACCTGACAGAGCTTCCGCCAACTCGCTCACCATAAGAACACCGTAGCGGTTGTCCCAAGCTTTTGAGATGATATTTTTTTCATTGGCTGTTAAGATTGCAGAACTATCTGGCACGATGGTGTCGCCAGGACGGATGCCAAAGCTTTCTGCCTCAGCCTTATCCGCAAAACCGCCATCAAAGACGATATCTGCAATAGCAGGCATGGTTGGTCCGCCCTTACCACGAGTCAAATGTGGCGGAACAGAACCTGAAATCACAGGAATTTCACGACCGTCAAGAGTCAAGAGTTTGAAACGTTGGCTGCTGACTACCATGGGGTTCCAGCCACCAATTTCAACCACACGGAAGGTGCCATCTGGCTTAATCTCGCTGACCATAAAACCAACTTCATCCATGTGAGAAGCGACCAAGACACGTGGTGCATCCGCAGCTTCTGAATGTTTAATCCCGAAAATACCACCCAAGCCATCTGTCACCACTTCATCCACGTGCGGTGTCAACTTTTCACGAAGATAAGCACGGACAGGTGCTTCATGACCTGAGATCGCAGCAAGTTCTGTTACTTCTTTGATTTTTGAAAATAATGTTGTCATTTCAGTTCCTTCTTTCTTTCATCCATTTTACCACTTTTTATAGGAGAAGGATAGCGGGAAGGTGGATTTCTAAATTAGTATCTTAGTCTTACTGTATCTTATAAAAAGCTTGTATTTTCTTGCATGTGAGGTGAAATCTAAGAACTATTCCAAGATCAACCAAACTATTAATTTCCAAACACAAAACAATTCAATGCTATATTTGTTCAGTTTTTCATGAAATTTGCAGAAAATAGTTGACTTTGCCTTCTTATTTCTTTAAAATAGTACAAAACTAGGAAAAGGAAAAAATCATGACCAAAACAATTCTTGTTACAGGTGGAGCTGGCTATATTGGCTCCCATACCGTTAAAGCTCTTTTAAATGCTGGCTATCAGGTACATGTTCTAGATAATCTCTCTACAGGAAATCGTTCGGCTGTGGATAGTCGTGCTAGCTTTAAGCAACTAGATGTTTATGATTCTAGTGCTCTAAAAGCTTACTTAGAAGAAAATAAGATTGATGCTGTTCTTCATTGTGCAGGTGAAATTGTTGTGAGCGAAAGTATTGAAAACCCAAGTAAATACTTCACTGCCAATGTTGCGGGTATGAACCAAGTTCTCAAAGTCTTATCTGAAGTTGGCATTCAAAAAATCATGTTCTCTTCGACTGCTTCCCTCTATGGTAATAACTGTATTGACAAGCCAGCAACTGAAGATACCCTGCTCGACCCTGTCAATCCTTATGCAGAGACAAAACTGATGGGTGAACGAATGATTTACTGGATGGCCAATCGCTACGACTGGAAATATGTCATTTTCCGTTACTTTAATGTTGCTGGAGCTGAAATGGATGCTTCAAACGGTCTGCGAGTGAAAAATCCAACTCATATCATTCCCAACATCAACAAGACCGCATTGGGACAAAATGATAGCCTGAAAATATTTGGAGATGACTATGATACACGTGATGGTTCATGTATTCGAGATTACATTCATGTCTTGGACCTTGCACAGGCTCATGTTAAAGGAATGAACTACCTATTTCAAGAAGACAGTTCTTCTCAAATCTTTAACTTAGGAACTGAAAAAGGCTATACCGTCAAAGAAATCTTTAAAACTGCTGAAGAATTACTGAATCAAAAAATACCACACGAAATTGTTGCTCGTCGTGCTGGTGACCCAGCTAGCGTCCTAGCAGACGCATCAAAAGCTAAAAAATATCTTGATTGGAAGGCTAGCTACTCCCTCGAAGATATTATTTTATCAGATTATCGTTGGCGTGTTAAAGAAGGCAAAAACATTTTGGAATAGGATAACAAAGGAGAAAGCCTTGGCGCTCTCTCCTTGTTTTATTCATTAAATTGTCAGAAAATTTATTGACAGATTAAATAAATCATGTTACAGTAATATCCGCAGGTATCTTTCAGTACCAAATCTACATGAAAGGATGGGGTATGAAACTTTCTCATTATTTAATTGGCTTACTTCTACTCCTAGTCTTTCTCTCTATTAGCATTGGGACCAGTGATTTTTCATGGGGAAAACTCTTTGCTCTGGATCATGAAACTTGGCTTCTCTTTCAAGAGTCCCGTCTTCCAAGAACCATCAGTATTCTCCTGACGGCCTCTAGTATGAGTATGGCAGGACTTCTCATGCAGACTATCACTCAAAATCAGTTTGCTGCTCCAAGCACAGTTGGAACGACTGAAGCTGCCAAACTGGGAATGGTGCTGAGCCTCTTTGTCTTTCCGTCGGCTAGTCTGACCCAAAAGATGCTCTTCGCTTTTGTTTCATCCATCGTATTCACCCTCTTCTTCCTAGCCTTTATGACTATTTTTTCTATAAAGGAAAGGTGGATGTTGCCTCTGATTGGGGTCATCTATAGCGGGATTATCGGTTCTGTGACAGAAGTTATCGCCTACCGTTTCAATCTGGTTCAGAGTATGACAGCTTGGACCCAGGGCTCCTTCTCCATGATTCAGAATCATCAGTATGAATGGCTCTTTTTAGGCCTCATCATCCTGATAGCCGTTTGGAAATTATCCCAAACTTTTACCATCATGAATCTGGGCAAGGAAGCCAGTGAGAGTTTGGGGATTTCTTACTCCCTACTTGAAAAACTGGCTCTCTTTCTGGTTGCTCTAACGACTAGTGTCACCATGATTACCGTGGGTGGCTTACCTTTTCTCGGAGTTATTGTTCCCAATCTTGTTCGCAAGCGTTATGGAGATAATCTAAGTCAGACCAAACTTATCGTCGCACTGGTTGGAGCCAATCTAGTTCTGGCCTGCGATATCCTATCCCGAGTTCTGATTCGACCCTATGAGTTGTCTGTCAGTCTTCTACTAGGAATCATTGGTAGCCTCGTCTTTATCCTACTTCTATGGAGAGGGGGACGAAAAGATGCAGTTTAAAAGCAAACATACCAAGCTCTTCTGGCTTCTCATTATTCTGGCCATCGGAGCTTGTCTCCTCTACTTTTGGCCCATCACTCACTTGTCAGCCTTTTCTTGGAAACTGCGTTCCCAAAAGATCATCGTTTATCTCTTGGTAGCTATCGCGACAGGGATTTCGACCATTAGTTTTCAAACCCTGACGGAAAATCGTTTCCTGACGCCAAGTATTTTGGGAATAGAATCCTTCTACGTCCTACTACAAACCCTACTACTGGTTTTTGAAAGTAAGTTTCTTCAACTTGGTAAGTCTCCTATTTTAGAATTCCTAGTCTTACTTCTACTTCAATCCCTCTTCTTTCTCACCTTGCAAGGCTACTTGAAGACACTGATGAAGCAAGACCTTGTCTTCATCCTGCTAATCTGTCTAGCTCTCGGAAGTCTCTTTCGAAATATCAGTACCTTCCTCCAAGTCCTGATGGATCCAAATGAATACGATAAACTGCAAAACAGTCTCTTTGCTTCCTTTCAACATCTCAACACTTCCATCCTAGCCATCGGTTCTCTAATCATCCTCGCTTTGACAATCTTTTTCTTTCGAAAAGCAGTCATTCTGGATGTCTTGCACCTGCAAAGAGAAACGGCTCAGATATTGGGGCTCAATGTTGAAAAAGAACAGAGAGAACTCCTCTGGGGTATCGTGCTTTTGACCTCAACGGCCACTGCCTTGGTAGGGCCTATGGCCTTCTTCGGCTTTATGCTGGCTAACCTCACTTACCTAATCGTCAAAGACTATCGACATAAGTTACTCTTTATCGTAGCCATTCTGGTTGGATTTATTAGCTTGACCTTGGGGCAGGCCTTGATTGAACGAGTCTTTGCTTTGGAAATTCGCATCAGTATGATCATCGAGAGTGTAGGTGGCTTCTTATTCTTTATCTTACTATACAGGAGGGCGCGTCAGTGAAACTGGAAAACATTGACAAATCCATTCAAAAACAGGATATTTTGCAAGGTATTACGCTTGAAGTCAGTCCTCAGAAACTGACAGCCTTCATTGGTCCAAATGGTGCTGGAAAATCGACTCTCCTCTCCATCATGAGCAGACTAACCAAGAAAGATCAGGGAATTCTCAGTATTAAAGGACGTGAAATCGAGAGTTGGAATTCACAAGAACTAGCCCAAGAACTCACCATCCTAAAGCAGAAAATCAATTACCAAGCCAAATTGACTGTTGAAGAACTGGTCAGTTTTGGACGTTTTCCCTACAGTCGAGGTCGACTGAAACCCGAAGACTGGGAAAAAATTCAAGAAACTCTGGACTATCTGGAACTGACCAACTTAAAAGACCGCTACATCGATAGCCTGTCTGGAGGCCAACTCCAACGCGTCTTTATCGCTATGGTACTGGCCCAGGATACAGACTTTATCTTGCTGGATGAACCGCTCAACAATCTCGATATCAAGCAAAGCGTCAGCATGATGCAGATTCTTCGGCGACTGGTGGAGGAACTAGGGAAGACCATTATCATCGTCCTCCACGATATCAACATGGCCAGCCAGTATGCAGATGAAATTGTCGCCTTCAAGGACGGTCAAGTCTTTAGCAAGGGAACAACCAATCAAATCATGCAGTCTGACCTGCTCAGTCAACTATATGAGATTCCCATCACGCTGGCTGACATCAATGGCAAAATGATCTGTATCTATAGCTAGCAACTCAGAAACTCGAGTTAGAAGAAATTTTGTCTCTTAGTCAATAAAACCTAGAGACTCCCTACATCGTTATCATATTTTAAAAAGGAGAAATCATGAAAACATCCCTTAAATTTTATCTCACTGCCCTAGCGGCCAGCTTCTTGCTCCTACTTGGTGCATGTAGTACAAACTCAAGCACTAGTAAGACGGAGTCAAGTAGCTCTGCTCCAACAGAGGTAACCATTAAAAGTTCACTAGGTGTAGTCACACTTTCAAAAGTCCCTGAAAAGATTGTGACCTTTGACCTCGGTGCTGCGGATACTATTCGCGCTTTAGGTTTTGAAAAGAATATCGTCGGAATGCCTACAAAAACTGTTCCGACTTATCTTAAAGACCTAGCTGGAAAAGTTAAAAATGTTGGTTCTATGGTTGAGCCAGACCTAGAAGCCCTTGCTGCTCTTGAACCAGACCTAATTATCGCTTCACCACGTACCCAAAAATTCGTAGATAAGTTCAACGAAATCGCTCCGACTGTTCTCTTCCAAGCAGGCAAAGATGACTACTGGACTTCAACTAAGACCAACATTGAGTCCTTAGCAGGCGCCTTTGGTGAAACTAGTACACAGAAAGGCAAGGAAGAATTGGCCAAGCTAGACAAGAGCATCCAAGAAGTCGCAACTAAAAACGAAAGTTCTGACAAAAAAGCCCTTGCTATCCTCCTCAACGAAGGAAAAATGGCTGCCTTTGGTGCCCAATCTCGTTTCTCTTTCTTGTACCAAACCTTGAAATTCAAGCCAACTGACACTCAATTTGAAGACTCTCGCCACGGACAAGAAGTCAGTTTTGAAAGTGTCAAAGAAATCAATCCTGACATCCTCTTTGTCATCAACCGTACCCTTGCTATCGGTGGTGACAACTCAAGCAACGATGGCGTCCTAGAAAATGCCCTCATTGCTGAAACACCTGCAGCTAAAAACGGTAAAATCATCCAACTAACACCAGACCTCTGGTATCTAAGTGGAGGCGGGCTTGAATCAACAAAACTCATGATTGAAGACGCTCAAAAAGCTTTGAAATAAGCTGATTTAAACTCAATTTAAGTAAAATTTTGACATTCTAAAACGCATCCTATCAAGCTCACTCAACCTGATAGGATGCGTTTTTAGCATTTTGAAATCTGTTTGCCCAGCCTCTTATTTTTCTTCTTGATTTTGTTTGAGGGAAAAGTGGTCTGGGACGGGGTCCTTGCCTGTTTCCGACCAGGGATGGCAACGTAAAATCCGAGCCAAGCCCATCAAGACACCCTTGAAGCCATGTTTCTCAATAGCCTGAATCATGTAGTTTGAACAAGTCGGCTCAAAGCGACAAGAGGGTGGAAAGGCTGGTGAGATAAAACGTTGGTAAAAGCGCACAGGCGCTATTAAAATTCGTTTCATTATTTCTTGGTTACAGCCATGGTGTGTAGTTGGCTGATTTCTTTTTTATTAAGACGACGGGATTCTCCTGGACGGAGACCTGTCAAGTCTAGATGTCCAAAACGGGTCCGTGACAACTTGTCCACTTGGAGACCGACAGCTTCAAACATCTTTTTAACCTGGTGGTTACGCCCTTCATGGATGGTCAACTGTACCACAGAACGGTTTTTGACTGGGTCCACTTTGAGAATCTCATAGACAGCCGGCTTGGTTTTCTTACCATCAATCTCAAGTCCACGGGTCAAGGGACGAAGATTATCCTTATTGGCCACACCTTTAACACGCGCGACATAAACCTTGTCAATCTCATTACGTGGGTGAATCATTTCATCCGTAAAATCCCCATCATTGGTCAAAATCAAGACTCCTGATGTATCCCAGTCCAAACGACCTACAGGGTAGATGCGCTCCTTCACGTTGGGCAAGAGATCGACAACCGTCTTGCGGCCCTTATCATCCGTCACACTAGAAATGACACCGCGTGGTTTGTTAAGCAGATAGTAGACCTTTTCTTCGTTGTAGATGGGTTGACCTTCAACTTCGACCTTGTCGCCTGACTTGATGGTCGTTGCTAGTTCACGCACCACTTGGCCATTGACCGTCACCAATCCTTGCTTGATCAACTCTTCTGCTTTTCTCCTACTGGCCACACCTGCGTGGGCAATATACTTATTGATTCTCATCTTCTTCTATCCTTTCACCAAATAATTGGCTTTCTTGGGCTTGAATCTCAAGCTCATCAATCACTGGTAATTCTTCTAAATGGTTTATCCCCATGTAATCTAGGAAATAATCCGTAGTCACATAGAGGTTGGGGCGACCCAACACTTCTTTTTTCCCGTCTTCTCGTATCAAGTCAAAGGCCTGCAACTTTGCCAAGGCCCCACTCGAGTTGACCCCACGGATGGCATCAATTTCTATCCGTGTGATGGGTTGTTTGTAGGCAATGATGGACAAGGTCTCAAGGGCAGCCCGAGATAAACTCTGATTGATAGGTGCCTTAGAGTATTCCTTCAAAATCTCTGCAAATTGAGGTTTGGTCACCAATCTGTATGCTCCCCCTGTCTCAATCAGAGCCAAACTGGAATCTGGGTCCTTTTCATACTTCTGGGCTAATTTTTCTAAACTCTGTTGGATGCCTGTCGGTGGCAGAGAGAGGAGTTCAGCTAACTGGCGGACTCTAATCCCATCTTCACCCGCTACAAACAAGAGCGCTTCTATTTTTGCTAAAGTACTCATCTTTCCTCTCTATCAAGTCTAGCTTTGGGCCACTTGACTTTCTTCCTTCTTTTCCATGAGATAAATATCTCCGAAACTTTCCTCTTGCACAAGAATCAGCTCCTGGGTTTTGATTAACTCTAGGGTTGCCAAAAAGAGGGTGATGACCTCTTGGACATTCTGGGCTTCCTTAAACAAATCCTGCAAGCGCAATTGATCTCGTCCAGCCAAGGACTCTTTCACGATAACCATCATGTCCTCAATCTTATACTCATCCCGCAAGATAGTCGTGTGATTCTGTGCAAACTCCTCTTTTTTCTTGGCTAGGATATTTGAAAAAGCCAAAAAGAGGTCAATGGTCGTCTTGTCATGCACAAGCTCCGCATCTTCGTAAATCAACTCTGTCGGCGCTTTGGAATAGTGCTGGGCCCGTTCTTGGTGCTTGGCTTCCAAGTGTTCACCCAAGAGCTTGAACTTGCGGTATTCTTCAATTTGAGAGAGAAGATCCTGCTCCAGGTCATCCTCTAAGTCTGTCACTTCTGCTACCTTTGGAAGGAGTTTGCGGCTCTTAATCAGCATGAGCTGACTGGCCATAACCATGTACTCCCCCGTCACTTCCAGACGCATGGCCTGCAGGGTTGAAACATAGGCTAGATACTGTTCAATGACTTCCGTAATGGGCACATCGTAGATATCCATCTGGTACTTAGAAACCAGGTGCAAGAGCAAGTCCAGGGGCCCTTCAAAATCTTTTAATTTAATATCCATTATCTATATTTTTCTAAGGTCAGGACTGTTTTCAATCCTAATTTTTTTGCAATTTCATACAAATCGACCTTGTTTTCAATTTGTCGTAGAATGAACTGTTCCCGTAGGGCTTGGGCGGATAAGGTTGAGAAACCTTTCTCCTTGACAAAAGACTCTAGCTGACGGAAGGCCCACTGACGGGAATAGGCTTTCCCTCCCCTTTCAAAGAGGTAGGTCTGGCCCATCAAGGGTTCCAATTCTGAAAGCAAGATCGTGGGAATGGTGACAATTCTCTGTTGGGAAGCCTTCTTGATTCGCAACACCTGAAAGTCCAGATTGATATCCTCAACCTTGAGAGCTAAAATCTCACTCGGCAAGAGCCCCATTTCTAGGATTAAGAGCGCTAGCAAGCGACCCTCTGGATAGTCACTTTCTTGCCAAAAAGAGTCTAGGTCTAACAGTTCTGGCTTTTCGGTCTTCTTTTCAGCTTGTTTAGCTAATTCCAATCGGTAAAAGCTATCCACTTCTCCTTTTTGATAGAGAAAGTAGAGAAATTGGTTACAGGCCGAAATCTTTCGCTTCTGGGCGCTGATCTTTAGATTGGTTAGCTGGGCTTGGTAAATCTTGAGACTGGTCTCAGAAATCCGCTCGCCTACCAAATCTAAAAACTGTTCTAAATCATACTTATAGGACTGCTTGGAATTGACAGACAAGCCTTGCTTTTCTTCTAAAAAGGCTGAAATCCTATCTCTCATTTGCATCGAATCTCATATTCCTTACTAAAGTCATGCAAGAGGGCATTGACTGCCTTGAGGATGGACTTGCGCGTGATAATTCCTTGGAAAATACCAGACGCATCCACAACCGGCAAGAAGGACTCATCTACCAACTTGTGCAAGACCTCCGTAATAGTAAAATCAGGCGAGACAACTGCTACGTCCGTTCTCGTCATATGAACGATATCCGTATCTGCCATGATTTCTTGACTCAAATCATGCTCCATCTGATAAGCCATAATATCTCTGAGCCCAATAGTTCCAACAAAGTGTTTTTCATCTGTCACAACAGGAACACGGGTATAGGTCATCTGACTGAGCAAGAGGGTCGCATGATCCGCATTGTGGGTATCAATCAACACGGCTAGATTTTCAGCAGGGGTCAAAAAAGTTTCCTCCTGCCCCAACAAGAAAGTCTCAAACTCCTTGGCAATCATCGGCTAAACTCCTTGGACAAGCCCGGATAAACCTCATGGTCTCGTGTCAAAAAGTCCACTTTAAAATAACTATCATCAATCTCCACACGAGCATAAAGACATTCTCTGATGCTCCCACGTGGTTGACTGATGGAACCTGGATTTAGAAAGAGGGTCTTGCCTTCCATCCAAGCGCTTGGCACATGCAAGTGACCATAAAGACAGATATCGGCCTCTTCTTCCTGAGCCCAGTAGTCCAACTTTTGAAAGTTGAAATTGATGTCAAACAAGTGACCATGGGTTTGGATAATCTTGGTCGAACCAAGCTCAGTCACCAAACGTTCTGGGTAGCCGGCGTAAAAGTCCATGTTCCCTTTAACAACGCGGATGCCTTCCCAAAGGGGAGAATCAGGACGCAGTTCAGAATCGCCGTTATGAAAAACGGCATCAACTTTGCCTACATAGCGATCACGGATTTCTTCCACAATCAAGCTATCGCCATGGGAATCGCTCATTACAATGATGGTTTGCTTTGCCATGATGGAAATACCTCCAAAAGTTTCTTAACGGCTAAGGCGCGGTGAGATTGGCTATTTTTTTCTTCAAGGGTTAATTCAGCTGATGACTTACCTGTCTCTCCTACAAGGAAGAGAGGATCATAGCCAAATCCATTTTCACCCTTAGGTTCAAAGTTAATGTAGCCAGGCCAGTCTGCTTCCACAACCAAGCTTTCCTTGTTTGGACTGGCTACGACTAGGGTTGTATGGAATTGAGCCGAGCGGTCCTTGAGTTCAAAGACCATGGCCAATTCGTGCAAGAGTTTGGCATTGTTTTCACGGTCAGTAGCTCCCACTCCTGCGAAACGAGCTGACCAGACACCTGGCAAGCCACCAAGAACATCGACTTTGAGACCTGAGTCATCTGCCAAAACCATCTTGCCCGTTAATTGAGAAATGGTTTCTGCCTTGAGACGGGCATTTTCTTCGAAGGTCATGCCTGTTTCTGCTACTTCAGGCAAGTCAGGATAGTCATTAAGATTTTCCACATCGTAGCCTAATTTGTCAAAGATAGCTCGGAACTCTTTGGTCTTGCCTTCGTTTCGAGTCGCAATCAATAAGGTTTCTCTGACCTTGTTTGTCTCAAAGAAATCATGAACATCGACCCCTTCTTTGGGCAATTCCACATACAAGAGTTGCCCATTTTCAACCAAGAGCAGAGCCCCTTGACGTTGGATGACTTCCACATTTCGTCCCATTTCTTGGTTGAGGATATCTACCACAAAAGACAATAAACGGTAGAGAGAACCATAGCGTAAAACAGTAACAGAAACAGGAAAACCTCGATCCGCATCTCGAAATCTTTGGGCAAACTCCAATAGAGGAAAATCCAAGTCATCATCCGTCAACGTCCGGACGCCACCAAAAATACCATAGGACCCGACATACCAGTCCTGTTCATCCTTATATTCATAAATTTTATTTGTCATAATTCTACATGCTCCACATGAATCTCTTTTTCAAGCCATTCTTCACCAATTTGTGCAAAACTTTGGCTGCTGGCTGTTGTGTAAAAACGGTGATGGAGTGGTCCGGCATCACGACCACGATTGATTTCAAAATAATTGAGTAAGACTGAAATGTCCCGTACGCACTCTGCCCCACTATCGATAAGTTGAACCTTGGGCCCCATAACATTTTGAATAATGGGTCTGAGAAGTGGATAATGGGTACAGCCCAAAATCAGGCTGTCCACCTTTCCTACCAAGGGACGCAGGGTTTCATAGACCACTTTCTTGGTGACACTGGTTGACAGGGCACCCGACTCCACCAAGGGAGCAAACTTGGGACAGGCCAAACTCTCCACCTGTAAGTCCGGATCCAAATCATGGATTTTCTGACGGTAGATGTCTGATTGTACCGTCATGGGTGTTCCAATCACTCCGATTTTCCCACCTTGGCTGGACTTGATGGCTGCTGAAGCTCCTGGCAAAATCACACCCAAGACCGGAATATCTAGTTGAGACTTGATTTCTTCCCAGACGACCGCAGTCGCAGTATTACAAGCAATGACAATCATCTTGACATCCTTGGTCAAGAGAAAGTTGACCAACTGCCAAGTATATTCACGAATTTGCTCAGCAGGACGGGGACCATAGGGCGCCCGCGCCGAATCTCCAATATAGACGATTTCTTCATGGGGAAGCTGGCGCATGAGCTCGCGCACAACGGTCAAACCCCCGACACCCGAATCCAAAAAACCAATTGGTCGATTATCCATACAGTCTTCTTTCTAGTCTTTTTTCTGATTGATAGTTCATTATGATTACCGTTCCTTATGAACTGAATTAATGACAGCCTAATCAACAACTATCTCTCTTAATCATAATCAAATATCAATAGAATGCAAGGAAAAAGTCTCATCCCTAAACCCTTAGCCAACATAGTGAGAAGTCTGGAACTTTCATCCCAGACTTTTCCTTATTTATTTTTTCTTTTTATTGTTAGCAAGGGCTGCCTTTTGTTGGCGGATGATTTGGTGGTAAACTTGTTGTACCTTAGCTTCGCTTGGTTTTTGACCATTTGCACTCAAAAGAGTACGAACTGCTTCAGCATTCAAACGTGGGTTGTCAGCGAATTCTTTTTCGATTTGCTTACGAACCAAGTACATTCCTCCAAGAGCTCCTCCTAGAAAAGCTAGCACAATCAATACAATTGCTAAAAGTAAATCCATCATTTTTCTCCTGTTTCTTTTTGAGTCTCTTTCATTATACCACAAACTAGCCACCCTGACTAGTTTGTTTTACGCTTTCAGAGATGGAATAGACAGCAAAAGGAACCCTGCTTTTCTGAGAAAGAGGGCTCCTTACTGAGTTTATACTCAAAGAGCAAACTAGGAAACTATCCGCAAGCTGCTCAAAACACTGTTTTGAGGTTGCAGATAGAGCTGACACGGTTTGAAGAGATTTTCGAAGAGTATTAATTTCATATTTCTGCCTATCCATTTATACTAATAAAAGACTGAGACACCAGATCTCAGCCTTTTTCTTTATCCCAAAACCAATTCATCACTAACTAGACTTTGGCCACTATTTTTCTGGAAGAGATGCATGAGATCTTCAACTGTCAGATGCTTTTTCTCTTCTCCTTTGACATCCACCACTATCTTGCCTTGATAGAGCATAATAAGACGATTTCCGTACTCAATCGCATGGTTCATATCGTGGGTAATCATCAGAGTAGTCAACTGATGGTGTTCCACAATCTTTTGCGTCAAGTCCATCACCATTTGACTAGTTTTCGGGTCAAGTGCCGCAGTGTGTTCATCCAACAACAAGAGCTTAGGTTTCACCAAGGCTGCCATGACTAGAGTCAGGGCCTGTCTTTGTCCTCCTGAAAGGTATTGAGTATCCACTTTCAATCGATTTTCAAGGCCAATATTCAACTCCTTCAAGGCCTCTTGGAACTGGATTCTGTCCTTCTCCTTCACGCCCCAACCAAGTCCTCTCTTCTGCCCACGTCTCAATGCAATAGACATATTCTCCTCAATCGTCAAACGAGAAGCCGTTCCCATCTTAGGATCTTGAAAAACACGGGCGATATCCTTGGCTCTCTTTCTTATACTCAGATTTTTAATGGATTTACCTGCCAATAAAAGGTCCCCTTCGTCCACCGATAGATTGCCAGCCAAGATATTCATCAAAGTAGATTTACCAGCTCCATTTCCACCAATCACAGAGATAAAATCTCCCTCTTCAACCTCTAAATCTAATCCTTTGAGGACATGGTTTTCATTGACCGTCCCTGCTTCAAATGTTTTGTGAATATTTTCAAGTGTTAACAAACTTGCCATAACTGTCTCCTCCTATTCATTTCTCAGTTTCAAACCACGAATCTTTAATCTCTTTTGCAATTCTGGTGCAAATAGAACCAAAGCTAACAAGATCGCATTAAAGAGACGAACCAGGTTTTGATCTAGATTTGGAATTTCATAGATATTTAAAATAATCAAACGGTAAACAATGGCACCGATTCCGATAGATAACAAGCGACCTCCAATGGTTAAGTCGTGTATCAATACTTCCGCAATAATGACTCCACTCAAACCAACAACAATGGTTCCTGTCCCAGAAGTCACATCTGAAAATCCATCATTTTGTGCAAACAAGGAACCACATAGGGCAATCAAACCATTTGAGATCATGTAACCAACAATCTTCATGGTGTCTACATTGACCCCATTAGCCTCACTCATAGGAATATTGTCCCCAGTCGAACGCAAGACCAAGCCAATCTCTGTTTTCATCAAAAGAGTCAAGACCAAACAAACAAGTAAGAGACAGGCTAAACTGAATGAGAAAACAGCTTCTTCATTTGACAGCCCCAAGCTCGCCAACTGTTTAAAGACAATCGAAGAATCTCCCAAGGAAAGATTGGGCACACTTCCCATGATTTTAATATTGATGGAATAAAGCCCTGTCAAGGTCACAATCCCTGTCAAGAGGGCTGGAATTTTCATCTTGGTGTGGAGCATTCCTGATACAAGGCCTGCTACCATACCTGCCAGCAAAGCAAGTAAGGTCGCAATCCAAGGATTTGTCCCTGCCTGTATCTGAGATACGACGACAGCTGCCCCCAGTGGAAAGGCTCCTTCAGCAGTCATATCCGCAATATCCAAAATACGGAAAGTCAAGTAGACCCCAATAGCCATAATCGACCATAGCAAACCTTCTGATAAACTAGATAATACAAAATTCATCTTAAACCTCCTTATTCCTTGCCTTCTAACTTACTAATATCAATTCCCAACGCATCTGCCATTTCTTGATTGGTATGCAATTCCAGTTTTTCAGGCAACTCAACTGCTATATTTTCTGGCTTTTCACCTTTTAAAACACGAATCAGCATGCGAGCTGTCTGTCTTCCCAATTCTTCATAATTGGTTCCGTAATTATACAAGCCACCCACAGCAATCATTTCTGTTGAACCACCAAATACTGGAACCTTGTGTTTAATAGAAACCTGCTTGACTGTTTCCATGGTTGATGAAATGATATTATCCGTTGGTACAAAAACCATATCCACCTCTGCCATCAAGCTTTCTGCAGCAGCCTTGACATTGTTACTGTCCAAGATTGTTTTTTCAACAACGGTAAAGCCTTTTTCTTCCAAAAGACGCTTAGCTTCATCCTTTTGTACAACCGAATTGGGCTCACTCTGAGTATAAAGAATTCCAATTGTTTTAGCTTTTGGCAACACTTTCTTTATCAAATTGATTTGGGTTGAAATGGCATCTGATGACTGATCGCTTGTCCCAGTTACATTGCCCCCAGGATGCTCTCTTGACTCTACCAACTTGGCACTGACAGGATCTGTTACCGCTGAAAAGATAACAGGTGTCGTTTGTGTTGTATTGGCCAAACTCTGAGCAGAAGGCGTTGCGATAGCTAGAACGACATCACTAGATTCTGCTAGTTGCTGGGAAATGGTTTTTAGATTTCTTTGCTCACCCTGTGCATTTTGCAAATCAATCTCGATATTTTTCCCTTCAACATAGCCTTGCTTAGCCAACTCATCCACAAAACCTTCTCTAGTAGCGTCCAAAGATTGATGAGTAATAAACTGCGAAATACCGATACGAAACACATCTTTTTTCTTATCTGCCTTCAACTGATGCAAACTAATTAGAGAGGTTAAGAGAATCCCCACTACCAAGAGGGGGGCTAGTAATTTTCGAACAACTTTCATAATGAAACTCCTTCTCAGAAAAGATAATACTCAATGAAAATCAAAGAGCAAACTAGGAAACTAGCCGCAGGCTGTACTTGAGTACGGCAAGGCGACGTTGACGTGGTTTGAATTTGATTTTCGAAGAGTATAAAACAAAAAACCGCCTAGATAATACCTAAACGGATGCTTGAAATAATCTAACAAGTTATAACTTTGCTAGTCCATTTAGATATTCATCTATATGGACCACAATCAAAAATCTTAGCCACATAGATACAAACAAATTGCTTGAACTGTTTGCATCCATGGTGACATGTCTACAAACACTATCTAAAGTAGCTAAAGTAAAAGTTTTGATTCATCGTTACAGCTTGTTTCTTATTCATTTCTTTTTCTGCTTTCTTTTTTGATGTTTCCTATCTTACCACCTTTTTTATCACCTGTCAAGAATATTTCAGAATTTTTTAAAATTTTTCGAAAATTCTTTCATAATTCTTTCAATTCTTTTAGGATAATTTCAATAATTTGCCCATTAGACAAAATAGAACGATTTGAAGACTTTTATGGTATTCAGTTGTACTAGAGTTTTTTAAAAGTGTTTTGATGGCTTGTATTTCTTCTTTGGTTGATTTCATATCACTATTATATAATGCGTTTTGATTTTAGTATAGTATTAAACTGACTCTTGGCAGTCGGACAAAAAATCGACAGTTATTTTATACTGTTTAAAACCAATAGTCAATACGACAATCTCTTTACTTTTCGGTTATCAACTCTGTAGATTGCTAACATATCCAAAATAAGCCAAGTATCCCGAGGATAGGCAACAGAAATGAATTATTTATACTCTGGATACCACTTCAAATCACGAACTGCTTTGGCCATATCTGTTTCCTTAGCGCGTGCAAGACCTTGCTCTTGTGCTTTTTTAGCGACTGCTTCTGCTACTTTAATAGAAACATCTGCTACATACTTGAATGGTGGCAAGACAGGAGCTCCTGGTTGGCCTGGATCGACAATACCACTCAATGAATGCGCCGCTGCTCCAATCATTTCATCAGTCAAAAGACTTGCTTCAGAAGCCAGCATACCTAGACCAAGACCTGGGTAAATCAGGGCATTATTTGCTTGACCAATCACATAGTCTATACCTTTATAAGAAACCGTATCAGCAGGAATTCCTGTTGCGACAAAAGCTTTGCCATCTGACCATTCAATCAAATCTTTGGCACTAGCTTCTGCCAATTTAGTTGGATTTGACAAAGGGAAGATCATTGGACGTTCTGTGTTTTCACACATAGCTTCTACTATTTCTTTAGTGAAGGTATTAGGCTGAGTTGAAGTTCCTACAAGAATGGTTGGCTTCACAGTCTTCACTACTTCAAGCAGGTCAGTCAACTTATCTGCGTTACTAAAGTCAGCACGTTTCTTAGCAAATGGTTTTTGCTCTGGTGTCAAGTCATCCATGTCATCAAAGAGAAGACCTTGTTTATCAACCATAAAGAAACGTTTATAAGCTTCTTCTTCAGAAAGACCTTCACTTACCATTTCACGAAGAACACGAGAGGCAATTCCTGCACCCGCAGTACCACCACCATAGCAGAGATAAACTTGATCTGTTAATTTTTCACCACTAATATCCAGCGAACCGAAGATACCACCCAAGGTAACGATTCCTGTACCTTGAATATCATCATTAAAGGTCGGAATTTGTTTCCGGTATTTTTCAAGAATATGGGCAGCATTCAAGCGGCCGAAGTCTTCCCAGTGAAGGTAGAGTTTAGGAAAGAGACGTTCTGCTGTTTGAACAAATTGGTCAATGAAGTCGTAGTAACGATCTCCGCGGACCCGTTCGTGACGATTTCCTAAGTAATTAGGATTGTTACGAAGTTCTTCACGGTTAGTCCCAGCATCAATGACTAAAGGAAGGACCATCGAAGGATCGATTCCAGCAGCACCCGTATAGACCATCAATTTCCCAACAGAAATATCGACACCATTTGTTCCCCAGTCGCCAATTCCAAGGATTCCTTCTGCATCTGTTACAACAATGAGACGAATCTCGCGACCCCCGGCAGCGTTTTTCAAAGTAGCTTCAATATTTTCAGGATGATTAATATCAAGATATCCCGCATATTGGGGATCTACAAAAAGATCACTATAGCCTTCAATCGTATCTGCAATGGTTGGATCATATACAATTGGATTGAATTCTTTCAAATGTTGAGAAAAGAGGTAATAGAAAAGAGTCCTGTTGGTATTAAAAATTTCCATTAGGAAAAGACGTTTTTCCAAATCATTGGCTTTTGTTTGCATTTGTGCATAAGTTTGCGCCGCTTGTTCTTCAATCGTTTGAACATACGGTGGCAGTAAACCAATAAGGCCTAGTTCCTTTCGCTCCTCTAAGGTAAAGGCAGTACCTTTATTGAGGAAAGGATTGTTTAAAATATCATGTGCAGTCATAGTGCAAGCTCCTTTTTACTTATATTATACCACATGAAACGAATTGTTCGTAAAACGTTGTTGTTTAAATAATACAATTGTATACGCATATGTTATAAATTTCTGAACTCATCAAACTCTCGATGATCTCTCTTTACTAAAAGTTTCGAGTAAAATAAACCAATCATACAAATTGACAATCCTAATTAAAATAAATATCATCTAGGTATGTTATGTAATACTTTGTATTTTTTAAGGTGTTTTTTGTCATATAAAACTTGTATTCTATTTATATGACAACTAAAAACTATTTACAACAATATATTTCCCAAAAAGTGAAATATTTTCGAACACAGAATAAAATGAGCCAGGAAGAACTTTCGGAACAAGCAGGACTCGGGCTTAAGTATATCAATCAACTTGAAAACCAAAATGTGAATCTGACCATTCACAGTCTTGAAAAAGTGATTGACGCCCTAGAAATAACCCCAGAGGAATTTTTCAATTTTGATAGCCTTGAATCAACCTCTGATAAGAGTGACAATCTTTCACTCAAAAGAATCAATATGAAGATTAAACAGCTCCCTATTGATAAACGAGAAAAAATGTTGGTCATTTTTGAGAGTATCTTAGATAATCTTTGAGATCCCTGACTCACTTACATTTTAACTGGTGAATACTCGTATAGTCAAATTGTAGGATACGGATAAAAATTATTTATCTGCTGTTTTCCACTTATTTTCCTTCTCCAACTAATGAAAGTGAACCCATATGAATTTAAAAGATCTACAATATTTTTATGACCTCTGCCAGCTTCAATCCTATACGGAAGTAGCAAAACAACATAAAGTCAGCCAACCATCTATTTCTTATGCTATCAAGCGCTTAGAGGAATACTTTAACTGCAAATTGATTCACCATGACCCCTCGCATCGTTCCTTCAAGCTAACTCCTCAAGGACAAATCCTTCTAAAGCATACAGAACTGATTTTACCTGAGGTCATTTCTACTCGCAAAGAAATTAATCGCTCCTTGGCACAATACTCTACTGTAGGATTCCCTCCTATTATCATTCAGTATCTCTTTGCTGCCTTAAACGAAAAAGATAAATTCGATTTTTTAAAAAAGATACGCCCTATCCGCGGTGGCTCCGTAGAGTTATTAAACCTTCTCCTTAAGGGAGACCTTAATGCAAGCCTACTCGGTTTGATTGAACCTCTCAATTATCCTTCAATAGAGACACACGATCTATTTCATAAAGAACTGTATGTCGTTTTATCTAAGAACCATCCTTTTGCCACTGTTCCTTCCCTCGCTTTTGAAGAATTAGTAGATCAATCCTTTATACTCTTAGACGAACACTTTGTTCACCTGAAAGCTTTTGAAATGCTTAATCAAAAGCATCAAAACAAGGCAGAAATATTCTTTAAGACAGATGATATTGTCATTCTTAAAGAACTTTTAAAGAAAGGGATTGGCCTTAGTTTACTGGCTGATATCGCACTTTCTGATGAAGATGATGATTTAATAAAAATCCCTCTTATACCGAAGGATAAGATAACTTTTACAGTTTATTACGCTTACCTTAAATCAGCTACATCGTCATCAGAAATAGAAGCCTTATTTAAACTCCTTAAATCATATGAATAGAAAAAACTCTAACTATCAATGAACTGATAGCTAGAGTTTTTTACATTGTAGATATTATACTCAATGAAAATCAAAAAGCAAACTAAGAAGCTAGCCGCAGGTTGCTCAAAACACTGTTTTGAGGTGGCAGATAGAGCTGACGTGGTTTGAAGAGATTTTCGAAGAGTATTAGAATACAGTAGATTGAAGCTAGAGTAATACGCCGCGACTTCTAAAACTTTTCTAGAAATTAATTTGACTTTCCTAATCGAGTTGTTAAGATTTTATTTCATCTCACTATAATTCAATGATTTCTAAGAATTCTATTTCTTTCGAAAACTCTTTCAAAGTTTTTCCAAATCAATCCAACAAAAAAAGGTTTATAATTTCCATAAAAGTTGACATGGAAATTATAAAACCATTATTAGTTTAACCCTTGTTGATAACGTGCCAATTCGGCTTGGTTAGCCCAAACATAGTGACCTGGACGGATTTCTACCATAGATGGCTTATCTGTCTCATAATCATGTTGATCTGGATCATATACTTTCAAGACCTTCTTGCGTTCCAAGATTGGATCTGGGATAGGTACCGCTGAAAGCAAAGCCTGAGTATATGGATGAATTGGATTGTTAAACAATTCTTCTGTTTCTGCAACCTCTACAATAACACCCTTGTAAATAACCGCGATACGATCTGAAATAAAACGAACAACCGACAAGTCATGGGCGATAAAGAGATAGGTCAAGCCAAGTTCTTTTTGGAATTTTTTGAGCAAGTTTAAGACTTGAGCACGAACAGAAACGTCCAAGGCTGAAATGGGCTCATCCGCAATAACAAAGTCTGGTTGCATAACCAAGGCACGGGCAATACCGATACGTTGACGTTGACCACCTGAGAATTCATGAGGGTAACGAGTCAAGTGCTCAGCAAGAAGACCTACTTCACGGATAATATTTTGAACTTTCTCTTTACGTTCTTCTTCATCCTTGAACAGATGATGATTGTAAAGACCTTCAGAAATAATATAATCAACAGTAGCACGTTCATTCAAACTTGCTGCAGGGTCTTGGAAAATCATCTGGATTCGACGAATCAATTCCGCAGCTTGTTCACGCGATTTCTTACCATTAATCTTTTGACCATCAAAAATGATATCACCATTACTTGTATCATTTAGACCAATGATGGCACGACCAATAGTTGTTTTCCCACTACCTGACTCACCTACAAGCGAGAAAGTTTCTCCCTTGTTGATAAAGAAGTTAGCATTTTTAACCGCGACAAACTTCTTACTTCCTTCACCGAAGGAAATTTCTAAATCTTTGATTTCTACTAATTTTTCAGACATTTCCTTCCTCCTAGTCAGCCAGATGGGCAAATCCCATTTTTTCACGGATCTTATCATGGAGATTTGCAATCACAGCTGGTTTTTCTACTTTTGGAGCATCCTCATGAAGTAGCCAAGTTTTAGCCCAATGTGTCTCTGATACTGAGAATTGAGGAGCTTTTTGTTCAAAGTCAATCTGCATTGCATAGTCAGAACGCAAGGCAAAGGCATCCCCTTTCAGGTCAGTATAAAGTGACGGAGGTGTTCCTGGGATTGAGTAAAGATCCCCTTTATCATCAGCAAGCTGAGGCAAGCTAGACAAGAGACTCCATGTATATGGATGGCGAGGGTCATAGAAGACTTCCTCAACAGTTCCATACTCAACGATTTCTCCTGCATACATAACCGCTACCTTATCCGCAATACTTGCTACCACACCAAGGTCGTGGGTGATAAAGATTGTTGTGAAATGGTACTCGTTTTGTAAAGATTTTAGCAAATCAATAATCTGTGCTTGGATAGTCACATCCAAGGCAGTCGTTGGCTCATCACAGATCAAGACATCAGGTCGGCAGGCAAGGGCAATCGCAATAACGATACGTTGACGCATTCCTCCAGAATATTGGAATGGGTATTCATCAAAACGTCTATCTGCGTCTGGAATCCCAACCTTATTCATGTAGTCAATCGCCAATTCTTTCGCTTCTTTAGCTGTTTTTCCTTGGTGTTTTACAATAACTTCTGTAATCTGACTACCAATTGTTTTAATTGGGTCCAAACTAGTCATTGGATCTTGGAAGATAGTCGCAATCTTAGCGCCACGAATTTGTTCCCAATCCTTGTGAGAAGATAAAGCTGTCAAATCTTGACCACGGTAGTCAATACTACCTTGGGCAATGCGACCGTTTTCTTCAAGCATACCTGTGAATGTCTTTGTCAAAACAGATTTCCCTGATCCTGACTCACCTACCAAGGCTAATACTTCTCCTTCAACTAGTTCAAGGGAAACGCCGCGAATGGCTGTCAATACTTTGTCACGAACGTCAAATTCCACGACAATATCGCGAGCAGTCAAAATTACATTTTTTTCTTTTGTCATTTCTACTCCTATCTATGTGTACGTGGATCACTAGCATCCGCTAAGTTTTGACCAACTACGAAAAGGGATAAGGATACCAAGACAAGAGTTGTCAATGGAATCCAGAACAAGTAAGCATTGGTTGTTACGTTTTGTGAATAATCCGAAATCAAACGACCCAAACTTGGCACGGTAATTGGTAATCCAAGACCGAAGAATGACAAGAAGGCTTCGTATGAGATAAAGCTTGGAAGCATTTGAGTCATGGTTGTCACAATAACAGATACCAATTGAGGCATGATATTTTTGGCAACAATCTTCAAGGTTGGTGTTCCCAGAGTACGTGACGCCAAGTTGTATTCCAAGTCACGATAACGCAAGATTTGCACACGGATCATGAAGGCAATCCCAATCCATGTCGTCACACTCATGGCAAAAATCAGATTCCAGAATCCAGCTCCGATTGAGTAAGTCAAGACAATGACAATCAAAAGAGATGGGATGTTTGAGATGACGTTATAAACTTCCATCATCACGCGGTCAACTGATTTTGAAATTCCCCAAATACCACCGACAAAAACACCGATAACCAAGTTAATTACTGTCGCAATCACAGAAATGAGGATAGAGTTACGAGCTCCGAACCAGACACCGTCAAAAAGAGATTTACCGTTACTGTCTGTACCGAACCAATGCTCAGCATTTGGCTTGATATAACGAGCACTAAAGTCGTTTACCTTGCTGACATCATTGAAATCAAACTTAGAAAACATTGGGTAGATGAAACTCATCAAAATGATAGCTACCAAGATTCCCAACATGACTACAGTTGATTTCTTCTTCATAAATTGTCTAAACACTGAACCCCAGTATGAATAAGCTGGCGCATCAATAGCTTCAGAGGCAAAATCGTCACGTTTTACAAACTGAAATTTTTCTTTATCGATTGTAGACATTATTTGCCTCCTTTCTCAGTCAATTTAATACGTGGGTCAATAATAGTCATCCAAATATCTCCCAAAAGAAGTGAGAAGATAGAAATACATGTAAAGATGAAGACAAGACCAACGACCATAGAGTTATTAGATGCTTTTACAGAGTCAATCAACATTTTACCCATACCTGGGAAGGCGAAGACTGTTTCAGTAAGGGTTGCACCACCAATAACCCCGATAACGGCACCAGGAATTCCTGAAACCAGCGGAACCATGGCATTTTTAAAGATGTGTTTGTTTGAAATTTCTTTTTCAGACAAACCTTTGGCACGAGCAAAACGAACAAAGTCCTGTGATTGCAAGTCAATCATGTAACGACGAATCCAAATAGCTGTACCAGGAGCACCCAACAAACCAAGAATCACTGCTGGTAAAACATACGAACGCCAATCTCCAGCACCCAAAATAGGGAATGAATCTGGAAGACCAATTGATGATCCAATCAAACGAACAATGTAAACCAAGGCAATGGTTGGAAGGGCCATCAAGAAGGTCAAAAACCCTGTTGAGAAGCTATCAATCCAAGTATTCTTGAAGCGAGCCATAGCTGAACCAAGTGGCACGGCAATCGCATAAGAAATCACCAAACCAATCAATCCAACGACTGCAGAGCTAGCAATCATAGAAGGATATTGGTAGTTGCTTTCAGTTGCAGTATATGGGTCATCTTTCCCATAGTTAGCTACTTCACGAGAATCAGCCTGACTAGGCGATTTGTAGGTTCTTGAGTAAATATTTACAGAAGAAGTTTTCTTACCTGTTGGGAACTGAACTTGAGATGTTTTTGTTTGCCCTTGTCCTTGAGTAATGACCTGTAAAACAGGGCTATTAGCATAGGTTGGATAAGAGTCACCTAAATTAATGTTCACAAAGTTTTGATGCACAAACGGGAACTGACTGTTGAAGTACAAGAGATATTTGTGTTTTGTTCCTGAACCGACCAAGGACCATCCGATCGCTGGATCGTTTTCAAAACGAAGGTAACGTTTCAAGTCTGGATTTTCAGGGTCTTGAATTTTATTTGTATGATCAATGTCAATCAAGTTAGCATAGAAGTGAAAAACACGTTCAAAAATCGGGATTTCACGCGTAGCGTAGAATTGGCCACTTTCAGTAAATTCTCCCAGGGTCCAACCATGACCGATTTGTTTGATGTATTTTTCATAGATAGCCTTGTTGGTATCATTGGCTTCAACTGTTACAGAAGCATCCATCTGGCTAGCTTTTTCTTGCAACTCTTTGGTATCGTAGTACTCGATATAGCCCATACGCTCATAAACGGTATTCTCATAGTTATCACGTTTATCAGCAGTTGTCGCAATCTTGTTATAGTTGGTATCCTGTTTGAAAATCAATTTTCGAGGAACCATTGTATAGATAATCGTGTAAGTCAAGGTTGTTACTAAGAAGATAGAAACCAATGACCGCAAAACACGCATAAAAATATATTTTTTCATATCATTTCCTTTAAAAATCCCAAAAGAACCTTCTCCTCATGGAGAGAAAGTTCTATTGAAAATTATTTACTTCACATGACTTGCCAATTCTTTTTGAGCTTTCTCGTTTGACTCAGTCTTTTCTTTCAACCATTTTTCACGAGCTTTTTCATACTCTTCTTTGGTGATTGCTTTTTCACCAACTTCAGTGTACTTCAAGTATCCTGCATTTTCACCTTTAAGGCCGGCTACTGAATATGAAGAGCTAAATGGTAGAACTTTTGAAACATATGAAACGGCTGTTTCTTTTGGAGAAGCCATTACTGGAATTGTCAAAGCATTGTCAGTCAACCAAGCTTGTGCCACCGCGTATTTTTCATAACGTTTTTGAACATCTTGGTTTTCGCTGTTTGCGTCATCAAGTAATTTTCCATAGTCAGCTAAACCAAGTTTGCTTACTACTGATGCATCTGTGTTTTGGTCAATACCAAGGTAAAGGCGAGTGCTTCCTCCCTTAAGGACGAATTGATCCAAGAAAGTAGAAGGATCTTGATAGTCCGGGTTCCATCCTAGCAAGGTATGGATATCCCAGTCTTGCTCTTTAGCTGTTGGAGCGCTAAATGAAATTGGTAAAGCTTCTGCTTGAGTCATTTGTTGTAAGTCTACAACAACATTATCTGAACCCAATACTTTTTCAATTGATTGTTTCAATGATTGAACACGGTTTACAACCGCTGTTGATTCTTGGATAACCAGGGCATCCAAGTGGATTGGGAATTCAACACCTTCAGCTTGTAGACTTGATTTGGCTTTAGCAAAGACTTCTTTCGCTTTTTCTTCATTGTAAAGGCCATTTTGAGAATCTGCTAGAGACACGTTTGACCAAGTAGAAGAATTTGTCTTAGCCAAGCTATCTTGTACCAATTCACCAAATGTTTTCTTACCAACTTGAAGATTATAAGGTGCAAACGTATTACGGATGGCTACTGCAGCTCCATCAGTACCATTTGTTTGAGCTGAGTAAGAATTGCGATCGACAGCAAAGTTCAAGGCTTGACGGAATTCCTTGTTTAGCAATGCTTTCTGAGTAGATGTCTTTTGGGTATCACTTGTTTTGGCAGTGTGGTTATAGGTTGTACGGCCATAATTCAAGCTGACAGTTGCAACACCCGCTCCTGGTTCATTAAAGTAAATGTTATCTTTAAAGTCAGCTGCATATTTTTCATATGTAGAACTTGTAGGGAAGATACGAGCCTTGCTATATTGACCATCAGCAAAACCTTTAGCAATCACATCTTGGTCCTTACCATCCCAGAAAGTGAACTTAACGTTCTCAATTTTTACATTTTCTTTGTCCCAGTAAGCATCATTTTTAGCCATCTCGATAGATGATTTTGGAGTTACAGATTTTAAGACAAATGGACCGTTATAAAGAATAGAGTTAGCATCGGTTGGGGCACCAAAACCTTCACCTTTTGAAGTTAAGAATTCTTCATTAACCGGCATCAAAATACCACTAGTGGTCTTGTCATTCCAGAAAGTTTCTGGCTGGTTCAAAGTATATTCTAGTGTTTGATCATCAAGCGCTTTTACTCCAACGGTTGAAAAATCGCTTGTTTCACCCTTGATATAGGCTTCTAATCCCTTAATAGAAGAGCTAACGATTGAAAGTCCTTTTGATTTTCCATCTACGGCGTGTTTCAAACCAGTAACGAAGTCTTTAGCAGTTACAGGAGCGTATTCTTCTCCCTCTGCTGTCACCCATTTAGCATCCTTACGGATTTTATAGGTATAAGTCAAACCATCTTTTGAAACTGTCCATGATTCAGCAATAGAAGGAACCAGGTTACCATATTTATCATTAGCCAACAAACCATCTACAGCATTTGTTGTGACGAATGATGTTGAATCGATATTGCTGACGATATAATCCAAGGTTTCTGGATCTGTTTGATAAACATATTGGTAATCTTTTGCTAGTTTAGCATTATTTGAACTAGTGTTTGAACACGCAGCTAGAACTCCTGACGCTAATAAGGTAGCTCCCGCTACAGCAAGCACTTGACTTTTTTTCATTTATTTACTCCTCTTATAAATAAAGTATAGGTTATCATCAATTATATCATAGATTTCAAGAAAAGTAAACGAATTTTCAGAATATTTAGGCTTATTGATACAAAAAATCTGAAAAAGCTATTGACTGAAAATCATTTTCAAGGTATAATAATAAACGTTAAGGCGGTATAGCCAAGTGGTAAGGCACGGCTCTGCAAAAGCTTGATCGTCGGTTCAAATCCGTCTACCGCCTTCTTTAACTTGATTTATCAGGTTTCATTTAAACAGAAAGCCCAATTTAAAGGGCTTTTTTCTTTTTCCTTGAATAAATACGTATAACTTTAAAAAACTTTTGAGGCAAGTTTGGGGCTGAGTTTTTCGAGGACACAATTTCCTTTTGAAATCAACTGAAAAAAGCTTTGTCACGCCTGGTGACAAAAGCCTCTAGTTTACTCTGTTTCTTCTTCTATTTCAACTTCGGTAATTTGGACTTTTACCTTGGTAACACGTCCATTTTTCACCTTATCATTGGTTAGGATAAGTTGTTTGTTTTGGCTGACTAATTCATAACTGAGTCTCTCAGTCGTTGGAATGGTCCCAACTCCTGTCAAATAATAACCAGCGATGGTATCAACGTCATCACTTTCCAGTTCAACATCAAAGTAGTCATTAAAATCATTGAGATTCATGGTACCTTGAACAATATAAGTATCTTCTCCAATTTTATGAACTTCGATTTCAGCCTTATCTGTTTCGTCATCGATTTCCCCAACGATTTCCTCTAAGAGGTCTTCCAGGGTCACCAAACCAGCCATCCCACCGTATTCATCTAGCAAGATTGCCATTTGTCTTTGAGTATTGCGCAGTTCTTTTAATAAGTCATCCACAAAAATAGTTTCAGGAACAAAAAGTGGATCTTGTAAGATTTTCTTCCAAACAATATTGTCAAAACCGTCCACAAAGCCCGCATTAAGGAGACTCTTGGTGTGAATGATTCCAATCACGTTATCCTTGTCTCCATCATAGACAGGGATACGAGAATAATTTTGTTTTAAAATACTTTGGATGATGGTTTGACTATCATCCTGAATATCGACCATAAAGGCATCCGTTCGAGGAACCATGACTTCTCTGGCCATCAGTTCATCTAGTGAAAAAATCCCTTGTAACATCTCAATTTCGTCAGCATCTAGTGTTTCTTCACTATTTGTCAACATGTACTCAATTTCATCACGGGTCATTTTTTCGTCAGCATCGTCAAAGGTCATCGGAGTCAAGCGACTCAAGAGATTGGTAGATGCAGATAAGAGCCAAACAAAGGGACTAACTAGTTTCCCAAGCCCAATGATAACTGGCGCTGTACGAATCGCCAAGGCATCCTTTAGATTAAGAGCGATTCTCTTAGGGTATAATTCCCCAAAAACGATGGAAATATAAGTCAAAAATGCTAAAGATAGAAAACTTGCTACGGCATAAGCTGTTTCGCCATTTCCAAGCCAAGATGCAATTTCTCGTCCCAGAGTTTCTGCCAAACTCGCCCCTGATAAGATTGTAATCAGGGTAATCCCTACTTGAATGGTTGATAAAAAGTGGTTAGGATTTTCTAGTACCTTCAGCAGACGGATATAGCGTCTATCTCCTTCTTCTGCCTTTTGTTCAACCCGCGCACGATTTAGTGACACCATGGCCATTTCTGTGGCTGAGAAAAAGGCATTTAACACCGTCAAGATAAACAATAAAACAAATTGTAGCAACAAATTCTGACTACTTGGGTCTTCCATAGTTCTTCTCCTAAAATAGTATCTTATCCTTTATTATATCACAAAATATAGTCCAGTACATATTATTTTTTCTCATACTCTTCGAAAATCTCTTTAAACCACGTCAGCTTTATCTGCAATCTCAAAGCCGTGCTTTGAGCAACCTGCGACTAGCTTCCTAGTTTACACTTTGATTTTCATTGAGTATCAGTGTCTATTGTAGCTCTGCTTAAACTAGTAAGAAAGAACTCCTATATCCACAAGTGACATAGGAGTTTATTTTGTATTTTACTGAGTAACAGTCACTTCTCCAGTTCGGTAATCCAGTTGAAGCCCTTTTTGAACATTGGGAACTAGAACATTAAATTCCAATTCTCCGTCTGAAGACTTAGCTTCAATCTGTGAAGCTGAAGGAACTAAATCCTCGTTCGAAGCGTAGTAAAGGGTTACACGGTAACGGACACGCTTGTTTTTATCCAAGGCCTTACGTACCATGCTTTCATAGTAGTTTTGACCAGTCGAATCCTCGGCTTGAGCCTGATTTGCCCAGGCTGTTTGAACAGCAATGTTTTTAGGATTGCTTGTCGAGGCATCAAAACCATCCAAGCCACCGATTAAGGCATAGCCTAACAAGTGACCTCTATCGACCGCATGGGTATAAGTACCCTTTAGATTCTTAACCTGATGCCAGCCTGGAGGAGTCCATGAAGTCGAACCATTCCCAGTTTCTTCACGATTCTTGTACTGACGAGTAGCCTTAGACAAGAGGGCATTTGCTACGGTTGGCACTGTTTCCTTGCCCACTGTCTTTGTTTTATTATCAGCGTAAGGCTTACTTGAAACCTTGGCATCTAGATTTGTTTTATTGCCATTGACGATAAAAGCACCTGAGCCATTCCACTCCAGGCTCCCTTTTATTTGACTCTTGACTGCGTCTGTTAAGACACTCTCTGCCAATTCTTGACTAGGAGCTTCAGACGCTTGTTTTTTCTGACTAAGCTTGGTTTTGGGACTATTAGCTGTCGACTGCATCTGCTTGATATAATAGCTTCCCGCAGATAAGAGTAATAACACTAGCAGTCCGATCAGTGTCTGTCTTGTTTTTTTATCCATTTTTCTCCTTATCTCTAGAAAAAGACTGGTTCTCCAGCCTAATTTCCTGTAAATTTATGAATCAATTCCTGCCATTTTGCTGGAGACAGGATAGCCCATGGATCTTGACCCTTGCCCACGATTCCATAACCTACCATTAAGCCGATTCCTAGGGCTAGAGCACCCAAAAACAGTACCAAAATGACTAGAAGTAAACGCTTGATTACGTAGCTTGATTTCTTATTCATCTTCATCACTTGCCTCAATCCGCTGAATCTTAGCACCTAGCTGCGCCAACTTCTCATGGAAACGGTAGTAACCTCTATCCAAGTGAACCAATTTACCAACTACAGTTTCTCCTTGTGCTACCAAACCTGTCAAAATCAAGGCTGCACTGGCACGAAGGTCAGTTGAAAGAACTTCTGCCCCCTGCAAAGGTTGACCACCAACAATACGAGCTGTATCACGGATAATCTCAGAGTGCAAGCCCATGCGACGCATTTCTTCTAGATGTTGGAAACGATTTTCGAAAACTGTCTCCACCATAGTTGATTCCCCTTTTGCGACGGTCATCAAGGCTGTAAATTGAGCCTGCATATCTGTTGGAAATCCTGGGTGGGGCAAGGTTTTCACATGAACAGCTTTTAGATTTTCTAGTTGAGAGCGAACTCGAATTCCTTCAATCTCCTCTGTCACTTCCACTCCCATTTCAAGCAATTTGGCAATCAAGGGACGGTTATGCTCCCAGACAGCGTCTCGAATCAAGACATCACCACCAGTCATAGCAGCAGCTACCATAAAAGTTCCTGCTTCGATACGGTCTTGGACTACATTGTGAGTCGTACCATGAAGTTTCTCAACACCGGTAATGGTAATGGTCTCTGTACCAGCACCCTTAACCTTAGCTCCCATTTCATTAAGGAGAATGGCTAGGTCAACAATCTCAGGCTCACGCGCAGCATTTTCAATCACTGTCACCCCATCAGCTAGGGTCGCTGCCATCATCAAGTTCTGCGTTGCACCAACACTTGGGAAGTCCATGTAGATATGAGCTCCATGTAAGCGATCAGCCTTGGCTTCGATATAACCAGCCGTCTGACTAATCTTAGCCCCCATGGCTTCTAAACCTTTCAAATGAAGATCAATAGGGCGGCTACCAATCGTACAACCACCTGGCATGGATACCTTGGCATGACCTACACGAGCAAGAATTGGTCCCAAGACAACGATGGATGCGCGCATCTTGCTAACATACTTGTAGGGAGCCTCCTCTGTGATATTGCCAGTCGCATCCACCTCGACAAGATGAGCTTCCTCATCAAAATCCACCTTGGCATTCAAACCACGAACCACCTGATTCATGGTGAAAACATCTGACAAGATAGGAACATTCTGCAAGACGGTCTTTCCTTCACTTGCCAGAATAGTCGCTGCTAACAAGGGCAAGACTGCATTCTTTGCTCCTTCAATCGTAACACTTCCTACCAGACGATTATCGCCACCTTGAACCACAATTTTTTCCATACTTATTTCCTTTACTCTTGATTTTATAATAATCCTCTAAGCGCTTCTTGCCACAACTGATACAGACTGATAAAGAAAGAACTCATGATATATCCCATTACAATGCTGAAAAAGGCTACTAGTAAACGAACTTTTCCTGTGTTCTCAGCTGTTACTTTTAAGACTTTTTCCCATCTAACAAGATTCTTTAAAAGGTAAAAACTCACATAAATAAAGAGCATGTGACTGCTTAGAGTGAATAATAATTGAACCATTTGACTATTATACCATCTTCTCTGTTTGTGCGCTAGTTTGGAAACTTCACTTAAAAACTAGGGATTGTTTTTCAAGTAATCAATTGCATCTTGTAGGGTTTTAACGGGAACAATTTTCATATCTGTCTTGATTGTTCTAGCTGCTTCCAGGGCTGTTTGGTAGTTGTTTTTAGCATCAGGATGCGCTTTTTGTTCTTCTTCGCTAACAGGGTTATCCGGGGCAAAGAAAATAGCAGCACCTTCTCTAGCCGAAGCAACAACTTTCTTATCAATACCTCCAATGTCCCCCACATTCCCATCGCGATCAATGGTACCTGTACCGGCAACGATACGACCATTACGAAGACCAGGGTCAGCTATTTGAGTATAGATGGCCAGACTAAACATGAGACCTGCACTTGGACCACCGATACCAGCTGTTGAAAAGCGAATTGGGACATCACTGGTCACTTCCGTACGGTCAATCAAACCGATTCCAATCCCATTTTTGCCATTTTCCAAGGTGATAATCTTACCTTCTGCAGACTTGGTTTGCCCATCCTCTTCATAGGTGACCTTGACGGAGTCCCCTAGTTTTTGAGAATTGACATAATCAATCAAATCTTTGGAACTATCAAAGGTCTGATCATTGACTGCTGTGACCGTATCAGAGATGTTAAGAATCCCTTTAAAGGTCGAATTATCCGTCACAGTCAAAACATAAACCCCAAGATATTTGAGTTCGATATCTTTACCAGCTGTTTTTAACCCTTGATACTTGGCCATGTTTTGCGATGTTTGCATGTAGAATTGATTGATCCGCATAAATTCAACATCGGAAGAGCCACCTGTAGTCTCCTGAGCACTACGAATATCTGTAAAAGGCGTCAACCATGCATAAATCATATGAGCTAAAGTGGCATGTTGGACACCAACCGTAACGAATTGATAGGCACCAGCTTCCTTATCTTCTGTGTCATTGACTTTAAGGACTTGGCGAATATCTTCCGAACCACCTGGAACCTCTATATAATAGGGCAAGGGCACTACAAATGCCAAGAAAGTCACAATTAAGGCCGCAATGACATATAAGGGCCATCTAATCTTTTTTTTCATTTCTTATTTCCTCCAAAATACTCTCAGGAACATAGCAAGCAATATCCTGACCAAACTTCAAAAGCTCTCTAACACCGGATGAACTGAGATAGAGATGTTCAGGTCGACTATGTAAATAAATGGTCTCTATGTCAGGAGACAGCTGATGGTTGTAGTAATCAAAACTGGCTTCATATTGCAAATCCGACGCATTTCTCAAGCCTCGAACTAAGAAAGTAGCCCCCAGTCTTTTTGCGACATTAACCACCAATTCATCATGAGAAGACACAACTTCAACATTTTCCAAATGTTTCAAAGCCTTTTCTAGCCCTCGTTTACGATTTTCAAGAGGGAGAAATCCTTGTTTGTGGGGATTAAAAAAAATACCTACATAGAGCTTATCAAAAAGTTTGCTAGCCCGTTCAATGATATCCAGATGCCCATTTGTCATCGGATCAAATGAGCCTGTGAATAAGCCAATCTTATCTGACATAGACTGTCACCTTACTAATTCCATAAATCTTTTCCTTCCAGATACCAAGACAGGCAATTTCTTCTGGAAGTTCAACGGTCTTATCCGTCTCACACACGACCATGACATCTTCAGAAAAAAGCTCCCTCTCAGCCATTTTTTCAATATCTGCTACGATTTGTTCCTTGGCATAAGGAGGGTCTAAGAAAATGAGGTCGAATTCCCCAGATACCTGTTCCAATGCCCTTTCTGCATCCATCTTAAGGAGTTGAAATTTTCCAACTTCCTTGGTCATCTGAATATTTTCAGCCACGATAGCCTGAGCCTTACGGTCTCGTTCCACCAAAACAGCGCTAGACATGCCACGCGATACTGCTTCGATAGATAAACCACCACTACCTGCATACAGGTCCAAGACCCGTCCACCTTCAAAATAGGGACCAATCATGTTAAAAATGGCTCCCCTAACCTTATCCGAAGTAGGTCTTGTCGTCTTGCCTTCTAGTGTCTTGAGGGGACGTCCCCCATAGATTCCTGATACGATTTTCATACCGTTTATTATACCAAATTATGGGCGAAAAGAGAAAGAAAACCGAACCTTGCGGTTCGATTCTCTACAAAATATTTTCGTAAGTATCGCGGACTTCTTGAGGCCAAACACTTGTTTGCACTTCTCCGATGTGTTTCTTGCGAAGTAGGAACATGGCCATCCGAGATTGTCCAATTCCCCCACCGATTGTCAATGGGAATAGGCCGTTCAACAAAGCCTTGTGCCATTCCAATTCTAAACGGTCTTCATCACCTGTGATGGCAACCTGACGGCGAAGCGTTTCTTCGTCTACACGGATTCCCATAGAAGACAACTCAAAGGCTCCACCCAGAGACTCATTCCAGACAAGAATATCACCATTTAGACCCTTGTAGCCATTTTCAGACTCACTTGTCCAGTCATCGTAGTCTGGTGCACGTCCATCATGCGGTTTACCGTCTGGTAATTCACCACCGATACCGATCAAGAAGACTGCTCCAAATTCTTTACAAATAGCATTTTCACGCTCTTTTGGTGTCAAGTCTGGGTAGTGTTCTACCAACTCTTCTGTGTGGATAAAAGTGATTTGTTTTGGCAAGATTGATTCGATGTCATAGCGGGCTTCAACAGCTAGCTCAGTAAGACGAATAGCCTTGTAAATCTTCTCAACTGTTTCTTTTAGATAAGCGATGTTACGCTTACCATTTGGGATAACTTTCTCCCAGTCCCACTGGTCAACATAAACAGAGTGGGTCGCATCCAGCGAATCTTCGTCTGGACGAAGGGCCTTCATGTGGACAAAAAGACCCTCTCCCTCACCGAAACCAAAACGGGCCAAAGTATGACGTTTCCATTTAGCAAGTGAGTGCACCACTTCATAAGTAGCATCAGGGATTTGGAGAACCTTGACCGATACGGCATTCTCCACACCTGATAAGTTGTCCTGCATACCATCGCCGACCCTACTCAAGATAGGACCTTGAACTTCGACAACTTCTAACTTATCTTTCAAATACTGGGTAAAAGTGTTTTTGACAAAGGAAATCTCTTCTTGTTGATGAATAAAACTTTTCTTCATAAACTACTCCTCAAAAATTAGTTAAAAGCATTATACACCTATTTCCAAGAAAAGGAAAGAGCAAATACGAAAAAATCAGTGCTCCTTCGAACACTGATGTTAGGGACCTTCTAGTCATTGCGACCAAAGATACGTAGAATACTTAGGAAAAGATTGATAAAATCAAGATAGATACTAAGAGCCATTGACACAACCCAACCTGTCGCTACACGACCTTGTGATTGCTCATAGGCATAGCGAATTTTTTGGTTGTCCCAAGCAATCAGCCCTGAGAAAACCAAAACCATGGCTACGCTAATCATATAATCAAAGAAACCACTAGCCAAGAAAATATTAACTACCATGGCAATCAGCAAACCGATAAGAGCCGCCATCATCGCTCGACCAAGCCCGCTCAAGTCTTTCTTGGTGAACATACCAACTGCTGCCATGACAAAGAAGAGAAGGGCGCTTGATACAAAGGCAGACAAAACCGTACCTGGAGTATAGAAGGCCACCACAAAACTGAGGGTAAAGCCATTTAATACTGAGTAAAGCAAAAATACTGGAAGAGCCGCTGGGCTATTCTTTGAAGCCATACTACTGGCAACGAAAACCAAGGCCAACTCCGCAAAAGTAGCAATGGTCAACCAGAGACGCCCCTGCATCAAAAAGTAAACCAACTGAGACTGAAAGACCGTCAACATAAGACCTGATACCAAAGCAGATAGTCCGATTCCCAGACCAACAAAGGCATAAACCTTAGCGTAAAATTGATTGAGACCTGCGCGGTCATGAATAGTAGTGTGATTCATCATTTCTCCTTTTCTATGAACATCTTTCCTTGATTATAACAAAGAAAGTTAAAATTAGCTTAAATGGAAAATTAAAATACCTGCTGCAACTGCAACATTCAGACTCTCAGCCTGCCCCTTCATACTAATATGGACCAACTGGTCTGCACTTTCAGCCATGAGGGGACTAATTCCTTGACCCTCATTTCCCATAACTAGTACAAAATTTTCTATAGAAGGCAGTTCTCTGTAATCAACAGAATCTTTAGATAGGGTTGTTGCTAGCACTGGGATAACTGCTTCTTTGGCTGCCTTAAGAAGCGCTTGGCTCGACATCCGGTAAATGGGCAGGTGGAAATGACTGCCTTGCATAGAACGAAGGGTCTTGAGACTGTAGATATCTGCCGATTTATCTGAAACAATCACTCCTGTAAAGCCTGCTGCATCCGCAGTCCGAATGATGGTTCCCACATTACCAGGATCTTGCACATCTTCCAAAAATAAGAACTTGCCCTGACTAAAATCAGCTTGCCCTACTTCTTCTTTTTGAACGACGGCAACAATTCCCTGTGGAGTCTGAGAATCTGCCAAATCTAGCAAAATATCCTCTGATACCCAGACAGTTTGCGGAAACGAGGCTAACTGTTCTCGGTAAGTTTCTAGGGCAAAGATCTTCTCAATCGTTACCCCAGCTTGAACAGCTTCTTCAAACAAGTGCCATCCTTCAATCAAATAGGCAGACTTGCGGTATTTTTTTTGGTGTAATTTCTTGGCATTTTTTACCACAGAATTGGCTTTTGAGGTTATAATAGTCATAGAAATATTATAACACAATCAAAGGAGTTTGTTATGCAAAAGGTTAGAATGATTGCCCAAGGCAGAGTGCAGGGAGTCGGCTTTCGTTGGGGTGTTTACAGCTTGGCGCTTGAAATTGGTGGCATCACAGGTCGGGTATGGAATAACGACGATGGCACAGTCGAAATCTTAGCCCAAGCAGACTCATCAACTATCATGGCAAAATTTATCCAAGAAATCCGAAAAGGACCCACACCTTTTTCAAAAGTCAGCTACTTAGATGTCAAACTGAGCAACTTTCCTCCCTACCCTGACTTTAAAATCGCAAATTAGGTCTCTAGAACTATTGTATATTTTGTAAAAAAACAGTAGAATAGAAAGGTATTATTTTTAAAAGAAGGAATGAACAAATTGAAAGCTATTAAACGTTTTGCCCTCTCAGCTATGGGAGTGGCTATGTTGCTAGTCTTAACTGGCTGTGTCAATGTCGATAAGGCAACAGGTCAGCCAACAGGATTGGTTTGGAATACTATCGGAGCGCCTATGGCTGAAGCTATCAAGTACTTCGCCAATGACAAGGGACTTGGTTTTGGTGTTGCTATCATCATCGTAACCATTATCGTGCGCTTGATTATCTTGCCACTTGGTATCTACCAATCATGGAAGGCGACGCTTCACTCTGAAAAGATGAATGCCCTCAAGCACGTCCTTGAGCCACACCAAACACGTCTCAAAGAAGCAACAACTCAAGAAGAAAAACTCGAAGCCCAACAAGCTCTCTTTGCCGCTCAAAAAGAGCACGGCATCAGCATGTTTGGTGGTGTAGGATGTTTCCCTATCCTCCTTCAAATGCCTTTCTTCTCAGCTATCTACTTTGCTGCCCAACATACTGAAGGTGTTGCTCAAGCAAGCTACCTAGGAATTCCTCTAGGGTCTCCAAGTATGATTTTAGTTGCCTGTGCTGGTATTCTTTACTATCTTCAATCGCTCCTTTCACTTCACGGAGTAGAAGATGAAATGCAAAGAGAACAAATTAAGAAAATGATTTACATGAGCCCACTCATGATTGTCGTCTTCTCCCTCTTCTCACCAGCCAGCGTCACACTTTACTGGGTTGTCGGTGGTTTCATGATGATTCTCCAACAGTTTATCGTCAACTATATCGTTCGTCCAAAACTTCGCAAAAAAGTCCGTGAAGAATTGGCTAAGAATCCACCAAAAGCACGTGCTTTCTCAACACCAAATGGACGAAAAGACGTTACCCCTGAACAACCAACTGCTATCACAAGCAAGAAAAAACACAAAAATCGCAACGCTGGAAAACAACGTTCGAGATAAGAAGAAAAAGGCTTAGCTAGTTTGCTAAGTCTTTTTTGCAAGTCATACTCTTCGAAAATCTCTTCAAACCACGTCAGCTTCGCCTTGCCGTATATATGTTACTGACTTCGTCAGTTCTATCCACAACCTCAAAACCATGTTTTGAGCAGCCTGCGGCTAGCTTCCTAGTTTGCTCTTTGATTTTCATTGAGTATCAAAAGCCCGATGTTTCCATCAGGCTTCTTTTTATCCATGTACACGTTTCATATAGTCTTGGTAACTTTCGGTATCCATGAGTTTTTTAGCGTTCTTGACGCGGTCTGCTGTTGGTGGTTTAACTCCTTCGAGGGAATAAGGAATTCCCAATTCACGCCATTTGAATTCTCCCATGGTGTGATAAGGTAGAATTTCAAACTTATCAACATTTTTAAGGGTCTTGACAAACTTCCCAAGTTCAATCAAGTCATCATCTCTATCTGTCAATCCTGGAACTAGCACGTGGCGAATCCAGACAGGTTTTCCAATATCTGATAGATACTGGGCACAAGCCAAGATATTTTTATTGGTTTGACTAGTGACAAACTTGTGCTGTTCTTCGTTGATTTCCTTGATATCCAAGAGGACCAAGTCAGTGACAGCCATGAGTTTGTCAAACTTCTCAAGGTAACGTGGTTTATTACGGAAAGGAAGGGCACAGGTATCCAAGGTACAGTGGATTCCTTGTTCCTTAGCCTTGGTGAAGAGGGCAATCAGGAAATCAATCTGCAAGAGGGCTTCTCCTCCACTGACTGTAATACCGCCCTTATTTCCCCAGAAACCGCGGTAGCGCAAGGCCTCTGTCAAGACATCATCTACCGTCCGTTCACGTGACTTATTGGACTCCATAGCCCAAGTGTCCGGGTTGTGGCAATACTGGCAACGCATGTGACAGCCCTGCAAAAAGACAATAAAGCGAATACCAGGCCCATCTACTGACCCAAAGCTTTCTGTCGAATGCACCATTCCTGTCACTTGTCCATAATCAATTGTTTCTTCAGACATATCGTTACCTTCCTTGAAAACGTTTTATAGTTTTATTATATCATGACTTGAAGGAAAAACAAGATTTTTGCCTATTTTTTAGAAAGCAATCTGTTTTTCAATTTCATTTTCAATTACTTATCATTTTATTCTTCAAAATCAAAGCCATACAAGGTTGCAAAGTAGTCCTCAGGGCGCTCTGCACGGCGGATTTGACGGACTTTACCTTCTTCGGTATAGAGGATTTCCGCAGAACGAAGTTTGGCGTTGTACTGGTAGCCCATTGAAAAACCGTGAGCACCTGTATCATGAATTACCAGCAAATCACCGATTTCTGTATGAGGCAGTTCGCGATTCACTGCAAATTTATCATTGTTTTCACAGAGTGAACCAACCACATCTACTACTTCAGCTGGTCCATCTGGATGGGTCACGTTAGTAATATGATGGTAAGCTCCGTACATAGCTGGACGCATGAGGTTGACTGCTGATGCATCCACACCTAGATAGGTACGGTAGGTTTTTTTCTTATGAGTCACTCTTGTGACTAAAGCACCGTGAGGTGCCAACATAAAACGACCCAATTCGGTAAAAATCTTGACCTGACCAAGACCTGCTGGCGTAAGAACTTCTTCATAAACCTTACGAACTCCCTCACCAATCAAGGCGATATCGTTCGGCTCCTGGTCTGGACGATAATTGACACCAATACCGCCAGAAAGATTGATAAACTCTAGCGAAATGCCCAACTTTTCCTTGATTTCAACAGCCAATTCAAAAAGCTGACGAGCCAACTCTGGATAATAGAGATGGGTCACGGTATTGGACGCTAGGAAGGAGTGAATCCCAAAAGTCTTAGCTCCTTTTTCCTTCAAGATGGCAAAGGCTTCAAAGAGCTGGTCCTTGGTCATGCCAAACTTGGCTTCTCCAGGATTGTCCATAATGTCTGTCCCCAGTTCAAAAACGCCTCCAGGATTGTAACGACAAGAGATAATTTCTGGAATGCCTGCTGCACGCTCTAGATGTTCAATATCTTCAAAAGCATCCAAGTTAATGGTCGCACCCAATTCACGCGCATAGGCATATTCCTTGTCTGGCGTATTATTAGAAGAGAACATAATCTCAGAACCAGGGAAATCCAGTTTATGGCTCATCAAAAGTTCTACATAACTAGAGCAGTCCACGCCACAGCCTTCCTCTTGGAGAATTTTCAAAATAGCTGGGGTTGGAGTAGCCTTAACTGCAAAATATTCCTTAAAGCCCTTGTTCCACGAAAATGCTTTGTTGACGGCTCTTGCCTTCTCACGAATCCCCTTCTCATCATACAAGTGAAAAGGTGTCGGGAACTCGGCAACAATCTTTTCTAAGTCTTCTTTATTGATAAATGGTGTTTTCATAAGTTTCCTTCTATTCTATTTGCAAAGAAAGGCTGGGACAATCGTTCCAACCTTTAGTTCTATCTCTTATTTATCTTCGTCAAAGATATTGCCAACCTCAACATCGATGGCTTGGTTCTTGACATCAATATTGGTTACCTTCAAGAGTGACTTGTAGTCAAACTGCTTTTCGCGTTCTTCTTGAGCATTATCCGCAAAGACCGCTACACCTGCCAATTCTGAATCAAACTCACGCAAGAGGCTGATCATCCCATTGACAGTTCCGCCACCTTTCAAGAAGTCATCCACAATCAAGACACGGCTGCCTGCCTTGAGACTACGTTTTGAAAGGAACATTTTCTCGATGCGGTCACCACTTGAACCGGATACATAGTTGACGCTGACAGTTGAACCTTCGGTAATTTTCAGATCGCGGCGCACAATAACAAAAGGAACATTGAGGACATTGGCAACTGCATTTGCAAGTGGCACACCCTTAGTCGCTACGGTCATAACCGCGTCGATTTTTTGGTCCATAAAGCTCTTGGCAATAATACGACCAATATTTTTCAAGATGGCTGGTGTGCTAAGCAAATCTGACAAGTAGATATAGCCACCTGGCAAGATACGGTCACTTTCTGACAACTTGGCACGCAAGTCCTCAACCATTTCCTTGGCATCATGGCTTGAGATTGATGGTGTGAAAATGACACCACCACCAGCACCAGTTACTGTCTGGATATGACCGATTTCAATTTCCTCAAAGGCGCGTTTGATAATAACGATATCCTCTGAGATGGATGATTTAGCAGATTCATACTTTTCAGCAAAAGTATTGAGACTAGTTAGTTTATAAGGATTATTAATCAAATAGTTGGAAATGACAACCATCCGATCACTTCTTCTTAATTTCATTTCTATTTCCTACTTCATTTAATTTTGATATTTTATCTATTATACCATATTCACATAAAAAAACGAACATTCTTATCCTAAAAAATGCTCATTTTTCTTAAATTATTAATCTAAATCTGGTTTATAGAAGGAACGATTGTCCATAGCGAAGATTTTATTGGTCATCTCTCCCTTATCCACCAAAGCAAGAGCTGTTGACATCATCATCATGCTAGCATCCAGATTGTCAATCATATGGATAATCTCTGCTTCCATAATGCGTGGACGGACTGGACTTCCATACTCAAGCAAGCCATGGTGACTAAGGATGACGTGACGAAGCAAAACGACTTCTTCCTTGGTATCATCGATGCCAAGTTCCATCACTGTCTTAGTAATTTCACTATCAATCAGAGCGATATGGCCAAGAAGATTGCCTCGCACTGTGTACTCGGTCTGGTCTGGTCCCGTCAACTCGATGACCTTAGCCAAGTCATGCAGCATAATCCCCGCATAGAGTAGGCTCTTATTGAGCTGAGGATAAACTTCGCTAATAGCATCTGCCAAACGCACCATGGTTGCAGTGTGGAAAGCCAAACCCGTTTCAAAGGCATGGTGGTTGGTCTTGGCTGCTGGATAGGAGTAAAATTCCTTGTCGTACTTGGTGTAGAGATTTCGGACAATCCGTTGCCAAACAGGATTTTCAATTTTAAAAATCATTTGCGACATATAGTCACGGATTTCCTTGACATCAACTGGTGACTTGACCTTGAAATCAGCTGGATCATTGGGTTCGCCAGGTTGAGGCAGGCGGAGAGTAATTTGATTGACTTGAGGGGTGTTGTTATAAACTTCTCGGCGCCCTTTCATGTGGACAACCTTACCAGCAGTAAAGGCCTCAACGTTATGAGGTTGGGCATCCCAGAGCTTCCCTTCAATCTCGCCACTATCATCTTGGAAAGTAAAGGCTAGATAGTTTTTCCCAGCTCGAGTTTGCCTCAGGTCAGCTGATTTGATTAGATAAAAGCCTTCAAATAGCTCATCTTTTTTCATGTGACTAATCTTCATATTCTTCCTCATCTTCTTGGAAATGGAGTAGATCAAGCGCAGGCTCACCTTCTGACAACTCAATGTGACGGAGCGTACGCTCGATAGCTGTAGTACGACGGTTCAATAATTCATCAATATTGCCAGAGGCATGTTGGAGGTGTTTTTGTGCCTTGACCAGAATGCCACCAAACTTACCAAACTCGGTCTTAACACTGGCAAGAGTCTTACTGATATGGTCGGCACTCTTTTGGATATTTAGAGTTTTGAAGCCAACTGATAGGGAGTTAAGAAGGGCTGATAGGGTACTGGGACCTGCGACAATAATCTGCTCCTCCCGTCTCAAGTCATCAAAGAAGACCGGATTGCGGACGATTTCTGAGTAGAGACCTTCTGTTGGCACAAACAAAACTCCAAAATTGGTCGTTCGAGGCGGTGCTATGTACTTGTTCCTGATATCCTTGGCAAAGCGTTTGACGCTGGCTAGGAGCGACTTACGACAGCGTTCAATCTCATCCTTGTCACCTGCTTCATATGCTTCTTCTAGGCGGTAATAATCTACCAGTGGAAACTTAGAGTCAATTGGTAGATAGACGTATTCCTGATCGCCTTGTCCGGGTAACTTGATGGCGTACTCCACTCGTTCACTAGAGTTTTCAACCGTTGCGTATTCTCGTTCGTACTGGGCAGGGGTCATGATGTCTTCGATGATTTGCCCCAGTTGCAATTCTCCCAGAATCCCTCGCGTCTTGGTTCCTGAGAGAACCTTATTGAGGGCTCCAACATCGCGGGCAACTGTCTGCATTTCTCCAAGGCCACGATTGACCGACTCCAGTTGTTTGGAAACTGTCTCAAAGGAAGCCTGCAAGCGCGTCTGCAATGTCTTTTCTAGTTTTTCCTCGACCGTTTGGCGCATCTGCTCCAAACGTTGCTCATTTGATTCCTGCAAGGATTGAAGACGTTGGTCAGTCTTATCCCTGGTTTGCAAGAGATTCTCTGTCATTTCTTGACGGACTTGAGTTAAGCCTTGGTGCAACTCGATTCGCACTTCTTGCAAACGGTCGCTGACAGCCACTTCCAAATCTTTTTGATCCAACTGACTGGCTTGTCTGGCTTGTTCAAAGCGGTAATCCAACTGGTCTGACAAGTGATCTGCCTGATCCTCCAAGCTCTTACTGAGATGTTTTTCCTGCTTATCCTGTCTTTGCCAAATCAGAAAGAGGCCAGCTAGGTTGGCAATCAATAATAGAACAAGTAAACTTTCCATTCTACCTCCTGTCCTTACTATGTAGCACGACCACATAGCCATCTGGGCAAGTCACCGACACTTCCCTATCTATATATTCGTTAGAAGCGTACACTTTTTTAAAGAAAAAATTTTCCTCAGTCAACTCATACTTGGCTCCAAGAATGGTCAGCTGGCTATCCCGAACCGGCATAAAAGCAAGATAGTCGTAGTCTGAACGGGGATGTAGCTGACTGGTCCCTTCTGGACAATAAGTAATCAAGTTTTGCCCATCCTCAATCGCTATCTGGCTCATATAGGGTGCTAACTTGGGATTGCTAGGCAGAAAGACATTGGCCAGCATGTGGTCAATACGACCACCAAGAGCACCGAAAATAGTGACTTGAGCATGAGGATTTTGTTCAAAGATGGTCAAGAGAGCCAATTCCAGATCAGTATCATCCTTTTCTGGTCGGGCTTGGACAAAATGCTGGGCACTTTTTTGAATCACCTGTCGTTCTTCTGCAGTTACAGAATCAAAATCTCCAACTGCTAGAGCAAGAGGAAGGTTTTCTTCCAAAACCCAAAGCGAGCCTCGATCCACACCGACAAAACTATCAAAGTCCGTCCGGTAGTGACCGCGGTCTCCTCCTGCAAAAACGGCAACCCTAGTCCAGTTGTTTTCTGAGAGTTTGTACTCGCTCATTGACATCTCCCTTAAAGACATAGGATCCTGCTACAAAAACGGTCGCACCAGCTGCTTTAGCCTGAGCAATAGTTCGATCATCAATCCCGCCATCCACTTCGATTTCAAAGTTCAAGCCTTTTTCATCACGAAGAGCAACCAACTCATGGACCTTATCCATAGTCTCTGGTAGAAAGGCTTGCCCACCAAAGCCTGGGTTAACTGTCATGACTAAAACTTGGTCAACTAGATGAAGGACGTGCTTGATGGCTTCAACTGGTGTGCCAGGATTGATAACGACTGAAGGCTTAACTCCGAGTGAACGAATTTTTTGAAGGGCGCCATGAATATGAGGCGTTGCTTCCGCATGGATGCTGATGATATCGGCACCTGCACGCGCAAAGTCTTCTAAATGATGCTCTGGATTAGCTACCATCAAGTGGCAGTCAAAGACCATCTTGCTATGAGGGCGAAGAGCTTCGACCACACCTGCACCAAAACTGATTTGTGGCACAAAGTGCCCATCCATGATATCGATATGGGCATATTCTGCCCCAGTTGCTTCTAGGCGTTTGATTTCACGTTCAAAGTTGGCATAATCTGCTGCCAGAATTGACGGAGCAATCTTGTATTGAGACATAGGTTTCTCCTTATTTTGGAATTTTTTTGCTGACTTTTTTATAGGTTTCTCTGCGATTTTCAATCTCACTGAGGAATTGCAGGTAGTTATCGAAACGGAAGGACGCAATGATACCCTCTTCAACAGCTGGCTTAACTGCGCAAGACGGCTCATGGGTGTGGGTACAAGTGCGGAACTTGCAGTCTCGACTGACAGTGGTAATCTCTGGAAAGGCCTGATTGAGGTCTTCAGCCGTTGATACTTCATAATCCAAGGATGAAAAACCTGGTGTGTCTGCGATTTTACCTCCATTGAGATTATAAAAACTAACTGCTCGAGTAGTGTGGCGCCCGCGACCCAGACTGTCTGAAATTTCTCCTGTTTCAAGATTGAGGTCTGGTGCGATTTTATTGAGAAGAGTTGATTTACCAACACCTGTCTGCCCCATAAAGACCGTCACTTTTCCTGTTAACAAAGGCAAAAGTTCTTCTTTACTAGTCACAAAATCGTAACCAATGTCACCATAGGTCTGCTGGTAAAAATCCAGTTCTGACCGATCTTCCAGCAAATCCATTTTAGAAATATAGACGATGGGATGGATGCCCTTATGTTCCAAAAGAACCAAGAACCGATCCAGCAAATTGCTGTTGAAGTCCGGTTCCTTGACAGACATGATTACCACAGCTTGGTCAATATTGACAATGGGTGGACGGACCAGACTATTTTTCCGTTCATGAATCTTGAGGATATAGCCTTCTGAATTTTCCTCGGCAGAAAAATCGACCCAGTCCCCAACATAGGGTGTATGGCCTTTTTTACGGAAATTCCCACGCGCGCGTGTTTGATAGACCTGGCCATCACTCTCTACATAGTAGAAGCCTGCCAAAGCCTTAATAATTTGTCCCTGCATCTTATAGTCCTTGCCCTTTAAGCGCGTCTGCTAGACTGGCAAATTCTGTCAAGCTGAGAGCTTCTCCACGCACACTTGGTGACAAGCCTGCTTGGTCCAAAGCCTTGGTCAGCTTGTCCTTAACTTCCTCAGTCTTGCCAAAGTAACCTGTCAAATTGTTCCACAAGGTTTTACGGCGATGAGTGAAACTAGCCTTAGAAACCTTAAAGAAGAAGTTCTCGTCTTCCACTGCTACGGCTGGTTCTGGACGACGCACCATTTTCAAAATAGCAGAGTCCACGTTTGGCGCTGGCACAAAGACCGTACGAGGCACGATGAAAGCAACCTTGGCAGTCATGTAATACTGCACCGCAATCGACAAGCTACCGTAAGCCTTGGTATTCGGTTGAGCGGAAATGCGGTCAGCTACCTCTTTTTGCATCATGACCACAAACTCACTAAAAGGAATCCCGCTCTCAATCAAGTGCATGAGAATAGGCGTCGTGATGTAGTAAGGCAAGTTGGCTACTACCTTAATTGGCAGGTCAGGATTTTTAAAATTCTGGATATGCTGCGCCAAATCGACCTTGAGAATGTCCTCGTTAACCACTGTCACATTGTCAAAATCACGCAAGGTATCTGCCAAAATCGGTACCAAACGGTGGTCAATCTCAAAGGCCATGACTTGAGCTGCACGCTCAGCCAAAAATTCTGTCAAGGCACCAATCCCTGGCCCGATTTCGATGACATTAACCTGGTCATCAATCTCAGCCGTATCCACGATTTTTTGTAAAATATTGGTATCCGTCAAGAAATTTTGCCCAAAGGACTTTTTAAAAGTAAAACCGTGACGCTCCAGCACTGCCTTGGTCACGCTATAATCTGCAATTCTCATCTATTCTCTTTTCTAGTGTAAACGGCGTTTTATTATCCAAACAAACTCATTGTCTCCTGAACTCTGATAAATGAGCTCTGTTAAAGAAACATTTGGATTCGTCAATTCTTTTGTTTCTGTATTATAACTTGTTATTGTCTTTCCACCATGTCGTAGAAGCCATTCCGTATCCAATCTAGGCAGATATCTGTCCTTTTGAAGAAAACTACAAAACTCCTCAACTGTCATATCCTCCGGGACATCAAGATCCATCTGATGAGAGAAAACATCATCACCCATACAGACAGAATCTCTATCAACTCGTATTTTCATTTCACTCTTTCCTTGTAAACATCTATTTAAATATTATCAAAGTGAATCCCCTGACATAAATCTACTTACTACTATTGTAACACATTCCCCTTACATTTGGGGTCTGCTTAGCTGTTCTCATAAGATTTCATAGCTTCTTCCACTTCTGCCAATGCAACCCCAAACAACTCTAAGCGCTTGATGAGTTGCTTGCCGTTAGAATAGCCGATTCGGAGAGCCTCTCCAAGATATTCTCTGCGCTTACGGCTGTCTGCTCCTGCTAGAAAACCAAGGCGGATTAAGTCGCTACGACTGATGTCAAACCGACTCTCATGATCAAATTGTTCTGTCACCTGAGCTAGAGCCGTTTTCAAGTCTTCATAGCTGGCATGCTCAATCCCCAGAGAACGCCCCTTGGTCTTAGACTTGGGAACAGCTTCATCTCGTTTGAGGAAGGCATGCTGAACTGTTGGAATGGCCGTCATAATCATGCGACGAATCCGCTCCCCATTAAAATCTGGGTCTGTAAAGACAATGACTCCATGACGTTGGTGCAAGCGCTGAATCCGCTCTAGATCCTGCTCATTGATGGCAGAACCACGTGTCTCATAGGTCTCTACATCGAAATAGCGTTTGAGATTGGCCGTATCATCGCGCCCTTCGACCACGATAACTTGGGAAATTTTTTCTTTCATTACTTGCTGTCCAATCCAAAAATTCGTTCTGCATTTGCAGTTGTTACCGCCGCTAACTCTTCTGCCGTCATGCCACGCAAGTCAGCGATAAAGTCCACTACATAGCGAGTGTAGGCTGTTTTATTTTCACGACCCCGTTTAGGAACAGGAGCCAAGTAAGGCGCATCTGTCTCTACCAAAATCTTGTCCAAAGGTAACTCTTTAGCTGCTTCTTGGATGTCAGTTGCCTTCTTAAAAGTCACCACTCCTGAGAAGGAAATAGTCATGCCAAGCGCGACAAACTTCTCTGCCCACTCAAGCGTCCCTGAAAATGAGTGCATAATCCCACCTCGAGGACCAACTCCCTCGCTCTTAATAATCTCATAGGTATCTTCCAACGCATCACGGGTATGAACTACAAAAGGCAAATCCAAGTCCTTAGATAACTGAATCTGACGGCGAAAAACCTGCTCCTGCACCTCTTTCGGTGCTGTCATCCAATGGTAGTCCAATCCAATTTCACCTAAAGCAACAACCTTGGGATGCTTGAGCTTATCAAGCAAGTAGGCTTCAATCTCCTCCGTGTAAGTCCCTGCTTCTGTCGGATGCCAACCAATAGTCGCATAGAGCTGGTCATACTCATCTACCAACTCCAAGGCACGCTCAATCGTCGGTTTATCAAAACCAACAATATTCATCTGTGTCACACCCATCTCAGCAGCTAAGGCGATTTCTTCTGCCTCATGACCTGCAAATTCTTCTACATTCAAGTGTGTATGTGTATCAAAAATCATCTCTTCTAACCTCGTTTTCTATCTTCTATTATACCAAAAAACTGCCCTCTCTCCTCATCTGTACAAAATATTCTAAAATCCATCGTCGTCTCTTGACGCTATTTTCCCAAAGCAGTATAATAGCACTTATTGAAATTTTCAGAAAAGGAAAATACAATGTTTACAAAATTAAAACAGACTTTTATCGGTCGTCCTCTTAAGTCCTTAACAGAAGGCGAGGGGGGACTGCTGGGAAAAATGCAGGCCTTGGCCATGTTGTCAAGCGACGCTCTATCTTCCATTGCCTATGGGCCTGAGCAAGTAGTCCTCGTCTTGGCTAGTCTCTCTCCTCTTGCTATATGGTGGAGCCTTCCTATCGGCCTTTTTGTCCTCCTACTTCTGGCCAGCCTGACCGTTTCCTACCGTCAAATCATCCATGCCTATCCTCAAGGAGGAGGGGCCTATATGGTTACTCGAGAAAATCTATCTCCCGAGCTAGGCTTAATTGCTGGAGGTAGTCTGCTGGTTGACTACATGCTGACTGTGGCGGTATCGGTATCATCTGGAGCTGATGCTATCACAGCAGCCCTCCCTGTCCTCCACCCTTACAACCTTCACATCTCCATTTTTCTGGTTTGCTTGCTCATGCTCTTGAATTTACGGGGCTTAAAAGAATCTGCCAGTTCACTGATGATTCCTGTCTATCTCTTTATCATCAGTACTGTCTTTCTCTTGCTCTACGGAATCCTTCAACTAATGACAGGGTCTCTCAGCTATCAGGCAACTTCACCTATTGGGCATGCTGTTCCGAGTCTGTCTATCGTTCTCATTCTAAGAGCCTTTACCAGTGGTTCTGCCTCTCTGACAGGGGTTGAAGCTATTTCAAATGCCGTTCCCTTTTTCAAGGCTCCAAAAGAAAAGAATGCCGCTCAAACCTTGACCATCATGGCCTTGATTTTAGGTTTTCTTTTTGCAGGCATTACCTTCCTAAACTACTGGATGGGGATTCTGCCTCAACACGGAGAAACTATTCTTTCACAGATGGCTCAAGGCATCCTTGGTAATTCCTTCTTAGGTCACCTTGGCTATTATATCTTCCAATTCTCCACAGCCTTGATTTTGGCCGTAGCTGCAAATACTGGCTTTTCGGCCTTCCCTATGCTGGCTTACAATATGGCTAAAAACAAATACATGCCCCATCTCTTTATGGAAAAAGGAGATCGCCTAGGCTACTCTAATGGAATTTTAACTCTGGCATTTGGGGCTATGATTCTTCTTCTCATTTTTAATGGCAATACCGAACGTTTGATTCCCCTTTATACTATCGGGGTCTTCGTTCCCTTTGCCCTTTCTCAAACTGGGATGATTCGCCATTGGAAAAAAGAAAAAGGGGTAAATTTCTTAAAACCTGCCCTTGCCAATATCCTTGGAGCTATCATTTGCTACGCTATCGTGCTAATCCTGCTCTTTTTCCGTCTCAGTGATATCTGGCCTTTCTTCCCGATTATTCTCGTACTCACCCTACTCTTCTTAGCGATTCACAGTCATTACCAAAAAGTGGCCCAACAACTACGACTCTATGAAGGCATCGAAAAACGTACCTACGATGGCAATCTTGTCCTCGTCCTCGTAGGAAATGTCACCCGAGTCAGCGTTGGAGCCATTAACTACGCCCAAAGTATCGGTGACGAAGTCTTAGCCATGCACATTTCTACTAAGGAAACAGCAGAGAAAGACCAAGAAATTCTCCAAGAATTTGCCGATTACTTCCCAACCATTACTCTGAAAAATATCAAGACCAGCTACCGCGATATCATCACGCCTACTGTCAAGTATGTCAAACGGATATCCGAGGAAGCCCAGAAAAAGAACTATACAGTCACTGTTCTGGTACCCCAGTTTATCCCTAATAAACCTTGGCAAAATATCCTACACAATCAGATGAGTCTCAAACTCAAATATGCCCTCCGTTGGCACCAAGACGTCGTTGTCGCTAGCTATTCCTATCACTTAAAAGAATAAAGAAAAGGCCCTACCAGAAGCAAGAAGCTCTGGTAAGGCCTTTTTCTGAATCCAGTCACTATGCTTATACTCAATGAAAATCAAAGAGCAAACTAGGAAGCTAGCCGCAGGCTGCTCAAAGCACTGCTTTGAGGTTGTAGATGAAACTGACGAAGTCAGCTCAAAACACTGTTTTGAGGTTGCAGATAGAACTGACGAAGTCAGTAACATATATACGGTAAGGCAACGCTGACGTGGTTTGAAGAGATTTTCGAAGAGTATTAACTGAAAAGCATTACTAGGAATATCATTGAATGTGGTTAGCTAAATCTTCCTGAGCTTTTTTATTTGACTCAGCTTTTTCTTTTAGCCATTTTTCATAAAGTTCTTGGTACTGTTTAGCAGTTACTGGCTCTTTTTGCAATTCAACATATTTGTAGTTGTCCGCATTTCCCTTATGACCAACGAATGAGAATGGGCCTGTAAACGGTACAGTCTTACGGAAGATTGGGTTAGCTCCACCACTTTGAACTGGTAGGAAGAGGGCACTATCTGTCAACCAAGCTTGGGCTTCAGCATATTTTTCATAGCGGGCTTGAGTATCTGTTATTTCCGCATCAGCCTGATCCAAGAGTTTCTTATAGTCAGAAAGACCAATCTTGTCCTTAACTTCCTTGTCTTTTCCTTCAGACAAGCCCATGTTTTTCAACTGAGAACCTGTCTCTGGATCAAGAATAGCTAGGTAAGTCTTAGGATCTGAGTAATCTCCACCCCATCCCGAGATGTCGATATCGTAGTCTTTTTGTTCTGCTGTATCTGCAAAGTAGGTTGCCTGGTCTTTTTCATCTGGAGAAAGTTGGATAACATCGATAACTACATTCTCCTTACCAAGAGTTTCTTCCACTGTTTGTTTGAACGATCCAGCCTGTTGCACATCCAACTTAGCAGTCTGGTCAACTGGCATATCCAAATGAATTGGGAAAGTTACTCCCTGTGCTTGCAGACTTTCTTTGGCCTTAGCAAACTTCTCTTTGGCCTTGTCAGGGTTCAAGAAGGCTTGCTTACCATCGTTTAGGTTAATATTTGCCCAATCTTTACCGTAGTTGACAATTTTCTCATTGACAATGTCACCAAAGTTCTTATCGCCAACTTGAACAAAGTTACTTGGTGTAATCGTATTACGCAAGATACGGTCTGCTCCATCTTCACCATTTGTCTGCGCTGCATAGGCATGACGATCAAAGGCAAAGTTGATAGCCTGACGGAAATCTTTATTTTGCATAGCTGCGCGTGAATCTGTCTTTTCCTTATCAGACTGTTTCATAGTCTGCTTGTAGCTTTGACGATTTACGTTGAAAAGATAGTAGAAGGTAACTGAGTTTTGCGGTGTATAGGTAATCTTGTCCTCATTTCCCTTCTTGAGTTCAGCAAAGACTGAACTTGTTGGGAAGATACGACCATCTGTATAGTTACCATCCAAGAAACCTCTAGCAATGCTGTCTTGATCAGAACCGTCAAAGAATGAGAGTTTCACTTTCTCGATTTTAACATTATCCTTATCCCAGTAATTAGGGTTTTTATCAAATTCAATCAAAGATTTTGATGTGAAGGATTTAAACAAGTAAGGACCATTTGACAAGATACTTGATGGTGTCACACTTCCAAAGTCATCTCCCTGAGACTTCAAGAAGGCTTCATTTACAGGACTAAGGATACTTGCTGTTGTTTTAGAGTTCCAATAAGTCTCAGGTTGGTTGAGAGTGTATTGTAGCGTGTAATCATCCACTGCCTTAACACCAACAGTTGCAAAATCAGATGATTTCCCTTCAACATAGTCTGCTAGTCCCTTGATAGAGTCTTGTACCAAGTACAAGTTTTCAGCCTTTTTATCAGCCGCATACTTGAGACCAGTCACAAAGTCATGAGCTGTTACGTCCGCATACTCTTCTCCTTCAGAAGTGTACCATTTAGCTCCCTGACGGATCTTATAAGTGTAAGTCAAGCCATCTTTTGACACCGTCCATGACTCAGCCATAGATGGGATGAGATTGCCATACTGGTCATTTTCCAACAAACCATCAATCAAGTTGGTTGTGATACTAGATGTAGAGTCTCGTGTAGAGGTAATGTAATCCAAGGTATCAGGGTTACTGACAAAGATATAAGAGTATGTCTTGTCTGCATTGCTTGATTGGGATGACCCGCATGCCGCTAGAGCTAGACCTGCTGTCAAAGCCATAGCTCCAAAAAGCATAACTTTTGATTTCTTCATGATTATTCTCCATTTTTTACAGTATGTGAAATATTATACACTATTTGGGCAAAAATATAAAGCCTTTTTGAACTTTTTTACAAAAATAAAAATCAGTAGACTCGAGTTCCTACTGATTTTTGTTATGGTTCGTTTGGATTATGCAGCCAAAACTTTGCGTCCTTTACGACGACGAGCTGCCAATACGCGACGACCGTTTTTAGTTGACATACGGTTACGGAATCCGTGTTTGCGCGCACGACGAAGTTTACTTGGTTGATAAGTACGTTTCACGATGAATACCTCCTCATAGATTTTGTATTCGTTTAGCCGGCTATAAAGTGATCAGTTACTAAACATACTTTACTATTCTATCTGATTCTTTCACTTTTGTCAATAGCTCTAGGCAAATGTTTCCAGCTTTTTCGAATGTAAGCCCTATCTGCGATACTGTTTCAAGAAACGAGTCATCTTTTCTTGGATTTGGGCCAGTTCATCGACACGAGGAAGGTAAACAATACGGAAGTGGTCTGGTTCCTGCCAGTTAAAGCCTCGACCATGAACCAAGAGAACCTTTTCCTGCTTCAAGAAATCAAGGACAAACTGTTCATCATCATCGATACGGTACATATTGCGGTCGATTTTAGGGAAGATATAGAGTCCAGCCTTGGGTTTAACCGCAGACAAACCTGGGATATCCTGAATGGCATTATAGATGAAATTTCTTTGCTCATAAATTCGTCCACCAGGAAGGAGCAATTCATCGACTGATTGGTGACCACCCAAGGAAGTTTGTACGACTTGTTGGGCCAAAACGTTAGAGCAAAGACGCATATTGGACAGCATATTGAGCCCTTCGATATAGCCTTTAACGTGTGTCTTAGGTCCAGACAAGACCATCCAACCCACACGGAAACCAGCAATACGGTGGGATTTTGACAGGCCATTCATGCTGACACAGAAGACATCTGGTGCCAAACTAGCCACAGGCGTATGCACATGTCCATCCATTACCATGCGGTCATAAATTTCATCCGCAAAGATAATCAAATCGTTTTGACGGGCAATCTCAATAATCTCCAACAAGAGTTCCTTAGGATAAAGGGCTCCAGTTGGATTATTTGGATTGATAAGGATGATCGCCTTGGTATTGGAAGTGATTTTTGACTTGATATCGTCAATATCTGGATACCATTCTGCAGCTTCATCACAGATATAGTGAACGGCATTTCCCCCAGCTAGGCTGACAGCTGCTGTCCAGAGAGGATAGTCTGGCATTGGCACCAAGACCTCATCCCCGTTGTCCAAAAGCCCCTGCATAGACATGACAATCAATTCACTAACACCATTTCCAAGGTAGATATCATCAATATCTACATTTGGAAATTTCTTCAATTGACAATACTGCATGATGGCCTTACGGGCTGAGAAAATCCCTTTGGAGTCAGAATATCCTTCACTATCCCGCGCATTCATAATCAAGTCATGAATGACCTCGTCTGGCGCTGTAAAGCCAAATTCTGCTGGATTTCCTGTATTCAGACGTAAAATCTTTTCTCCGTTTGCTCGCATCCGCATGGCTTCTTCCAAAACAGGACCACGGATATCATAAGCAACATGCTCTAACTTACTAGACTTGTTATATTCTTTCATCTTGTTTCCTCAATTCATCAGGATAGTAACATTATACCACTAGAAAGAAAATGCGACAAGTTTGCTGAAATGTTTTACTAGATTAAGATAGAAAAAAACCTCGCTAAAAGCGAGGCCAAGACAGGGGAGATAGCAGGTATTTTGCGAAAGTCACATCACATACCAAAAGATAAACCTAGAAAAAACAAGCCTAAAAAGGAGTCATAAAGAAGATTGAACATGAGGAAAAGTCCCCATATCATCAAGTAATCCCAACGCCCACTTCGTTTTGCAACTAGGAATAAAATTAGATGGTAGAGTACATGAAAGACTAAAAAACCGATAAACCCTGGATAAAGAAGCGGTACCAGACTCTCTAATTGCCAGACCATGATAACTTCTAGCAAGACTGAAACTAGGATGATTCCATAATAAAGGAAATTTGATTTTTGAAAAGCGTTTTTCATCATTCTCCCTCCCTTCACTTCTTTCCTGCTATCCTTTCTTTTATTTTATCATATATTTATATAGATTTTAAGCGCTAATATTCTTTTGAAAAATACTTTTTTTGCTTTACTTCTATAGTGAAAAGGTTTACAATTATAGTAAGAAAATTTCAGGAGGTTTCATTATGGCACAACGTTACCAAAATATCATGGTCGCAATCGATGGTTCTAAAGAAGCGGACTTGGCTTTTGTCAAGGGAGTTCATTCTGCTCTACGAAACGACGCTAAACTCACCATCGCACATGTCATTGACACACGCGCACTCCAAAGCGTATCCACCTTTGATGCTGAAGTTTACGAAGAACTCCAAGTCGACGCTGAAAGTCTGATGAAAGAGTACGAAAAACGTGCTAAAGATGCTGGTGTGGCAGATGTTCATATCGTCATTGAAATGGGAAATCCAAAAACTCTACTGGCACGTACTATTCCAGATGCAGAAGAAGTTGACCTCATCCTCGTTGGTGCAACTGGTCTCAACGCCTTTGAACGCCTCTTGGTCGGCTCTTCATCTGAATACATTCTCCGCCATGCTAAGGTCGATTTGCTGGTGGTGAGAGAACAAGAAAAAACCTTATAATTATAAAGAAAAGGAGCTCAGTGCTCCTTTTTGTTTACTATTTATACTCTTCGAAAATCTCTTCAAACCACGTCAACGTCGCCTTGCCGTACTCAAGTACAGCCTGCGGCTAGTTTGCTCTTTGATTTTCATTGAGTATTATTTCTCTCTTTATGACGTTCATAAGCCTTGAGCTGACGCTGCAGTTCCTTTTTAATAGCAGGTTCTGGAGCATATTTTTCTTCCCAATCATCTGGCTTTAAGATTTTGTGGGTCACTGGATCAAAATGAGCCTTGCCATCTGGAAAAATTTTCCCCATATTGGCCTGATGGACAATATCAAAAATACGTTCTGGATCCACCCCCATCAAAACAAAACTACCGTAGGTGAAGTAAAGCGTATCAATCAAGGCATCCACCTGCCCTACCAAATCTTGCTGTGCAGGTGTCTTCTTGGCTACTTTCTCTGCTGCCTTATCAAGAGCCTGATGAAGTTGCGATAGAGCTTGACCAAAGTCCTCTTCAGAAGGGCTGGCAGCTCGAACAAATTCCACCAATTCTTCTATTTTAAAGCCAGCCCTATGGGTTGCACCTTCTAAATCCCAAGCTCGAGGTTCTTCTTGAGTTCGTTCGTCCATCATGTGGTGGAAGGTCTTGACCTTATTGAAATGATAGTCACGGCTGACAAAGACTTTTTCTGAAGCCAAAACACCAAAATGTTCCAAAGCCTTGTGGATTCCGTCTTGCTGATTGCTAGTGGTAATGTGCTTGGCAACTTCCTTGACACTGCTACTACCATTTCCCATAGCGACCGACATACCGACACCAGCCAGCATTTCAAGGTCATTATCTGAGTCACCAAAAGCCATCACTTGGTTGAGATCAAAACCATATTCTTTCCCAACTCGTCGAATGCCTTCCAATTTAGAGTTTCCTTGATTGATGACATCTGCTGCAAAAGGATTGCTACGTGTCAATTTCAAATCTTCAAAATCAGCTGCCGCTTTCTCAGATTCTTCTGGCGTCATCAGCATCAAAACTTGGTAGATAGGCTGATTCATCAGTTGAAGTAAGTCTTCTTCCTTTTGGGTAACAACCTTGCTAACCATACGATTAAAGGAGTGACTCACCGTCCGAGTTAAAACAGAGGGAACGAAGCGACTGATTCGTTGAGAAAAAGAACCCAGACCAAAGGACATGATTTTAGAACCCAGCATAGCATCCTTGGTCCCTAGGGCAATCTCCTTACCTTCTTTTTTAGCATAAGTAATTAGCTGGCGCAAATGTAACTTGGAAATAGGACTCGTGAACAAGACCCTGTCTTTAGTAAAGATATACTGGCCATTGTAGGTTACCGCAAAGTCCAAATCCAAATCGTCCATCAATTCCTTAACAAAAAAAGGTCCTCGACCTGTCGCTACGCCGACAAGTACCCCTTGCTCTTTGACGATTTTAATCGCGTCCTTAGTGGATTTCAAAACACTCTTGCGATCGTTGACCAAGGTTCCATCGATATCAAAAAAAACAGCTTTGACTTCCATCCTGTCCCAATCTCCCCTTTTGTGATACAATGATTATACCACATTTCAGAAAGAGTGAGTAAATCATGCCTAAGAAAATCCTTGTTTTACATACGGGTGGGACTATTTCCATGCAGGCCGATGCTTCTGGCGCTGTTGTGACGAGTTCGGATAATCCCATGAACCATGTGTCCAATCCCCTCGAAGGAATCCAGGTCCACGCCCTAGACTTTTTTAACCTGCCAAGCCCTCATATCAAGCCCAAGCATATGCTGGCCCTCTACCAAAAAATCAAAGAGGAAGCAGATAACTACGATGGAGTGGTGATTACACACGGAACCGACACTTTAGAGGAAACAGCTTATTTCCTTGATACCATGGAAGTTCCCCACATGCCCATCGTTCTAACAGGGGCCATGCGCAGCTCCAACGAACTCGGTAGTGACGGTGTCTATAATTATCTGAGTGCTTTACGAGTGGCTAGCGATGACAGGGCTGCTGACAAAGGAGTTTTGGTCGTTATGAACGATGAAATCCACGCTGCCAAGTATGTTACCAAAACGCATACAACCAACGTCAGCACCTTCCAGACTCCAACACACGGGCCACTTGGTCTGATTATGAAACAGGAAATCCTCTACTTTAAAACAGCTGAACCTCGTGTCCGCTTTGACCTTGATCACATACAAGGATTAGTCCCTATCATCTCTGCTTATGCTGGTATGACAGATGAGCTGATTGATATGCTGGATTTGGAACAATTGGACGGTTTGATTATCCAAGCCTTCGGAGCTGGTAATATTCCAAAAGAAACGGCTCAAAAATTAGAAACCCTTCTGCAAAAAGGAATACCAGTCGCCCTGGTTTCACGATGCTTTAACGGTATTGCCGAGCCTGTTTATGCCTACCAAGGTGGGGGCGTGCAGTTGCAAAAATCTGGTGTCTTCTTTGTTAAAGAACTCAACGCCCAAAAAGCCCGCTTGAAACTCCTCATCGCCCTCAATGCCGGACTAACAGGGCCAGCTTTGAAAGACTATATGGAAGGGTAAGTCTCTTCTCTAAAAACAAATCAGGAAATCTTCACGATTCCCTGATTTTTTCTATTTCCGTTTTCGTGTCGAACGACGTTCTGTCAAACCATGAGGTAAGAGAACTTCACGTTCTTCCAACTCTTCCTTGTGCATAATCTTAGTCAACATACGCATACTAATAGCACCAAGGTCATAAAGAGGTTGGGCAATAGTTGTCAAGTTTGGACGGGTAAAGCGTGAGATTTGTGAATCATCACTAGTAATGATTTCAAATTCTTCTGGTACTGACACACCCTTATCAGCAAGACCGTTCAAGACACCTGCTGCCAATTCATCACCTGTTACAACTGCTGCAGTTGCGTTTGATGAAATCAAGCGTTCTGCCAAGGCATAGCCGTCTTCATAAGTGTATTTAGATTCAAATACCAATCCTTCGCTATAAGAAATACCTGCTTTTTTCAAGGCTTCCTTGTAGCCAACCAAACGAACCTTACCATTGATATCATCCACTAGTGGACCGCTAACGAAAGCAATGCGCTCATTTTCTTTAGCAAGGTAGGTTACTGCATCAATCGTTGCTTGTTTGTAGTCAATATTGACACTTGGAAGCTGATGTTCTACATCCACAGTTCCTGCAAGAACAACCGGTGTTCGAGAACGAGAAAACTCTGAACGAATTTTTTCAGTCAAGTGGTAGCCCATAAAGATGATACCATCCACTTGCTTAGAAAACAGGGTATTGACAACTGAAACTTCCTTGTCATCGTCCTCATCACTATTAGCAAGGACAATATTGTACTTGTACATTTCAGCGATATCATCAATCCCTTTGGCAAGCGTTGAGAAATAACCATTGGTAATATTGGGGATCACAACACCGACAGTGGTTGTCTTTTTACTTGCAAGACCACGCGCCACTGCATTTGGACGGTAATCCAAACGATCAATCACCTCAAGCACTTTTTTACGGGTGTTCTCTTTTACATTCTTATTGCCATTGACTACACGGCTAACCGTCGCCATTGAAACTCCTGCTTCACGGGCGACATCATAAATCGTTACTGTATCGTCTGTATTCATTCCATTTCCTTTCTATATCATACCTCACGAGACTCCAAAAAAGAGACGGTATGAAAATTTCGTTTTCATGATTCCACTTATTCCATTTTATCACTATTTGTAAACACTTTCAAGCGTTTTTTGAAGATTATTTGAAAAAATTTCATAGGAAGCTATGTTTATGAAGAAAAAATCACCTTTTCTTGATTTTTAATCCTATTTGCTGTATGATAAGGGAAAAGAAAGGGGGAAGAAATATGGCTTTTACCAATACCCACATGCGGTCAGCTAGTTTTGGCATTGTTACCAGCTTGCCTGATGACGTTATTGACTCATTTTGGTATATCATCGACCATTTCTTAAAAAATGTCTTTGAATTGGAAGAAGAACTCGAGTTTCAATTGCTCAATAACCAAGGAAAAATTACCTTCCACTTCTCAAGTCAACACCTCCCTACAGCCATTGATTTTGATTTTAACCATCCCTTTGACCCTCTTTATCCCCCGAGAGTCCTGGTTTTAGATATGGACGGTAGAGAAACTATCCTCCTCCCAGAAGAAAATGACCTATTTTAAAAACTCTAGCCTTCAGTTACAAGCAACTGAAAACTAGAGTTTTTTCTATTTTTTCAAAGCATTATACAAGTTACGGATAGGTTGCTTTAATGTAGGATGGATAAAATGAGGCGCAATTTCTTGTAGAGACTCAAGAACAAAAAGGCGTTCCGCTATGTAAGGATGGGGCAAAATAAGGTCATCTGTATAAAGGATCTGGTCCTCCACAAAGAGCAAGTCCAAATCAATCAAACGAGGTCCCCAATGCACTTCTCTAACCCGTCCCATCTCTGACTCAATGGCTAACAAGGTCTCTAATAGAACTGGGGCAGGCAACCAGGTTTCAACCTCAACCACTTGATTAGCAAAGCTATCTTGCTCCACACCACCCCAAGGCTCCGTCGTCAAGACACTGGACTCTTTGAGAATATGGATACCTTGATTTCGCATTTTCTCAGTGGCTTGTTTCAAGTTTGCTTGTTTATCTCCCATATTGCTTCCTAGGGCGATAAAGGCCCGTTGCTTGCGGCGATGAATGGTTACCGAGCAAGTATCCAGTGGCAAATGCACCGGTGCCCAAGGTTTTTTCAGTTCCAGCTTAATTTCTTGAACAAGAGGATAGGCCTCAAAGGTACGTTCTACCAGTTTATAAGCTACCGTTTCAATCAAATCTTCACTCGTTTCCTGAAACCAAGACGTCCACTGCTGACACAATTCTCCGTAATGGACAGAGGCTGTCAAATCCAAGTCTGTAGCCGCCTTGGTCATATCATAAGATAAGATGGCTGAAACGATAAATTTTTGCCCCAATTCCTTCTCACTAGGAAAAAGACCATGATAAGCAAAAATTTCCAAATCCTTAATCTGCAGTTGATCCATAATGATTCCTTTCTAGAAAAATCCGCTTGAAGCGGATTCTTTTTATAGTCCCATTAAACGATAAGCCTGGTCTCGGAGGTCCTTATCTGTTTCAAATAGACCACGAGCTACTGTCGTCAAGGTTGCAGTGCCTGGTTTTCTGACACCACGCATGCTCATACACATATGTTCCGCCTCAATGACAACAAAGGCTCCTTTAGCACCTAGATACTCCATCAAGGCATCAGCCACTTCGATATTCAAACGTTCTTGAATTTGTGGTTTTTTCGAATAAACTTCAACCGTACGGGCTAGCTTAGACAAACCTGCCACACGACCATCTGGAATGTAGGCAATATGTGCTCTACCATAAAATGGCAAGAAGTGGTGTTCACACATGGTATGGAAAAAAATATCCTTTTCTACCACCATATTATCGTCAATAATCTCAAAGGATTTTGACAAATGTTCCTCCGCTGTTTGACCAAGACCTGAAAAAATCTCTTGGTACATACGAGCCACACGAGCAGGTGTTTCCTGCAAGCCCTCGCGGTTAGCGTCCTCTCCGACGGCCTCGATAATCATTTTTACAGCTGCTTCAATCTTTTGTGTATCCATTTTCGTTTTTCCTCTCCATCAGATAGGCTCTCACTTGGCTCAAGAAATACAAGGAACCCGTGACAATCCTAACTGTTTGTTTCTCTTCTTTTTTATCTGTCAATTTCTGCTCTAGAAAATCCTGCCAACCTTGGTAGCTGAGATTTCTAGACTTAGCTGCCTCTTCCAGCACGCTTTCATCAGTCGCCCGACTATCGTCAAAATGTGTCAGAGTAAGCTCGGTATCTGGGATTTGCTCCAACAAGTCCAACATATCCTCCAAGGCCTTGGTTTTGATGCAAGTAAAGAGGATTTCCTTACGATAATCCGCAAAGCGTTCTTGCAAGGTTGCTAATAAAGCCTTGATAGCATGGGGATTGTGGGCTCCATCCAAAATCATCAAGGGATCTCTTGACACGATTTCCAAACGCCCCGGCCATCTTGTTTCTTCCAGAGCTTTAGCAAGCAAGGTATTAGCTGGTAGCTCTCGACCATCTTCTTGACAAAAAGTATCAAGTAAAGCTATAGCCATCCCAGCATTCTCTATCTGGTGCAAGCCAAGCAGGCCAGTCTGGAAGCGACCTTGTCTGACAACACTTGTATAGTCAAAGACTTCGCCTGTAATCACACTCTTTTGATGGCTGACCTGATAATCTGTCCCGTAGGGAAATCTCGGTGCATCTTTCCCTTCCGCAATGCGGTCAATCACAGCCAAAGCTTCTGGAGCAATACGACCTGTCACCAAGGGAATACCTTGTTTGATAATACCTGCCTTCTGCTCTGCTATGGCTTCCAAGGTGTCACCAAGTAGGGCTACATGGTCCAGTCCAATAGTCGTAATTCCTGTCAAAATGGGCTGGCAGACATTGGTACTATCCAAGAGTCCACCCATACCCACTTCCATGATAGCCACATCTACTTGCTCTGAGGCAAAGTAATCATAGGCTATAGCTGTAATTATTTCAAACTCAGTTGTCCCCTGCAAATTGGTAGCCGATTCCCCTTCCAACAAAGACTGATAGTCTGCCATGAGGGCTTCTAGTCTAGCCTCTGGGATAGATTCCCCATTGATGCTAATCTGATCTGTGTAATGAATGAGATAGGGCGAGCTAAACACGCCAACTCTCAGCCCCATCTTTTCTAGCATATTTTTCAAAAAAGCAATGGTCGAACCCTTTCCATTGGTTCCTCCGATATGGATAACCTTGAGTTTGAGATGGGGATTGCCACGTAAAGCTAACAGTTCCACCATTCGTTCCAAGCCAAAATGCGGTTGGTCCGTCCGGAAGTTAGCAATCCACTGATTGTTTTCAATTTCTTTCATCTTATTTATATTGTTTTAAATCTAAATTTTCCGCTTCATCAGCCAGACGAATGGCGGAGGCAATTTCAACTGCCATCCTGTGACTAGCTACATCATGCACGCGCACCACTTCTACACCTTGTCTTGCAGCGATACTAGTTACATGAGCCGAAGCCGTATCTCGATTGCGGAAACCAAGTTCCGTCTCAGGATTGACTTCAAAACCATTTTCTTCAAGGATATTGATGACAAACCGCTTGCGCGACACTCCAAGAAAGATTGGATAGCCCTTCTGATGTAGTTTATCCAGGTCACGTAAAAGAAGCAGATTTTCTTTCTTGGTCAGACCAAAGCCAATTCCTGGATCCAACAGGATATTTTCTTGTGCGATTCCAGCTTGATTCGCTCTCGCTAAGGCTCTGTCAAAGAAAGCCTCCATCAAGTCTTCGATTGGCAATGTTTCAAAGTCAGCTAACTCTTCCTCTGTAAAAGCTTGTCCAAAACCAAAATGAGGAAATATGAGCGAGCTAGGATGCTGAGGTCGCGCCATGACTGGATTAAACATAATGACCACTTGCGCTCTCGCTTCAGCTACCACATCCGCCATTTTTTCATCACCCATAAGACCAGTGATATCATTGACTATATTGGCACCAGCAGCCAAAGCAGCCTCTGCTACCTGACTCTTCCAAGTATCAATAGAGATAAGGACATCACTTTCCTTGCGAATAGCTTTGATCACTGGAACAACACGCTGGATTTCCTCTTCTATCTCAACATAGCTACTTCCCGGCCGAGTCGATTCTCCGCCGATATCTAGCATACTAGCACCTTCTGCTATCAATTTACGAGCCTGCTGGAGTGCTTGCTCAAGAGCAAAAAATTGACCACCGTCCGAAAAGGAGTCTGGGGTTACATTGATAATTCCGCAAATAGCTGTCTTTGCATGATTGGCTTTACTTGACATATCGGTCACTCCCTCAAGGCTTTTCATCATATTATTTCTCTATTTTACCATAAAAAGAAAAAGATGGACACGATTGCATTCATCTTTTTCCCAGTAGAAACAAGTAAGCAATTGTCAAAAATCTTAAACAGAGATCCCTAATGTCCGACTCATGATCACCACAAGAGCCAACAAACAGAAAGCAACCCCATTCACAATCATATGAAGTAAGATAGACATTTCCAAACGTTGGGTCTTGTAAGCCGTCCAAGACAGAACGATCGACATACCTCCATAAATCAATAAAGAAGGTAAATTACTTGGTTGATGCAATAAAGCAAACACAATCGTACCGACTATAAATCCCAAGTTCTCTTTTCCTCGGAAAATCTTTTTAGGAACAATCCCACGGCACAAGATTTCCTCACAAATTGGAGCAAGCAAGGCCAACAAGAAGAAACTGGAAATCAGAGAACTATTCTGAACCATATCGTTAATCTGAGACTGGTTACCTGTTGTCGTCTCATTTGACAGTTGTAACAAGATAGAACCAAGTATATTTGAACAGATAATAACTAAATAACTCAAGCCCAAACGTGCTAAATCCTTCGCTCTAAAAAAAGAAAAATTAAAACTTGCTAACTGCGTTTTACGAGCTCCAATAATAAATAGCACCAGAACCACAATCGAAATACCAGCAACTATCAGTCCTGACTGCAACAGTGGTACTGCATTTAAAGTTAAAATAGCAGTAACCCCTATAGGAATCTGATATAAAATTGTCGCCAGCAAAAAGATTAACAGCCAGCCTGCACGATTCAATAATTCTTTCCACATATTTTTCTCTTTCATCACCTATCTCCTTTGTATTCAAAAAGGGGGAAAATCCCCCTGGGTTATCCTATTATAAGGCCATGCTGATGTAGTTAAGGATAAACAAGGCATCCAAAATCCAAATCATGACATGAACATCTTTAGCTTGACCTTTGACAAGCTTAGTCAAGGTGTAAGTCAAGAAACCAACTGCAATCCCTTGAGTGATAGAGTAGCTGAATCCCATAAAGATAGATGTGAAGAAAGCAGGAACCGCTTCAGACATATCGTCCCAATGGATATTTTTCAAGCTAGCCAACATCATAATCCCAACGATAATCAAGATTGGAGCTGTAGCGGCTGTTGGTACAATCGCTAGAAGTGGGCTAAAGAAGCTTGAGATCGCAAAACAGATTGCCACGACCAAGGCTGTCAAACCAGTACGTCCACCTGCACCGATACCAGCAGCAGACTCGACATAAGTCGTTACGTTCGAAGTACCAGCGATGGCACCAATTGAAGTACCAATCAAGTCAGAGTAAAGAGCCTTATCCAACTTAGCTGATTGGTGATTTTCACCATTTGTCGCTACGATACCAACTTTTTCACCTGTACCAATCAAGGTACCAATCGTGTCAAAAATATCTGTCAATGAGAAGGCAAGAATGGCCATCAGAGTTTCAGGCAAGCGAGCTGTATCTGAAATCAAAGCTCCCAAACCTTCTGAACCAAGAGCTGCACCAAAGACTGTCTTCAAGTCTTCAAAGGCTGCACCAACATGGTTATTAGCAAAATCGATACTAGACAAATCTACCAAACCAACTGCGATAGCAAGAATAGTTGTTGTCAAGATAGAGAGGATAATTCCCCCTTTAATTCCTTTGATAACAAAGAAGATTGTAATGGCCAGTCCTGCAAGTGCCACCAAAACAGCTGGGTTATTAAAGTCAACCAATCCTGGAACTGCTGAAGAGTTTGCTGCAATCGTTGCTTTAGCTTTGTCAGCCCCTTCTCCTACAACAGTATAGTTACCTGGATCAATCGTAAATTTCAAAAATCCAGCATTCTTAATTCCTACGTAGGCAAGGAAGACACCGATACCAGCTGAAATAGCTGAGCGAAGAGCATTTGGAATCGATTCAATGATCATTTTACGAACATTTGTCAAGGTAATAATCAATGAGATAATCCCACAGATGAAGACCATAGCTAGGGCTTGTTGCCAAGAATAACCGAGTCCAAATACAACTGTAAAGGTAAAGAAGGCATTCAATCCCATACCTGGTGCTTGGGCATAAGGTAAGTTAGCATAGAAGGCCATCATCAGGGTACCCGCAACTGCACCGATAATCGTTGCGAGGAATACACCTTGAGCAGGCATTCCTGTTTGCGAAAGAATTTGTGGGTTTACAAAGAGAATATAACTCATTGCAAAGAAAGTTGTTAAACCAGCGAGAACCTCTGTACGAACGTCTGTACCGTTCTCTTTTAGTTTAAATAATTTGTCCATTATTAATCTCCTTTTAATTTTTACGAACAATAATAGAATTATATCATTTATCATTCACTTTTTCAATATCTTTGTTTGATTTATTTAAGAAATTGATAGAATTTCATTTTTTGTTTGGAATCTGCTTTTCTGCCTGCTTTCTGTTATAATAGAAGACATCTTATCTGAAAAGACACTAGAAAGGTCCCTATGACAAAAAAAATTATTGCAGTTGACCTGGATGGAACCCTGCTCAACTCAGACAGTCAAATTTCTGACTTTACCAAAAAAACCATCAAAAAAGTTACTGAAAAAGGCCATCAAGTTATTATTACGACAGGGCGCCCTTACCGCATGTCAAAAGATTTCTACCGTGAACTAGGCTTAGACACTCCTATGATTAATTTCAACGGCTCCCTCACTCATTTACCAGATCAAGTTTGGAACTTTGAAAAGTGTTTAACTGTAGACAAAAAATATCTGCTAGACATGGTTCGACGTTCAGAGGACATTCAAGCCGATTTTATCGCTGGAGAATACCGTAAAAAATTCTACATTACAAATCCTAATGAAGAAATTGCCAATCCCAAACTATTTGGTGTAGAAGCTTTCCAGCCTGAAGATCAATTCCAGCCTGAGTTGGTGACCAAGGACCCTAACTGTATCCTGTTGCAGACCAGAGCCAGTGACAAATATGCCTTGGCAAAAGAAATGAACGCCTTCTACCAGCATCAACTTTCTATCAATACCTGGGGAGGTCCGCTCAATATCCTTGAGTGTACACCCAAAGGAGTTAATAAGGCCTTTGCTTTGGACTACTTGCTCAAGGTAATGAACCGCGATAAAAAGGATTTGATTGCCTTTGGAGACGAACACAATGATACCGAAATGCTCGCTTTTGCTGGGAAAGGTTATGCAATGAAAAATGCCAATCCTGAGCTACTCCCCTATGCAGATGAGCAAATTTCCTTGACAAATGACCAAGACGGTGTTGCCAAAACCCTACAAGATTTATTCTTATAGTCCAGTCTGACCAGCTTGCAAGCTGGTCTTTGTGCTCTTTTCACAGTCTCATCAACCAGTTAATCGATTGTTCTACTTTTTGCATCCAAAACCTTGGAAAAGGCTTTCTTTTGTGATATACTTCACATATAAATACAAGAGAGCTCGTCACACTCGACTCTGTTGACACAAAATCAATCCAGTCCTGTTTCTCCTGCTCTCAGTTAATATCAAGGAGGATAGCTATGAAAGCTGTTGTTGTAAATCCAGAAAGCACTGGTGTTGCTGTTGAAGAAAAAGTACTCCGTCCACTTGAAACTGGGGAAGCACTTGTAGAAATTGAATACTGTGGTGTTTGCCACACTGACCTCCACGTTGCCCATGGTGACTTTGGCCAAGTACCAGGCCGTGTTCTAGGACATGAAGGTGTTGGTATCGTTAAGGAAATTGCCCCAGATGTAAAAAGCCTTAAAGTCGGCGACCGCGTCAGCGTTGCTTGGTTCTTTGAAGGATGTGGCACTTGCGAATACTGTACAACTGGTCGCGAAACCCTTTGCCGTACAGTGAAAAATGCCGGCTACTCAGTAGATGGTGGTATGGCTGAACAATGTATCGTAACTGCAGACTATGCTGTCAAAGTTCCTGACGGACTTGATCCAGCTCAAGCTTCTTCTATTACATGCGCTGGTGTAACAACCTATAAAGCTATTAAAGAAGCCAAAGTTGAACCAGGCCAATGGGTTGTTCTTTACGGTGCTGGTGGACTTGGTAACCTAGCTGTTCAATACGCTAAAAAAGTATTCAATGCTCATGTCATCGCAGTTGATATCAATAACGACAAACTTGCCCTTGCAAAAGAAGTGGGTGCGGACATTGTTATTAACGGCCTCGAAGTTGAAGATGTACCTGGACTCATCAAGGAAAAAACTGATGGTGGAGCTCATTCAGCTGTCGTAACTGCTGTATCTAAAGTCGCCTTCAACCAGGCTGTTGACTCAGTTCGTGCTGGTGGTCGCGTAGTCGCTGTTGGTCTTCCTTCTGAAATGATGGAACTCAGCATCGTGAAAACAGTTCTAGATGGAATCCAAGTCATCGGTTCTCTTGTTGGAACTCGTAAAGACTTGGAAGAAGCCTTCCAATTCGGTGCAGAAGGTTTGGTAGTTCCAGTTGTTCAAAAACGTCCAATAGAAGATGCCGTAGCCATTTTCGACGAAATGGAAAAAGGTCAAATCCAAGGACGTATGGTACTCGACTTCACCCACTAATCTAATAAAAATCTATTTTAAAAGTTGGAATACGCTTCCAACTTTTTTATATTAAATTTTTTAATAAGGATTCAAAAAAACGTCTCCAAAACTCAATATATCAATATTTTCAGATGTAGTCTTTTTAATTATTTTATGATAAATAGTTGATTTTTAGATGAAAACGGTTTATACTTAAACAGTCTTAAAGTTTTCTTAAACGAAAACTAAAACAAAAAGGAGGAATGACAATAATGAGTATCGGAATCATTATTGCGAGCCACGGCGAATTTGCTGCGGGTATTCATCAGTCAGGATCTATGATCTTTGGTGAACAAGAAAAGGTTCAAGTTGTAACCTTTATGCCAAATGAAGGTCCTGATGATTTATACGCTAAGTTTAATAACGCTGTTGCTGCATTTGACGCAGAAGATGAGGTTCTAGTTTTGGCTGACCTTTGGAGTGGATCTCCATTCAACCAAGCTAGTCGCGTGATGGGAGAAAATCCTGAGCGTAAGTTTGCCATCATCACAGGACTTAACTTACCGATGTTAATCCAAGCCTACACAGAGCGCCTAATGGACGCTGCTGCAGGTGTAGAAAAAGTCGCTGCTAATATCATTAAAGAAGCCAAAGATGGCATCAAAGCTCTTCCAGAAGAGTTAAATCCAGCTGAAGAAGTTGCAACTGCTGCAGCTGCTCCAGTTGCCCAAGCTGCTATCCCAGAAGGAACTGTTATCGGGGATGGTAAATTGAAAATCAATCTTGCTCGTCTTGACACACGTCTCCTTCACGGTCAGGTTGCAACTGCTTGGACTCCAGATTCAAAAGCAGACCGTATTATCGTTGCTTCAGATAACGTTGCCAACGACGATCTTCGTAAAGAATTGATTAAACAAGCAGCTCCAAATAATGTCAGAGCCAATGTGGTTCCAATTCAAAAATTGATTGAGGTTTCAAAAGACCCACGCTTTGGAGAAACACATGCCCTTATCTTGTTTGAAACACCTCAAGATGCGCTTCGTGCAATCGAAGGTGGCGTGCCAATCAAGACCCTTAACGTAGGATCAATGGCTCACTCAACAGGTAAAACAATGGTCAACAACGTTTTGTCTATGGACAAAGATGACGTTGCTACATTTGAAAAAATGCGTGACCTCGGTGTTGAATTTGATGTACGTAAAGTACCAAACGACACTAAAAAAGATTTGTTTGACTTGATTAGCAAAGCCAACGTTCAATAACAAATATCAAACTATAGAAGAATTCTAAGAAAATTTTTCACTTTATTATCATTAAATAGAAAAGGAATAAAACCATGTCAGATATTTCAATTATTTCTGCTGTCTTGGTTGTAGTTGTTGCCTTCCTTGCAGGTCTTGAAGGTATCCTCGACCAATTCCAATTCCATCAACCAATCGTCGCATGTACCCTTATCGGACTTGCAACTGGTAACCTCGAAGCAGGGGTTATGCTTGGTGGATCACTTCAAATGATTGCCCTTGGTTGGGCAAACATCGGAGCTGCCGTAGCTCCTGACGCTGCTCTTGCATCTGTTGCCGCAGCAATCATCTTGATCAAAGGTGGTAACTTTACTACTGAAGGTATCGCCGTTGCAACAGCAACAGCTATCCCTCTTGCCGTAGCTGGACTTTTCTTGACTATGATTGTTCGTACAATCTCAGTTGGTTTGGTTCACACTGCAGATGCTGCTGCTAAAGAAGGAAATATTGCAGCTGTTGAACGTGCTCACTTTATCGCACTTCTTCTTCAAGGTCTTCGTATTGCTATCCCTGCAGCCTTCCTTATCGCTATCCCAGCTTCTGCCGTTCAAGATGCTCTTAAATTGATGCCAGAATGGTTGAACGGTGGTATGGCTGTCGGTGGTGCTATGGTCGTTGCCGTTGGTTACGCTATGGTTATCAACATGATGGCAACTCGTGAAGTATGGCCATTCTTCGCAATCGGTTTTGCACTTGCTGCGATTTCTCAATTGACTTTGATTGCCCTTGGTGTAGTCGGTGTTGCCCTTGCCTTCATCTACCTTAACCTTTCAAAACAAGGTGGTAACGGTGGCGGCGGAGCTGCGACTTCTAACGACCCAATCGGTGATATCCTAGAAGACTACTAGAAAGGGGAACAATCATGACTGAAAAACTTCAATTATCAAAATCAGATCGTAAAAAAGTTTGGTGGCGTTCACAATTCCTTCAAGGTTCTTGGAACTACGAGCGTATGCAAAACTTGGGTTGGGCTTACTCATTGATCCCAGCTATCAAAAAATTGTACACTACTAAAGAAGACCAAGCTGCTGCTCTTGAGCGTCACCTTGAGTTCTTCAACACACACCCATACGTAGCTGCTCCAATCATGGGGGTTACTCTTGCACTTGAAGAAGAACGTGCAAACGGTGTTGAAATTGATGATGCTGCTATCCAAGGGGTTAAAATCGGTATGATGGGACCTCTTGCAGGTATCGGTGACCCAGTATTCTGGTTTACAGTTCGTCCTATCCTTGGAGCTCTTGGTGCATCCCTTGCTGCATCTGGTAACTTGGTTGGTCCACTTCTCTTCTTCTTCGGATGGAATGCGATCCGTATGGCCTTCCTATGGTACACACAAGAGTTTGGTTACAAGGCTGGTTCTGAAATCACTAAAGACATGTCTGGTGGTATCTTGAAAGACATCACTAAAGGTGCTTCTATCCTTGGTATGTTCATTCTTGCCGTTCTTGTACAACGTTGGGTATCGATCAACTTCACTGTTAACCTTCCAGGTAAACAATTGGCTGAAGGTGCCTACATCAACTTCCCAGAAGGTCCTGTATCGGGTGCTGAATTGAAAGGTATCCTTGGTCAAGCACTTGGTGGATTGAGCCTAGATAAGATTCAACCACAAACCCTTCAAGGTCAGTTGAACTCATTGATTCCAGGATTAATGGGACTTCTCCTTACTTTCCTTTGCATGTGGTTACTTAAGAAAAAAGTATCACCAATCTCAATCATCCTTGCTCTCTTTGCAGTAGGTATCGCAGCTCGTTTCTTCGGTATCATGTAATCTTGGTGAGAATGTACAAACAAAAAAAGAATCAGGTTTATCACCTGATTCTTTTGGCTCTTTGTCAAATAGTGTTGATGAAGAACCTAATGAAAAAAAGAATCCAACAAAAATTGGACTACCTGTCTCCGGTTGAATACCGAAGACGGTAGCCCTAGGGTGTTTTTATTAAATTCTCACTTTTTGGGGTCAGTCCCTAAGCCTGATAGTAATTTCTTGTTCATACTATTCCCCTTTAGTCATTTACTACTTTAAGTTGCATTGCTTTAGCTACTTCTTCTGCCTTTGATCCCTTAGGTGTATGGATTTCTACATCTGGGTTACAGTTATCCACAAAATAGAAGTATTCTGTAATTTCTGTTACACTTGCTGGAATTGTAATAGATTTAATTGATGATGTCCCCCAGAATACTAATATTCCAATACTCTTTGTTCCTTCTGGGAATACAACTGATTCTAATGAACTGTCAGAGTTGAAAACATCATCTTCTACTGTTTCTATTGACTTACCAAAGTGGACATACTTTAACTTATTGTCAATCGCAAACGCACCTTTTCCAATATATCGTACTGTATCTGGTAAAACGATTGCCTCACAATGTTTCAAGTTCGCAAGACCACGTTCTCCAATTGCGATAACAGGTTTACCTTTAATTTCCTTTGGTACACGAACAACCTTATCGTCAGAAGTACAACTATATATGACATAACCTTCTTGCCATTCATCATATGTGAAGTACTTTTCATCTGTCTCTGGGAAGTCTTTGAAGTTCTTCTCTGTTACTTCAGAGTTATTTGTTGTGTTATTTTTTGTTTCTATTGTAGAAGTACTTGTTGTGGTATTTTGTTTTGACTCCTTAGGTCCGCATCCTACTAAACCTGATAAGAGTACTGCTGCACATAAGCCTGATAATAGTTTCTTGTTCATTATTTCTCCTCCTAATATTTTATGAATATATTAATACTTGTATTGTTATAGGATGTAGATATTCTTGCTAATATCAAATATTTCTATTTAATCTTCCCATAAATATACGCATGTTAATATATTAATATCTTCAAGGATTTATAACTATAGTTCCTTAATTTTCCCACCAATAAAAAAACGAAAGGCACCACAAGTTATTTATGTGTTTTCTTTAAACGACTCATGTACTTCTGTCGCAACTTCTCACCCGCCTTTAATTGCGGTTGCGATAGATTGAGGACCTAAATATGCATCCCCTGTTATTAGTTCATTTCTATTGTATTCTGATGTTGACCGAAAGTCAAATTTTTACCTTTCATCTAGAACACTAAAGTCTACTTTTGTTCAATTGCTGCAACGACAAGGTCACATGGAATAATATGTTCACTACCTGCCACTTCATGCGTTGATCTTCTTCCACTTTCATCTGATTCACCAAGTTCCATTGTAATAACCTTTACACCAGTTACTTTCCCACTCTCATCACGCAATACTTCTTTAATATTCTCTAAGAAATGGAATGTAACACCTTCATTGTGTGCATCTTTGATTTGTAGTGTAGCTTCTAGTATATTGTTCATATGGTCATCATTCTTTTGTTTTAGGTTTCAGCGCTTTTAATATAATGGATGTTGGCCTTTTTGTATACACTAAAATAGGGTTGGTGGAAAATTTCCATCAACCCTAAAAATTATAGAACCACACAAACCCCTGACCAGAGATGGCCAGGGGTTTGTATTTCAAAAATTATTCTGTAAATTCTATAGTTACTTTTACTTCAGAATCCATTGAAGAAAATATTGTTTTATAATAATTGATTGCAGATTCTTTAATTTCACTCTTAAATTTATCTAAATACTCTGCTTGTCTATCACTAGAAAGTTGGTTAGCGACCAATTTCCCAGTATCAATATCTTCTGTAGTTCCACTTAATAACTCTCCATGACTATCATATAAATCATAAGGATTATCTTTTGAAAGTTCAACACCAATTACTTCCAATTTTGGAACAATAACCTTATATTCTTTTTCGCTTATTTGTTCAACCTTTACACTACTTTTAATTCCAAATTTAGCTTTATAATTTAAAATTACTAATGCTGCTTTTTTAGAGAACGGCACATCAAACCCAAAAACTTGAGTTGTTTTTGTTTCAGAAATAATTTCATTAATTCCCGCATTCAAAAATACAACTTCATTCACTTTTTCAATACTTTCGATATTAATTGACGATTTGACTTCTGATTTATGTTCCTTAGGTAAGAAAAATAGCACTCCAATAGCTATAATAGCTATTAATACCACATTCAATAGTACACTAAACATATTAACTTTCTTCTTTAATATAGACAAGATAAAAAAACCTCATTTTAAATAATCTATCTAAATTTTACACTTTCTAAAGAAAATAGTCAATATTTTTTCGTACTATCTTCTAAAATTAATTGTGCCTATTAAAAATGAAATTAGTTTGTTGCATTTGATTATATTTTTTGAACACCAAATCCATTTAAAATTGAGTGCTATTTTGAGCACTAAAAAAGGGCTCTTTGTCAAATAGTGTTGATGAAGAAATTTAGGAAGGGATTAAACAACTAATTGTTGCTTAATTCCTTTTTGTTTTGGGCCAAACATTTTTGTTATTAAAATAATCCTATTTCTAAAATGGTAATAGTTTCTAAAGCCGTAGGCATTTCTTTTAAGCGCTTTTATTTTATTGTTTATTCCTTCAATAGGGCCATTTGTTCTAGTTGGATACTCACAAGTATTTTGAATATATGGCAAGTAAGTCATAAGAGTCTTTAAAACTCTTTTTAAACCAGGAGATAGGTCTAATTGCGTAGCTGCTTCAATCGTTTCCTTGAATTCTATATAATCTCTATCCTGTATACATTCACGAAGTGAATATACAACCTCATAATCATTTTTAAGAGATGGATTTTTTTCTAAGATATAATCTACGATTCCTTTACTTGTTATGAAGCTTTCAAAAAGCTTATAACGATTATATTTATAGTTCTGAAGTTCATTAGAGTTCTTTAAAATTAACTTCCAATAATATTTTAACTTTCGATATAATTTAGGATTTTTATAACGATGCTGATTCATGATACGTACCCGAGTTCTATTTAATTCTCTATTCAAGGCTTGTACAATGTGAAAAGGATCAATGATAATTTTTGCGTTAGGAAACATTTCTTTTATTAATTGAATGTATGGCAAGTACATATCGATGGAGATAGTTTTCACCTTTAATCTAGTCTTAGGCTCAAAACGATAAAAATATTGTTTCAAACTGTAAGATTTTCTATCTCGTACAACATCGACCAACTTGTGTGTAGTGCTATCAAAAATAATGAAGCTCATATTGCAATCGGAAGATTTAACAGATTTAAATTCATCAAAACACAAATGCTCAGGTAAATCATGTAATGGTTTAATCGTTAATAATCGTGCTGTATCATATATGATACGTCTAACGGTATGAATTGAAACATTTGTTTCTTTGGCAATATATGTTTCAGATACTGTTTCACTTATTTTTGTCTTAATTTCATTTTTTAATCGTTTCGAGATATGACAGTATTTTTCTACAATTCGACTAGTATCTGCAGTAAATGAAGAACCACATTCTCTACAGAGAAATCTCTGATTTCGTAGATTTAAGTAGGCTGGAAGGCCTGAAACAGAACAGAGAGTGATACGAGAAGTTTTCGTCCCGTTTTTAACTATATTGTTATTTTGGCTAACGCACCCACAAACGGCACAAAATTCTGGTTTATGCGTATATGTAGCTGAATAAAATAAAGATTTTCTATTTTTTAATATCTTCTCTTGAACATTATTATCCCAAATAATGTTTTTATCTTTGATTTGTAGTGTAGCTTCTAGTATATTGTTCATATGGTCATCATTCTTTTGTTTTAGGTTTCAGCGCTTTTAATATAATGGATGTTGGCCTTTTTGTATACACTAAAATAGGGTTGGTGGAAAATTTCCATCAACCCTAAAAATTATAGAACCGTTCTTTTTATATCTCATTTATTATGCCAAGGCACCCATTGGATCCCATGGTGCAAGGACGATTGGTTCTGCTTCATAGGCAGCTAGTTCTTCTGCTGTTAGTAATTCCTTACGAACAACAATTTGATAAGTGTATTCGTCCATCCAAGCATCTGAAGCAACAAAGTAACCATCTGTACCAACCTTGTCTCCCCATGAGTTTTCAACCTTCCACTTGGTTGACTTGCCATTTTCATCCAAATCCACACCTGTCAAGACCATGGCGTGGGTCATCAAGCTCTCACTGTAATCCAAACGTCCAGCCTTGTCTTGAGTGAGTTTAATGTCCATGCTTGATTCAAAGTCATAAACATCTGTCGCAAGGATCCCAGCTTTACGATTGCTGAGTTGACCGACATCTGATCCAAACCAAACAGTCTCACCTGCTTGCATTTGGGCAATCGCTAATTCTTTCAAGCGTTCCATCGGTACATTGATGTAACGAACCGCACGGCTACCAACCACATTCCCCAACATCTCAACTGTGTAAGATTTGCCGTAAGGCTTGTCAGCAGTTGGGGCATTGATAACAGAAACATAGTCCTCTAGAGGAAGATTGACATATTTCTTGTAAAACTCTTGTGGTGTGATGCCCTTTTCGCTTTGGTAGTTGTTATCCTTATCGCGATAAGCAAAGTCAAATTTACGTGGTGGAAGGCCTAGGGACATAGCAAGAAAATTAAAGATTTCTTGCAAGAGGTCTTCTTTCTTAGCTTGAACAGTCGCTTGGTCTGCACCAGAAGCGAGCAAGTCACGCAAGATTTGAGCATCTTGACGAAGCAATTTGTTGAGAATGGCATTTAGCTCACGACTACTGCTAGATGAAACAGATTCAGGGTAAACCGACTTAGGAACGACACCGTATTTCTCAAAGAGAGACACCACCATATCCCACTGACCTCCGTCTTGTTGTGGTGTTTGGAGTAGGAATTTAACCTTACGGCTGGTCAAGTCTTGGTCTGCAGTCGCAATGACTTGCTCCAAGAACCAGTTTGATTTCTCATACTTGTCCCAGAAGAAAGTGTGGGCCTGTGACAACTCAAAGTTTTCCAATTTGTATTGTGAAATGAGTTTGTGGCGGAAGGTGTTGAGAGCCGCAAACATCCAGCAACGACCAGACGCTTTCTGGTTAGTTACCTTGTCCTTGGTCAAATCCAATGAGAAAACAGGGGTATTGTCTACATGGCTTTGGCGACGTTCTAGAGCTGCAAAAATTCCGTTGTGGCTGGCAGCATTTTCAATCGCTTGGTATTTAACATTTGCTTCATAGTTAGCAAATAGTTTATCAGTAAATGATTCTTGAATCACGTTCATAGATTCCTCCTTTTATTCTACAGTCTATTATAACTCTTTTCACAAAGGAAGCAACTGAAAAATATAAAAGGCAAGGATATTCTTCCTCACCTTTTCGAATATAAATCAAATTAAGCAATATTCGCAAGGAGAGCTTCTAACTCTTCCTTGGTCAAGCGACGCCATTCTCCTCGCTGCAAGTTCTCATCCAATACTAAAGTTCCCATAGTCAAACGTTGCAAGTCTACTACTTCCTTGCCGCAATAGCCCACCATACGCTTGACCTGATGAAACTTCCCTTCTGCAATGGTCACACGGATTTGGCTTTGATTCTTTTTTGTATCTACAGACACAAGCTCCAGTCTAGCAGGCTGACAAGTAAAGTCTTTAAGAGGAATTCCCTTGGCAAATGTCTCCGCATCTTCTTGGGTCATAATTCCCTTGACCTGAGCCAGATACGTCTTATCCACATGACGCTTGGGTGAAAGAAGAGCATGGGCAAGCTTGCCGTCATTGGTCAAGAGTAAAAGACCATGCGTGTCAATATCCAAGCGTCCTACTGGGAAAACTTCCTTGCTCCGAGCAATATCATCCAGCAAATCCAGAACGGTTCTGTGCTTAGGATCCTCAGTCGCTGAGATAACTTCTTTGGGCTTGTTCATCATGTAGTAGACAAACTCTTCATACTCCAACACTTGCCCATCAAAGCGAATCTCATCTATTTTTTCATCAATCTGCAATTTAGCTGATTTTTCTTTTTTACCATTTACCGTCACGCGCCCAGCCTTGAGTAAGTTTTTGACCTCAGTCCGACTTCCCACAGCGCAGGCTACTAAAAATTTATCTAATCTCATAGAACTATTATATCATACTCAAAAGGAGGCTGGTACAATGACCAACCTCCTTTTCGTTTCATACTCTTCAAAAATCTCTTCAAACCGAGCCAACGTCGCCTTGCCGTATATATGTTACTGACTTCGTCAGTTCTATCTGCAACCTCAAAACAGTGTTTTGAGCTGACTTCGTCAGTTCTATCTACAACCTCAAAGCAGTGCTTTGAGCAACCTGCGGCTAGTTTCCTAGTTTGCTCTTTGATTTTCATTGAGTATCAGATTTAGGAAATTAACTTCCTCGTCTCCAAAAAATAGCTAAAACAATCATGGAACCTAGTACTGCCGGAATAATGGCAGTTCCTGCTATTATCGGTCCCCAAGTCCCAAAAAGCAAATGGCCTATAAAGGCACCAATCCATCCGAGAAACATTTTTCCAAAACATCCCATGTGTTCTCCACGATTGGTCAGAGTACCTGCTAAAAATCCCACTAGGAGACCAACGAACATACTTCCTAACATATTATCTCCTTAATTTGCCCAATCTCCGTTACGGAAGAGTGGTACACGTGTCCCATCCTCACGGATACCATCGATATCCATTTGACTAGACCCAATCATAAAGTCCACGTGAACATCTGAACGGTTAAGCCCCGCAGCTTCAAGCTCCTCTTCGCTCATCTCCGCTCCACCAACTACGCTAGTCGCATAAGCTGCACCGATAGCCAAGTGATTTGACGCATTTTCATCGAAAAGGGTGTTAAAGAAGGTAATGCCTGACTGAGAAATTGGGCTTGGATCTGGTACCAATGCACATTCACCCAAGGCACGCGCACCCATATTTTCAAAGACAAGGTCTTTCATGACCTGATCACCCTTCTCAGCAGTGATATCCACAATTTGTCCATCCTTAAAGGTTACCTTAATACCTTCAATGATATTTCCGTTATAACTAAGCGGTTTTGTAGAAGTGACATAACCATCTGCACGACGGAAGTCAGGCGCTGTGAAGACTTCCTCTGTCGGCATATTTGGCAAGAATCCTTCTCCCTGCGCATTGATAGCACCAGCTGATTCCCAAACGTGGTTCTTAGGCAAGCCAAGTGTCAAATCTGTCCCTGGTGCTGTGTAGTGAAGGGCTGAAAATTGTTCTTTATTAAGCATATCAGCCTTACTCTTGAGGATGGCTGCATGCTCTTCCCAAGCCTTAACAGGATCTGCTTCATAAACGCGACAAGTCTTGAAGATTTGGTCCCAAAGGAGATCAACTGCTTCTTCATCGCTCGCAGCATTTGGAAAGACTTTTTTAGCCCACTCAAGTCCAGCAGCGGCTGCTACAGTCCAGCTAACCTTATTGGATTGTGTTGCGATACGCATTGGCTTCATGGCAAGTCCCATCGCTTTAGCAGAAGCTGAAAGCTTGTCAGCATCCACACCGTTCAAGGCACCTGGGTCAGAAGAACGAACCCCAAGACGGCTAGCCTTGTTCTCCAAGAGATAGTTCATCTCAGCAATCTTGTATTCTGGCACATTGTCCAGACGCTCCATCGGAGCATGTAGGAATTTCTCACGGTTAATCACATCATCTGTCCACTGAACGATAACCTCATGCGCACCCAAGGCATAAGCTTCTTTCACGATTAAATGAGCCAACTCGCGTTGCTCCACATCAATTGAGAGAGCCAAAGTGTGACCAGGCTGCACGTTAATTCCATTCGAAACCAACAATTTCGCATATTTTTCTAGATTTTCTTTAAAATTTGGTAAAACCATTCTATTTTTCCTTTTCTATTTTTCTTTCAAAGCAGAAAATAATCCTGCTAAAGCAATGGCACTCGACAAAAGTGCTGTTGATAGAAGAATTGTCTGGTCAGCAAGTTCCAATTGATACTCAAACACCTTCTCAGCCGGCTTGTCTTCCGCAAAAATTCTTAGTTTCATCTTTTTTCCTCCAAGACCTTAAAACAACTCATCAAACAAACTCAACTGATTATCCTCTGGCATATTTCCAAGAATACCCATTTCATCCATCTTTTCAACCAAGGTTGATGAGAGTCCACCACGCTTGCGCAATTCTGTTTTAGATAGGAATTCTCCCTCTTCACGCGCTCGCACCAATTGCTTGGCAACGTTCTCTCCCAGACCATCCATAGCAACGAATGGTGGAATCAGTGTATCTCCGTCAATGATGAATTCAGTCGCATCACTACGGTAGAGGTCTAACTTCCCAAACTTGAAACCACGTTCCCACATTTCATTGACAATCTCAAGAGTTGTATAGAGGTCAATCTCCACATTAGAGGCCTCATTGTTCTTCCGTTTTTCAGAGATTTCTTCCATTCTGCGCTTGATAGCATCCAAGCCCGCCCCCATGGTCTTGATATCAAAAGCCTTAGCACGGATTGAGAAGTAAGCACAGTAGTAATAAATAGGGTGATGAACCTTGAAGTAAGCTACACGAAGAGCCATCATAACGTAGGCTGCCGCATGGGCTTTAGGGAACATGTACTTGATTTTTCCACAAGATTCGATATACCACTCAGGAACATTGTTGGCCTTCATAGCTTCGATATAACCATTGCGCTCTTCTTCAGAGATTTTGAGCCACAAGCCCTTACGTACCCGTTCCATAATGGTAAAGGCCATCTTAGGTTCCAGACCCGCATGCATGAGGTAAACCATGATGTCGTCCCGACAACCGATAACGGTCGACAGGTCCGCAATTCCTTGCTTGATTAAATCCTGGGCATTTCCCAACCAGACATCAGTACCGTGGGACAATCCAGACAACTGCAGCAACTCCGCAAAAGTCGTTGGGTGCGTCTCGTCCACCATTCCACGTACAAAGTTGGTTCCAAACTCAGGAATCCCCAGCATGCCCGTAGGCGTTCCGATTTGCTCAGGTGTCACTCCTAGCACATCAGTCCCAGAAAAGAGGGCCATTACGCCTTCGTCATCCATAGGAATTTCATTAGGATCAATCCCAGACAAGTCCTGGAGTTTTCGAATCATGGTCGGATCATCATGTCCCAGTACATCAAGTTTGAGGACGTTCTCATCGATATCATGGAAGTTAAAGTGAGTGGTCTGCCATTCAGCCGTCACGTCATCTGCTGGATACTGGACAGGCGTAAAGTCGTAAACATCCATATAGTTAGGAATAACAACGATTCCCCCCGGGTGTTGTCCTGTTGTCCGCTTGACACCAGCTGCACCTTGAGCAAGGCGTTCCACCTCTGCATCACGATAAAACTTCCCGTAGTCTCTCTCGTAGCCCTTTACAAATCCATAGGCAGTCTTAGCAGCTACCGTACCAACCGTTCCCGCACGGAAGGCATATTCCTCACCAAAGATATCACGCACATCCAAGTGGGCGCTAGGCTGATCCTCTCCCGAGAAGTTCAAGTCAATATCAGGAACCTTGTCTCCATCAAAACCAAGGAAGGTTTCAAACGGAATATCCTGTCCGTTTTTACTGAGTTTGTGACCACAGTTTGGACAATCCTTATTGGGCATATCAAATCCTGAACCGTACGAACCATCTGTGATAAACTCACTGTACTGACACTGACCACAGACATAGTGAGGAGAGAGAGGATTAACCTCCGTAATCCCAATCATGGTCGCAACGAAACTAGATCCTACAGACCCACGAGAGCCAACCAAGTAACCCCGTTCATTGGAACGTTGAACCAGCATCTGCGAGGCCAGATAAATCACAGCAAATCCATTCCCCAGAATAGAGGTTAGTTCTTTTTCAATCCGCAAATCAACGATATCTGGCAGCGGATTTCCATAAATCTCAAAAGCTTTCTTATAGGTCAATTCAGCGACCGTTTCTTCAGCCTTGTCAATGAAAGGCGTATACAAGTCACCCTTAACAACCTCAACGGGTTCAAAGATTTCTGCCAAAGCATTGGTGTTTTCAATAACCAATTTGCGAGCTAATTCCTCTCCCAAGAATGCAAATTCATCCAACATTTCATTAGTCGTTCTAAAATGAGCTTTTGGAAGAGGAGCGGGTTGGGCATGTTCGCCATGACCAATAGTTCGGTTAATCATCGCCCCCTGTCCCAAACTACGGACGATAATTTCACGGTAAATCTCTTCTTCTGGTTCGATATAGTGGACATTTCCCGTAGCCAAAACGGGCTTGCCAAGACGGTCGCCGACCTCTATCAAACTTTTGATAATGGTCTGTAGTTCTTCCATATCCTTGACCTGCTCCTTGGCGATCAATGGCGCATAGATAGCTGGTGGCATGATCTCAATAAAGTCATAATACTTGGCCACCTCAACCGCCGCATCCACACCTTGGGAAACAACTGCGTCAAAAACTTCACCTTCCGAACAAGCCGACCCCAAAATCAAACCTTCCCGATGAGCATCTAGAACTGTTCTCGGAATTCGTGGCACCCCTTCAAAGTACTTGGTATTGGACAAAGAAACCAGTTTAAAGATATTTTTTAGACCTACCTGATTCTTGACATAGATGGTCGCATGTTTAATCCGAGCTTTTTTATAAGAATCTGGACTAATCAAATCAATATTAAGTCTAACTAGATCGGTCACACCATGTTTTTCTGCTACCTCTTTGATAAAGATGAAGAGCAGACGACCAGTAGCTTCCGCATCGTAGTTGGCCATGTGGTGATGTTCTAAGGCCACACCAAAACGCTTGGTCAAAGGTCCCAAACCATGACGCTTATACTCAGGATAGAGGTTTCTAGCAAACTCCAGCGTATCAATAACTGGCTGGCTAATTTTAGGAAGACCATGACGCTCATAGTTGGCATTCATAAAGCCAACGTCAAAGGTAGCATTGTGGGCAACTAAGACCGTATCCTTGCAGAATTCTTGGAATTCTTGCAAAACTTGTTCTAGTGGTTTGGCATTTTTGACATGGTCATCTGTAATTCCAGTCAACTCAGTAGTAAAAGCTGACAAGGGATGCCCAGGATTGATAAATTCATCAAATTCAGCAATAACATTCCCCTTGTACATCTTAGAGGCCGCAACCTGAATCAAATCATTATAGATGGCTGAAAGCCCCGTCGTTTCCACGTCAAAGACCACATAGGTTGCTTCTGACAAGTCCATCTCCACTTCGTTGTAGACGATAGGGACACGGTCCTCCACGATATTGGCTTCCATTCCATAGATTAGCTGGATTCCCGCTTTCTTAGCCGCCTTATAACCATGTGGGAAGGACTGGACATTCCCATGGTCGGTGATAGCAACTGCTTTGTGTCCCCACTTAGCAGCTGTCGCAACGATTTCTTCGACTTCTGGCAAAGCATCCATGGTCGACATGTTAGTATGAGCATGAAACTCAACCCGGCGCTCACCTTCTGGCATCAAATCCTTCCGCTCATAGTGAACAACTTCCTGCACGTCTTGCACGTTCATCGTCAAATCGCGTGTGAAGTTATTCATCTCCACATTCCCACGAACTCGGAGCCAAGAATTTTTCTTGATTAGGTCAAATTTCTGAGCCTCTTCCTCATTCTTAACCCACTTTTGCATCGAAAAACTTGAAGTGTAGTCTGTCATTTTAAAGTTGATCAAAACACGCCCTGTTCTGGTCACTTTTTGCTCCACATCAAACACAACCCCTTCAAAGACCAGACGATTCTCCTCCGTCGTCACTTCGATCATAGGAGTAATCTCTGCCTTATCCAGCTTTGGTTTAGCTACAGCTTTTTTCGCTTGAAAATCAAAGGCTGGTTTCTCTTCCGCTGGAGGAGGTGCCATCTGTTCCAGTTGCTCCATAGCACGGAGCGCTTCCTCATTAGCCGCTTGAACAATCTGCTCATTTTCAGCATGAAAGGCCTCTTCCTGCTCTTGTGTCAGGACATCATTCTTCTCTACTTGACAATTAAAAGCTGGAAAACCAAACTTTTCAAGTTGTTTGACTAAATTAGGAAGATGATTCTTCTTAAAGTGTTCTTTATCAATCGCCTCAGAGCCCTCAATAAAGAGTTGGTTCCCCTCCGCACGAACTTGCAAATTTTGATAAAGGGACTTAAAACCTTGACTAGCACATGGCCCTTCAGAAAAAGCCTCTCTATAGTAGGCCTGTAAGAGTTGATTTGAAAATTCTTGAGACAGAGCCTTAATTTCAAAAATAGCTTTATTACCTGTCTTAGAAAATTCCTCACTCAAACCCTTCTTTAATTCTAAAAAGATTTCAATCGGTAAAATATTAGAAAATACGAAATGAAACTCCCATACCTTACTAATTTTATGAACCACAACTCGCTCAATATCAGCCTGTGACAAAGCAGGAGCCTGCCTCATTTCAGCAGGCATCCCCAGTTGATTCATCAAAATTTCAAAACTGTTTGACATTCATTTTCCTCACATTATTCTCCTACTATTTTACCATATTTAGAGGTATTTTCTAAAGACAAAAGGAAGCCACTAAGTGACTTCCTTCTAGAGCGAGGACTGATTAGTCTTCACCTTTGTTTTTCTTAATGATTTCTTCTTGTACTGACTTAGGTACATCTTCGTAGTGGTCAAATACCATCATGAATGTACCACGTCCTTGAGATGCAGAACGAAGAACTGTTGCGTAACCGAACATTTCAGCAAGTGGAACGTAAGCACGAACGATTTGGCTGTTACCGTGTGCTTCCATACCATCTACACGTCCACGACGAGCAGTTACGTGACCCATAACATCACCAAGGTTTTCTTCTGGAACAGTGATTGTTACAAGCATCATTGGCTCAAGGATAGCTGGTTGTGCTGATTTAGCAGCTTCTTTAAGGGCAAGTGAAGCCGCAATCTTGAAGGCAGTTTCAGATGAGTCGACATCGTGGTATGAACCATCGTAAAGTTTAGCTTTAACGTCAACCATTGGGTAACCTGCAAGTACACCGTTAGCCATAGATTCTACCAAACCTTTTTCAACCGCTGGGATAAATTCACGAGGAACCACACCACCGACGATTGCGTTTTCGAATTCGAATCCTTTACCTTCTTCGTTTGGAGTAAATTCAATCCAAACATCACCGAATTGACCTTTACCACCAGATTGACGTTTGAAGAATCCACGTGCTTGAGTAGAAGCGCGGAATGTTTCACGGTAAGATACTTGAGGAGCACCTACGTTCGCTTCAACTTTGAACTCACGACGCATACGGTCAACAAGGACGTCAAGGTGAAGCTCACCCATACCAGAGATAACTGTTTCACCAGTTTCAACGTTTGTTTCAACGCGGAATGTTGGATCTTCTTCAGCCAATTTTTGAAGAGCGATACCCATCTTGTCTTGGTCAGCTTTAGATTTTGGCTCAACCATCAATTGGATAACTGGTTCTGGAACGTTGATTGACTCAAGGATGATTTTAGCTTTTTCATCTGTCAATGAGTCACCAGTTGTAGTATCTTTCAAACCAACGGCAGCAGCGATATCACCTGAGTAAACAGTGTCAATTTCTTGACGGCTGTTGGCGTGCATTTGAAGGATACGTCCGATACGCTCACGTTTACCTTTAGAAGTGTTCAATACGTATGAACCTGATTGAAGAACACCAGAGTAAACACGGAAGAATGTCAAACGACCTACAAATGGGTCAGTCATGATCTTGAAGGCAAGAGCTGCAAATGGCTCTTCGTCAGATGCTGGACGAGTTTCTTCTTCGTCTGTATCTGGGTTAATACCCTTGATTGCTGGGATATCAAGTGGGCTTGGAAGGTAGTCAATAACCGCATCAAGCATCAATTGAACACCTTTGTTCTTGAAGGCAGAACCACACAATACTGGGAAGAATTCAACGTTGATAGTCGCTTTACGGATACCAGCTTTCAATTCTTCGTTAGTGATTTCTTCACCTTCGAGGTATTTCATCATCAATTCTTCGTCAGTTTCAGCAACTGCTTCGATCAATTTTTCACGGTATTCTTGAGCTTGGTCAAGGTATTCAGCTGGGATGTCTTCTTCAAGGATATCTGTACCAAGGTCGTTAGTATAGATTTCAGCTTTCATCTTGATCAAGTCGATGATACCACGGAAGTCATCTTCAGAACCGATTGGCAATTGAATTGGGTGTGCATTTGCTTGAAGACGATCGTGAAGTGTGCTTACTGAGTAAAGGAAGTCAGCACCGATTTTGTCCATTTTGTTAGCAAATACGATACGTGGAACTCCATACTCAGTTGCTTGACGCCAAACTGTTTCAGTTTGAGGCTCAACACCTGATTGTGAGTCAAGAACGGTAACCGCACCATCCAATACACGAAGAGAACGTTGTACTTCGATTGTGAAGTCCACGTGTCCTGGTGTGTCGATGATGTTTACGCGGTGGTTGTTCCATTGAGCTGTTGTCGCAGCAGATGTGATAGTGATACCACGCTCTTGCTCTTGCTCCATCCAGTCCATTTGTGACGCACCTTCGTGAGTTTCACCGATTTTGTGGATTTTACCAGTGTAGTAAAGAATACGCTCAGTAGTTGTTGTTTTACCAGCATCGACGTGAGCCATGATACCGATATTACGAGTTTTTTCAAGTGAAAATTCGCGTGCCATGAGGTTTGTTTCTCCTATTTATTTTTGATTTCTATTCTATTATAACACGATTTTAATAAAAACGGATAGGCAGGACCTACCCGTTCTCAATGTTTTCATGCTATTGTTGGTTTCAACTTGTAGATTTTCAAGTTGAATTGAACTCGGGCTAAAGTTAATTAGCCGATTTGAGCCGGAACGGGATGCTGTGTGAAAAAGATAAACTTCCTTGTATTCGTCGAATACTGCGTCAGTTTCCTATTTTCACCTTGCATCCTTATCGTTCCTAGCATCATGATATAATTGAGCTCAAGCTAAAAGTCTGGAGAAAAAGATGAATCTCATTGGTTGCAATCGCAACCTGCTTTGATTCCCTATTTTCTCTGGGACTTTCTTAACGCTTTCGCATCCTATCTTACCAACGGAAGTGTGCGAATGCACGGTTAGCTTCAGCCATACGGTGAGTGTCTTCACGTTTCTTAACAGCAGCACCAGTGTTGTTAGCAGCATCCAAGATTTCTTTTGCAAGACGGTCTTGCATTGTGTGTTCACCACGAAGACGAGCGATTGTTACCAACCAACGAAGTCCAAGTGTTGTACGACGTTCTGGACGAACTTCAACTGGGACTTGGTAGTTAGAACCACCAACACGACGTGCACGTACTTCAAGTACAGGCATGATGTTTTCCATAGCTGTTTCAAATACTTCAAGTGCATCGTTTCCAGTAGCTTCTTTGATTTGCTCAAAGGCACCGTAAACGATTGAAGCAGCTGTACCACGTTTACCATCAAGCATAACGCGGTTGATAAGACGAGTAACTAGTTGTGAATTGTAAAGCGGATCTGGCAATACGTCACGTTTTGGAGCTCTATTTTTACGACTCATTTCTCTTTATCCCCTTTCCTTATGCTTTTGGACGTTTAGTACCGTATTTAGAACGGCCTTGTTTACGATCGTTAACACCTGCAGTATCAAGTGCACCACGGACGATATGGTAACGTACCCCTGGAAGGTCTTTTACACGTCCACCACGAAGAAGAACCACGCTGTGCTCTTGCAAGTTGTGTCCGATACCTGGGATGTAGGCAGTAACTTCGATAAGGTTGCTCAAACGTACACGAGCGAATTTACGAAGGGCTGAGTTAGGTTTTTTAGGTGTCATTGTTCCAACACGAGTTGCAACACCACGTTTTTGTGGTGAAGAAACGTTTGTTTGAACTTTTTTATGACTGTTGTAACCAACGTTCAAAGCTGGTGATTTAGATTTTTCTACTTTTGATTTACGCGGTTTGCGAACCAATTGGTTAATTGTAGGCATCTACATTCTCCTGTGTTTTTTTATTTTTGGTGATGATACACTTGGTGACAGCTATCATCTGTGTGTACTTTTGCAACATTTGTCAGCACGTCCCTGTACACTCTTGAGAGACCAAAAGTAAAAAGTACCGTCTATTATTGTAACAAAATTTTCCATTGGTTGTCAAGATATTTTTCTTTTTTATTGTTAATTTTAGCTCTTTTGTAGTGCTCCCTAAAAAAAGAAAAAGGAGGAATCCCACCCTCCTAAAGTTAGTATTGTTCCATTCAATCCCATCAATTTTAACAAATAATGTTCAAAAAAATATTATATCATCACAACCAACCAGATTCTTTCGCGATATTAGCTGCCTCTGTTCGATTACCTGCATCTAGTTTCGAAAGAATATTGGTGACATAGTTTCGGACTGTTCCGTTGGATAGATAAAGTTTGTCTGCAATTTCTTGGTTAGAGAAGCCCTGAGCAATTCCCTTTAAAACTGCGATTTCTTGTTCTGTTAATGGATTGGGATGCGTCATCACCACTTCCATCAATTCAGGCGAATACTCCTTGCGCCCTTCGAGGACAGTGTGCAAGGTTTGCATGAGGTCTGCAATGTTTCTTTCTTTTAATACATAAGCATCTACTCCAGCCTTGACCGCACGTTCAAAATACCCAGGACGCTTGAAGGTCGTCACCACAACCACCTTTGTTTCAAGCTTTTCTGCTCGTATCCACTCCAAGACTTCAAGACCTGTCTTAACAGGCATTTCTACGTCAAGGATGGCGATATCTATAGACTCCTTTTCAAATAGTTGGATTGCTTCTTGCCCATTCTTGGCTTGAAAGACAGACTCTACATCCGGTTGAAGCGTGAGCAACTGGCACATTGCATCTCGTAACATACTTTGATCTTCTGCGACTAATACTTTCATCTACTTTCTCTCCTTATAGGGTAGTCGAACCTGCACTTCTGTCGGTTCTTTCCAACTAATTACCTTTACTTCTCCCGAAAATGGAAGAACACGATCTCGAACTGTATGGAGGTCATCCCCCTTTATAGAAGCAAAGCCACAGCCATCATCTCTCACTGTTAGAATGAGTTCTTTCTCTGTCCGTTCTAATTTTAAGTAGACTTTAGACGCTTGGGCATGTTTGATGATATTGGTCACTAATTCAAGCAAAATCATGGAAGCCGTTGACTCCAATTCCTGAGTTAAGCTAGCTGTATCTAGTTGATTAGCTATTTCCACCTCAATTCCAGCAATTTCTAACATCTTTTTCACAGTCTCTAGTTCGGATGTCAAAGTTCTAGACTTAAGATTTTCCACAATGGTTCGCACTTCACGCATTGATTCTTTGCTAATTTGCTGAATTTCTTTTAATTCCTTCTCCACCAGTGGATAAGCCTCCATCTGAAATAACTGCAAGGCTAAATCTGTCTTGACACTCAACATGGCAAAAGTATGGCCTAGACTGTCATGGAGATCCTGACCGATACGACTGCGTTCATTTTCAGCAAGCAATAGATTTATCTGCGCATTTTGCTTAGCCTGAGCTTCTTTCAAATCCTCCACAATACGAATCCGAACCAAGCCAAAAGTCATTAAATCGATAAAAGTGATAATTCCAAGCAGATAGACTAGAAACTCAACTTCAACTTCCTGAAAAATCAAAAGTTGCCCCACAACAAGGACTTGAGCAAGGAGAAAAGTCCGGACATGTAAAGAATTAAAACTACGTACGCCGAAATGATAAATTAAGAGATTGGCAAGGAAAAAGAAGAACCAGATATAATTTACACCAACAAAGGCAGTATTCCCAGCTACATAGGCTAGCATAATTACCCAACAGAGCCAGGATAAACGCTGACTCTTGGTGGTTAAAACACCTAAGTAAGCCAAGACAAACAGAATGTCAATCAACAAATGCCAGCTAGGAAGCTCCCCAGTCACTACAGGAACGATGGGAAAAACCATAAAAATCAAACTGGCCCAATACATATAGTCTATGCTTTTCAGTCTTTCAAGCATTAAGCATTCTCCTTATGACCTTGAAGGTAAATGGTCAAACCAAACAAAACTGCTGAAAAAACAAGTAGATAAACTGTGGCTGATAGATTGATGTCATCCTCATTTAAGAAGGTCTTGAGCAACTCCATCAACTGATAAGTTGGTAGGCACTTCCCGATTGCTTGCATCCAGTCTGGAAATAAAGAGATGGGCATCCAGAGTCCGCCTAAAACAGCCAATCCTAGATAGAGAAGATTACCCACGACAGACATCAGCTGACTAGAAGGCAAGAGTGTCAAGGTCAATCCAAGCGCTACAAAAGCTACACTTCCTACTATCAACAAGAACGCCGCCCCAATCCAGCTTCCTAGAGGCATATCCACACCTCTGACCAAGTGCCCAACTGAGAAAACAACCAGGATTGAGACCAAATAATCAACCATCATACTTGTTATCTTTGATAGATAATATTCTACCATATTTACAGGGGTATGGCGTAATGTTTTCTGCCAGTTGTTGATTTTATCGGTATGTAAAACAGCTGGAAATGAAAACATAGCTGTCGACATCATGGAAAAGGCCGTCATGGAGATAAGATAATCACGCATAAAATTCGCGGGTCCACCTGGTGTCTCCTGGTACATGCCAGAAAAGAATAAATAGAAAGCCGTCGGCATTCCTACGGATAATAAATAATAGACGAGTTGCCGTTTGGTCAATAGAAATTCTATCTTGTTTAGTGCGGTCCATCGTTTCATCTTAGTCATCTCCCTTTTGTGTTTCTTCAAAGATTGTATCCAGTAAGCTACGATTATTGACTTCAATTTCTTGAATCCTACATCCTGCTTGCACTAACAGTTCCCAAAAAGCATCTGCTTCGCGTGTGACTACTTGTAGAGCATCCTGTTTTTGTGACCAGTTTTCAACCAAGTTTGACTGTTCGACAACTTCCTTATATGCTAGAGGAAGGATAAAGTGCTTTTCAATCTCCTCACTGCGCATGGCTAGAGGTGTTGTATCGCGAATCAACTCTCCCTTATTCAAGACCAAGATTCGGTCCGCTGTATGCTCTACCTCTTCGATATAGTGAGAAGAATAGACAATGGTCACACCATTTTTCTTTAACTGATTGACAATCTCCCAAAAACGTTGACGGGTAGAGGTATCCATGGCCGCAGTTGGCTCATCTAAAAAAACAAGCTTTGGTCGCCCAATCAAGATCATGACAAAAGAGAAAAGACGCTTTTGCCCACCTGACAATTTTTCTGCAAATTGCTCTTTTTGTTGCTCGTCAAACTGCAATAGTTGATCGATCTCCTGTTTGCTAAAGGGATTTGGATAAATACTTTGAAAGAAAGCAATCAACTCTTTGATCTTTAATTTCTGAACGATGACATTTTCTTGAGGGAGATAGGATCTTGTGTAGTCTAACTTAGAGCTCGTCACTGGCAAGCCTTGGATGGATACTTGACCGCTTGTGACCAGTTTATCTCCAAGCAGACAGTCCAAGAGTGTGGTCTTCCCAGCACCATTGGGTCCAATCAAGGCGACGCATTCACCTTCAGCTACCTCAAAGGAAATATCCTTCAAAATAGCCTTGCCCTTGATGTTTTTATTTAGGCTTTCTACCTTAATCATGTTCATCATATTCTCCTTTCAGCCACTCCTTTCCCATAGGAAAGGCGATAAAAATCATAAATCCTAGTCCCCAGGCACCACGGATGAATTGGTGAAGGAAGGCTTGATCAAACCAACCTGTAAACATTTCTACCAACCATACCACTAGTGATAGTCCAATAAAAAGATAGAGAAACGCTTTTTTCATTTTTCAAACTCCTTTTTCACATCTAAGACCAATTTCAAGCCTTCTCGGATAATCCAAGACATCATGCCAAATCCTGCAAACAACTCCCAAGGAAAATGATAGAAGCCTTCATCCAATCCTGAAAACATGAGATAAGTCATAAGTCCTGCTGCTACTAAACTCATTGCGACAATTACTTTATGTTTCATTTTTTCTTCCTCCCTTTCATACTTCAATTATAGTCTTTTAAAGTTAGCGGAGCTAGATGCTTCTGTCACAAGGAAATATGACAAATGTCATAAAAGATTCTGTTCAAAACAAGCAAGATACACTATACAATAAAACACAAGTAGAAAAATCTAAGGCAGCTTCCTTAAAAGAAATATCAAACCCAATTCACACTATATTGAAAACTAATACTTATTTAAAATCAAAAGATCGGAAATTTTTATCGTACAAAACAGATATATTATAGGCAGCACAAAAAAACTCTTAAATTACTTTCTTAAAAGTTTGTAAGAATTATACAATCTGTTAAATTTTAATTTATGTACCTAAACTACAGTATTTATTGAACAAATCAGGAAACAAAAAAGTATACTCAATCAAAATGAATTACTGAAATTAAAAAAAGAGAGAAGCAAACTAATTCTCTCTTAATGTATATAATATCTAGTTAAAACAAAAAAGATACGCTTACGTATCTCTGTAATGAATCGGGAAGACAGGATTCGAACCTGCGACACCTTGGTCCCAAACCAAGTACTCTACCAAGCTGAGCTACTTCCCGAGTTAAATAGAAAAATGCACCCTAGAGGAGTCGAACCTCTAACCGCCTGATTCGTAGTCAGGTACTCTATCCAGTTGAGCTAAGGGTGCTCATTAGTTTATGCCGAGGACCGGAATCGAACCGGTACGATCGTTACCAATCGCAGGATTTTAAGTCCTGTGCGTCTGCCAGTTCCGCCACCCCGGCCTCTCTAAGCGAACGACGGGATTCGAACCCGCGACCCCCACCTTGGCAAGGTGGTGTTCTACCACTGAACTACGTTCGCACTGTTTTCTTCTATCTAAAAATGCCGGCTACATGACTTGAACACGCGACCCTCTGATTACAAATCAGATGCTCTACCAACTGAGCTAAGCCGGCTCATTTATTATATCTTAATGCGGGTTAAGGGACTTGAACCCCCACGCCGTTAAGCGCCAGATCCTAAATCTGGTGCGTCTGCCAATTCCGCCAAACCCGCATATATGACCCGTACTGGGCTCGAACCAGTGACCCATTGATTAAAAGTCAATTGCTCTACCAACTGAGCTAACGAGTCTAAAATAACTTCCGTTATCTTAAACGGTCCCGACGGGAATCGAACCCGCGATCTTCGCCGTGACAGGGCGACGTGATAACCGCTACACTACGGGACCTATGGGAGTTAACGGGATCGAACCGCTGACCCTCTGCTTGTAAGGCAGATGCTCTCCCAGCTGAGCTAAACTCCCTAGAGCTAAGCGACTTCCATATCTCACAGGGGGCAACCCCCAACTACTTCCGGCGTTCTAGGGCTTAACTTCTGTGTTCGGCATGGGTACAGGTGTATCTCCTAGGCTATCGTCACTTAACTCTGAGTAATACCTACTCAAAATTGAATATCTATTCAAATTAAGAAAACCGTTCGCTTTCATATTCTCAGTTACTTTGGATAAGTCCTCGAGCTATTAGTATTAGTCCGCTACATGTGTCGCCACACTTCCACTTCTAACCTATCTACCTGATCATCTCTCAGGGCTCTTACTGATATAAAATCATGGGAAATCTCATCTTGAGGTGGGTTTCACACTTAGATGCTTTCAGCGTTTATCCCTTCCCTACATAGCTACCCAGCGATGCCTTTGGCAAGACAACTGGTACACCAGCGGTAAGTCCACTCTGGTCCTCTCGTACTAGGAGCAGATCCTCTCAAATTTCCTACGCCCGCGACGGATAGGGACCGAACTGTCTCACGACGTTCTGAACCCAGCTCGCGTGCCGCTTTAATGGGCGAACAGCCCAACCCTTGGGACCGACTACAGCCCCAGGATGCGACGAGCCGACATCGAGGTGCCAAACCTCCCCGTCGATGTGAACTCTTGGGGGAGATAAGCCTGTTATCCCCAGGGTAGCTTTTATCCGTTGAGCGATGGCCCTTCCATACGGAACCACCGGATCACTAAGCCCGACTTTCGTCCCTGCTCGAGTTGTAGCTCTCGCAGTCAAGCTCCCTTATACCTTTACACTCTGCGAATGATTTCCAACCATTCTGAGGGAACCTTTGGGCGCCTCCGTTACCTTTTAGGAGGCGACCGCCCCAGTCAAACTGCCCGTCAGACACTGTCTCCGATAGGGATCACCTATCCGGGTTAGAGTGGCCATAACACAAGGGTAGTATCCCAACAACGTCTCCTTCGAAACTGGCGTCCCGATCTCATAGACTCCTACCTATCCTGTACATGTGGTACAGACACTCAATATCAAACTGCAGTAAAGCTCCATGGGGTCTTTCCGTCCTGTCGCGGGTAACCTGCATCTTCACAGGTACTAAAATTTCACCGAGTCTCTCGTTGAGACAGTGCCCAAATCATTACGCCTTTCGTGCGGGTCGGAACTTACCCGACAAGGAATTTCGCTACCTTAGGACCGTTATAGTTACGGCCGCCGTTTACTGGGGCTTCAATTCATACCTTCGCTTACGCTAAGCACTCCTCTTAACCTTCCAGCACCGGGCAGGCGTCACCCCCTATACATCATCTTACGATTTAGCAGAGAGCTGTGTTTTTGATAAACAGTTGCTTGGGCCTATTCACTGCGGCTGACTTAAAGTCAGCACCCCTTCTCCCGAAGTTACGGGGTCATTTTGCCGAGTTCCTTAACGAGAGTTCTCTCGCTCACCTGAGGCTACTCGCCTCGACTACCTGTGTCGGTTTGCGGTACGGGTAGAGTATGTTTAAACGCTAGAAGCTTTTCTTGGCAGTGTGACGTCACTAACTTCGCTACTAAACTTCGCTCCCCATCACAGCTCAATGTTACAGATATAAGCATTTGACTCATATCACACCTCACTGCTTAGACAGACACTTCCAATCGTCTGCTTTAGTTAGCCTACTGCGTCCCTCCATCACTACATACTCTAGTACAGGAATATCAACCTGTTGTCCATCGGATACACCTTTCGGTCTCTCCTTAGGTCCCGACTAACCCAGGGCGGACGAGCCTTCCCCTGGAAACCTTAGTCTTACGGTGGACAGGATTCTCACCTGTCTTTCGCTACTCATACCGGCATTCTCACTTCTATGCGTTCCAGCACTCCTCACGGTACACCTTCATCACACATAGAACGCTCTCCTACCATACCTATAAAGGTATCCACAGCTTCGGTAAATTGTTTTAGCCCCGGTACATTTTCGGCGCAGGGTCACTCGACTAGTGAGCTATTACGCACTCTTTGAATGAATAGCTGCTTCTAAGCTAACATCCTAGTTGTCTGTGCAACCCCACATCCTTTTCCACTTAACAATTATTTTGGGACCTTAGCTGGTGGTCTGGGCTGTTTCCCTTTCGACTACGGATCTTAGCACTCGCAGTCTGACTGCCGACCATAATTCATTGGCATTCGGAGTTTATCTGAGATTGGTAATCCGGGATGGACCCCTCACCCAAACAGTGCTCTACCTCCAAGAATCTCTAATGTCGACGCTAGCCCTAAAGCTATTTCGGAGAGAACCAGCTATCTCCAAGTTCGTTTGGAATTTCTCCGCTACCCACAAGTCATCCAAGCACTTTTCAACGTGCCCTGGTTCGGTCCTCCAGTGCGTCTTACCGCACCTTCAACCTGCTCATGGGTAGGTCACATGGTTTCGGGTCTACGTCATGATACTAAGGCGCCCTATTCAGACTCGGTTTCCCTACGGCTCCGTCTCTTCAACTTAACCTCGCATCATAACGTAACTCGCCGGTTCATTCTACAAAAGGCACGCTCTCACCCATTAACGGGCTCGAACTTGTTGTAGGCACACGGTTTCAGGTTCTATTTCACTCCCCTCCCGGGGTGCTTTTCACCTTTCCCTCACGGTACTGGTTCACTATCGGTCACTAGGGAGTATTTAGGGTTGGGAGATGGTCCTCCCAGATTCCGACGGGATTTCACGTGTCCCGCCGTACTCAGGATACTGCTAGGTACAAAGACTATTTTAAATACGAGGCTATTACTCTCTTTGGCTGATCTTCCCAAATCATTCTTCTATAATCTTTGAGTCCACATTGCAGTCCTACAACCCCGAAGAGTAAACTCTTCGGTTTGCCCTCCTGCCGTTTCGCTCGCCGCTACTAAGGCAATCGCTTTTGCTTTCTCTTCCTGCAGCTACTTAGATGTTTCAGTTCACTGCGTCTTCCTCCTCACATCCTTAACAGATGCGGGTAACAGGTAGTACCTGTTGGGTTCCCCCATTCGGAAATCCCTGGATCATCGCTTACTTACAGCTACCCAAGGCATATCGTCGTTTGTCACGTCCTTCTTCGGCTCCTAGTGCCAAGGCATCCACCGTGCGCCCTTATTAACTTAACCTTATTTTTCTGACCTTTCAGTCATAAACTCTTATTAATACTACAGCGTTTTCGGTTTATTTTCTTGTTACTATTTGATATAGATATTCAATTTTCAATGTGCATTACTTGGTGATCTCTCACCAATGGAGCCTAGCGGGATCGAACCGCTGACCTCCTGCGTGCAAAGCAGGCGCTCTCCCAGCTGAGCTAAGGCCCCACAAGACCTCTCAAGACTAAACAAGACCAATGCGCAGTTCCTTATCCTTAGAAAGGAGGTGATCCAGCCGCACCTTCCGATACGGCTACCTTGTTACGACTTCACCCCAATCATCTATCCCACCTTAGGCGGCTGGCTCCTTACGGTTACCTCACCGACTTCGGGTGTTACAAACTCTCGTGGTGTGACGGGCGGTGTGTACAAGGCCCGGGAACGTATTCACCGCGGCGTGCTGATCCGCGATTACTAGCGATTCCGACTTCATGTAGGCGAGTTGCAGCCTACAATCCGAACTGAGACTGGCTTTAAGAGATTAGCTTGCCGTCACCGGCTTGCGACTCGTTGTACCAGCCATTGTAGCACGTGTGTAGCCCAGGTCATAAGGGGCATGATGATTTGACGTCATCCCCACCTTCCTCCGGTTTATTACCGGCAGTCTCGCTAGAGTGCCCAACTGAATGATGGCAACTAACAATAGGGGTTGCGCTCGTTGCGGGACTTAACCCAACATCTCACGACACGAGCTGACGACAACCATGCACCACCTGTCACCTCTGTCCCGAAGGAAAACTCTATCTCTAGAGCGGTCAGAGGGATGTCAAGACCTGGTAAGGTTCTTCGCGTTGCTTCGAATTAAACCACATGCTCCACCGCTTGTGCGGGCCCCCGTCAATTCCTTTGAGTTTCAACCTTGCGGTCGTACTCCCCAGGCGGAGTGCTTAATGCGTTAGCTGCGGCACTAAACCCCGGAAAGGGTCTAACACCTAGCACTCATCGTTTACGGCGTGGACTACCAGGGTATCTAATCCTGTTTGCTCCCCACGCTTTCGAGCCTCAGCGTCAGTTACAAGCCAGAGAGCCGCTTTCGCCACCGGTGTTCCTCCATATATCTACGCATTTCACCGCTACACATGGAATTCCACTCTCCCCTCTTGCACTCAAGTTAAACAGTTTCCAAAGCGTACTATGGTTAAGCCACAGCCTTTAACTTCAGACTTATCTAACCGCCTGCGCTCGCTTTACGCCCAATAAATCCGGACAACGCTCGGGACCTACGTATTACCGCGGCTGCTGGCACGTAGTTAGCCGTCCCTTTCTGGTAAGATACCGTCACAGTGTGAACTTTCCACTCTCACACTCGTTCTTCTCTTACAACAGAGCTTTACGATCCGAAAACCTTCTTCACTCACGCGGCGTTGCTCGGTCAGACTTCCGTCCATTGCCGAAGATTCCCTACTGCTGCCTCCCGTAGGAGTCTGGGCCGTGTCTCAGTCCCAGTGTGGCCGATCACCCTCTCAGGTCGGCTATGTATCGTCGCCTTGGTGAGCCGTTACCCCACCAACTAGCTAATACAACGCAGGTCCATCTGGTAGTGATGCAATTGCACCTTTTAAG